>CAIOTJ010000672.1 GCA_903861195.1 uncultured Planctomycetaceae bacterium | reverse complement strand
TCTGCAAACCGAGCCGCAGCCGGGCCCCCGTGACCCGCGTCATCACCCCCGTCCGCAACAGCCCCTGCAGATCGAGGACCAGGTCGAACCGGTGCGAGCGCAGCTCCGACAACAGCCGCAGGTACCGGGTGAAGCCCCCCCGCCGCTGAAACGGGATGGTCCCCGCGAGCCGCGGATGAGCGCTCAGCAGGCTCTCGAACTCGCGGTTGATCACCCAGTGCACCGTCGCCCCCGGCCACGCCGTCTGCAGCACCCGCGCGAGGGGGAGAGACTGCACCACATCCCCGAGAGCACTGGGCTTGATGACCACGATCCGCCGAATCGCCTGCTCCCGCAGGGCCAGCCCCGCCGCCTCACTCAACACCGGCATCGTTCGGCAACTCCCGCTGCGGGTGGAACTGTGGCAGGGTGCGGTATTTGGGTGGTTTTTGCGGGGTGTGTCTGGGGCGTGAGTGGGGGGCTTGGTTTGGATTGGGGGGTCTGTTCAGTTGACAGTCGGGGCGGCAGGGGCGAACGTGGGAACTCACTACTGCGTTCATGGCTGGGGCCTGACGCTCGTGGAGAGAACAGGGCGAACGCATTCGAGCTGGCGGCTGCAGTGGGTCTGCAGCCAACGGCACCTCTCGAATGGAGTTCCCGCACGATGAATGCCCCCGTGGCACTTCTGTGTCTGGCCGCCGCCTTGGCGAGCGGCACGTCTGAACAGACGATTCATACCGATTACGGCACCGCTTGGAAAGAGGCGCAGGCCCGGCACTTGCCGTTGCTGGTGGTGCTGAATCCCAGCCCCGACTCGACCGGTTCGCGGGTCGAGAACGAGCTGCTCACGCGCAGCCAGCACCGCCGCGATCTGCTGGCGAATTACGTGGTGGCGGTGATCGACACCTCGACCGAAAAGGGCGAACGGGTCTGGAAGCAGTTCGGCTCGGCCCCCCTTCCCCGGGTGTCGGTGATCGACAAGAACCAGAAGCTGCAGATCCACCGCGCCTCGGCTCCGTTGGTGGCCGAAGACTGGAACCTGCTGCTCGAAAAGCACCGGGCGGGCCTGTATGTGCCGCCGCCGCCGGCCGTGGTGTCGGGTCCCATTGTGTCGGGAACAATCCGTCCCCTGGCGGGAAGCTACCTGGCCGGTCCGCAACTGACGGGTCCGTTCGTCATGCAATCGGCGGCCAACTGCTTCACCTGACGCCCCGGTTACCATTAACCGCCAGTCTGGCGGTTCCGCCCGTGGGATAGGCTTCCAGCCTGTCACGTCTCAACCCTTGACTCTGCCTTCAGATAGACCATCGGACCGGCTGACCATGGCGTCTGGACCGACAAACAGAATGTTTGTCACCACGTGTCCGTGGGATAGGCTTCCAGCCTGTCACGTCTCAGACTCCGCGTTCCCCGTAGCCCAAAACCTCCCGCAGGCCCAACCGCCTACCTCGTAGAGGTGACTTCCCTCAGCCCAGGGTTGCCGCCCCAGCGGCTACCCTGGGTGACCGCCCCACAACCACGACCTGTACCCTGTCAGGGTTCCTTTCCACGCCCTGTGACGGCCGATCGATGGGCCACCATGCTCGACGGTCCTCGAAAGCAATCCTTACAGGATAGGGCTATTTCTGGGGCCCCCGACCCGGGGTAGGTGCTGCGCACCAACCCCGGGCTGAGGGAAGTAGCCCCTACGGGGAATTGTTCGGCCGTATGACATTTCCAGGAAGGTCGTCGCGAGTCGTACGATAGGTTTTCAACCTGTCGGTCGTTGGACGTGGTTGTCGAAACGGATCGCAACCCCGTG
>CAIOTJ010000671.1 GCA_903861195.1 uncultured Planctomycetaceae bacterium | reverse complement strand
GGTCCACCTCGACATCGCCGGCCCCGCCTTCGCCGCCGCCGACAAGCCGCACCGTGAAGGGGGCGGCACCGGCGTGATGGTCCGCACCCTGGTCGAATTGGCCAGGACGATGTAGTTCCCGGCGGTCCCGGCCGCCGGTCTCATCCAGCGGCCGGGTGCGGCAGACTTCTTCCGCGTCTCGCCATCCCACATGCGGAAACCGCGGGAACCGGCGTGCACTCCGGCTATTCCAGAATCTGGATGTCGACGCGGCGGAACTCCACCGGGTGGCTCTCGGACTGCAGCGAGATCGTCCCCCCCTTCAGCAGCAACTGTCCCCCCTGCTTCGCCGCCAGCTCTTTGGCGTGCGCATCGCGCGGGTCGAGTTGCGGTTGCTGATACTCCAGCACCACCTGCCCGTCGATCAGGTGCCGGATCACCTGATCGCCCCGCACCTCGAGCTCGACTGTCACCCACTGATCGCCGTGGTAGGTCTTCGATTTGGAATTGGTGCAGTGCCGGGTGACCAGTTCCTGCCCCATCACCACATTCGTCCCGGGTGTGCAGAGGTTGGCGGTGGGGCGGTCCCCTTGCCCCGGCCCTCCCAGCAGCTGCACTTCGATCGAGGCGGGAAAGTCCTGGTCGAGCGCCATGCCGGCCGGGTCTTCCCCATGCACCATCACACCGCTGTTGCGGAAGGCCCACCCCGGCCCTCCCGCACACTGGTCCCCGGTGAAGCGGTATTCGACCCGCAACCGGTAGTTCGAAAACGGCTCACGATAAAACAGGTGCCCGAACTTTTCTTTGAACTCGGGATACTTATCGCGGTCATAGGCGACCTTCAGCACGCCATTCTCGACCCGAAACGTATTGCCGTAGTTGTCTCCCAGCTTCTCGCCGCGGATCTTGGGAATCCACCCGTCGAGATCCTTGCCGTTGAACAGAGGCCGCCACTGGGCGGCGGCCTTGTCTTCGGCCCCCAGCCGCAGTGCGGGAACCAGCAGCAGCAACGCACTGCAGAGTCCCACCCACGTCAGACGCCTCTGCCACACACCGGAAACGAACATGTGAATCTCCTGCCGCCGCGAGCGCGGGATTACTGGGAAATGTGAACCACAGCCAACCGGAAAACTCAGTGGGCCGCCACGGGGAAGAGGTTGCCGGCGGCGTCAAACGCCAGTTCCGCCGGCGGGCCGAGGATTTCCAGATCGGACCGCCGTTCCAATTCCGGTCGATACGCGGTGCTGACCAACACCTCGGCCAGATGCAGCGTGTTGGAGATCTGGATCACGCGAGCCTCGGGGGGCTCGGGCAGACCAATCGTCGGGAACGCATTCTCGAGGACTTCCCGGTCGGTGTCGTACCAGATGGGAATGGCGGCGGCGGGGGCGTGACCTCCCGTGATGGCGTTGATGGCGGTGATCTTGCGGTCAACCGCCTCGGCGGTCCGGCGATTGGTGAACTCGGCCATGCCGATCCCGGTGGCGTTCCCCTTGGTCGCCTTGGTCAGGCTGCGGACGAAGATGGTCCGCACCCGGGTCTGGTCGCGCTCGGTCGCCTTGTGATCGTTGTACTTGCGGCCGATGACGTTCGTATCCATTCCGGTCCCGCTGATGTTCTTGCCGATCTCGTCGATGATCAGCAGGTGCACGTCATCAAACGGCAGACGCGGCATCCACTGTTTCGCCAGCACCAGCAGCTCCTTCTCACGCTGCAGAAAGGTCTCGGGCGGGACGGCGGCGATCAGAGCGGTCTCGTCGAAGGCGTTTTCAACAATACCCACCCCACAGATGACTTTGCACTTCTTGAGCACACGTTCCCCCACCGAGGTGACGATGTCGTACCAGTTGTAGTCGGTGATCGCGCGGTGGTAGATCTTGGCCCCGTTGTGCTTCCCGAGACCGATCAGCATCATTTTGTGCAGGCCGCTTTCGATCTCCCCCACGAAATTCGTATGGGGTTTGACCCGCCCCGCCACCACGACGTGGTCGGCCCCGAAGGCGTGCTTGTCGAAGTGCACCGGCACTCCCTGCGGTGTCTGGTCGACAATCACCGTCTCCATCGACGCCCGGATCTCACACCCCATCGTCGACTCGGTGATGCCGTAGCCTTCGACAATCGCCCGCTGCCCCTCGGCCGTCCCCCCACCGTGACTTCCCATCGCGGGCACAATGAACGGGACTGCCCCCAGCGATCGAAAGTGCTGGACGATGGCCTTGGTGATCTGGTCGATATTGGCGATTCCCCGGCTGCCCACGGTAATCGCCACCGTCTGCCCGGGACGCACCTTCTGCCCCAGCGCCAGAGACCACAACTGGGTCTCCACCTCGCCGGGAATGTCGGTGACGCGGGGATTGTTGAACTTCTGCCGCACTCGCAGCATCTGGGGGAACTGCATCGCATCGCACTCCAACACGGGCCCCCCAGGCCGGCAATCCGGGTCTGGCAGGCCACAGGGCCTCCCGGCGGGCGCACTTCCGCCCCTCGGGTCAAGTGCCGAGAGAATACCGAGTCGGCCCACCGGGGGGGAATCGTGTCGCGGGGCCGCCACATCGGGATGTCCCCCCACCCGCAAACTACCGGTGGCGGGGCGCTGCCGCGAATGGCCCATCGCCTGGCCCCCTCCTGGCAAACTGGGAAGCCGGGTCAATCTGGGGATCCCCTTCAAAAAACCTCATCTTGACGCGTTTCCCGACACCTGACATATACCCCGCCCCAGCGATGCCCCCCGGCCGATTTCCGGCTTCCGCGCTCTGTGCGAATGGCAGTGCTGACGTCCCGGGCACGCTGTGTGCCAGTTGTCTCAAATCCCTCCTCGCGGAGTCTTCTCCCGTGCGCAAGTCCCTGCTGTGGTCGGCCAGTCTCTGGGGAGCCCTGGCGATGGTTGCTCCCTCGTCGGCCCGGGCCCAGGCCCCGGCGGCCGCCAATGCCAACGCCGCCCCCCAGAAAATCGCCGTCCTCGACACGGAACGGGTCTTCCTCGAGTCGGAGCAGTTCAAGAAGCTGCGCGATGAGCTTGTCGAATTGAAGAAGTCGAAACAACAGAAGCTCGACCAACTCCAGCAGCAGAAGGCGGCCCTCGTCAGCGATGTCCGCGAGCAGCAGCTCGACTTCGACAGCGCCGAAATGGTCTCCAAAGAAGAAGAGCTCATCAAGATCGAAACCAGCGCCAAGACTTACGCCGCCGTCGCCAAACAGCAGGTCATGCGGCGTGAGCTGGAGATCCAGTCCGAGATGTTCCAGGCGGTTCAGAAGGCGCTCGATAAGTTTGCCGAGACCAACGGCTACTCGATGGTGCTCAACGCCCACAAGCTCGATGAATCGGTCGAGAATCCCAACGAGCTGACCCGCACGATGCTGCAGACGGTCACCTGGCACCGCAATCGGGAAGACATCACCGATGCGGTCATCCAATACCTGAATCAGCGGTACGCCGCGGGAGACAACGTGCAGCCCGCTTCGAGCACCGGCACAGGCAAGCCCAAGGCGACCCAGGCCGAGGGGACCCGACCCGCCACCACCAAGCCCGCGACTGGCGCTGCGGCCAAACCGACCACCGGCACCGCTCCCAAGGCGGGCAATGCCCCCGCTGCGGGAACCGGAACCGCCCCCCCCCGCAAGCCGACCAGGTAATCGCCCGAGTGTGTTTCCAGACTCCCTCAAGGGCGGAGTGTCAACGCAAGTTGGCATTCCGCCCTGTTTGTTTTGTCGAGGGTGAGTGGCGACGCAAGCCAGGCTGCGGGTCGTCAGTTTCCGCCATCACCGGCACGTTCCCGGTCACTGCAGATTCACTGGCGTTTCTGAAGTCTCCGGCATGACCTGTTGGCACTGGGGGTGGCCGGTCTATTATCGGGGTCGAACGTTCCCCCGCCTCGCGGTGACATCGCATGACTTCTCCCTACCAGCGGTTGGTGCACGAGTTGCGCCAGTCCTTCCCGCAGCCGGTCTCAGACCGGGTGCACGACGCCTACTTCGCCTTCTCGGTGCTGCGCACGCTCGACGCCGTCGACGCACTGAAATCGAAGACCCCCCTGCTGGGAACTCCCGTCGAACCCGATTTCGAAGGGGCCCGCGCCCTGCGCATGGCGGAGAATCCCGGGCAGCTCGAAGAGATCACCCAGCGGCTCGTGCAGCACCTTTCGGGGATGTTCATCTGGGGCCATCCCCGCGCCCAGATCAACGTTATCTCCCCCCCCACCATCCCCAGCATCATCGGGGGGCTGCTTCCCTCGATCTACAATCCCAACCTGGTCAGCGAAGAAAGCTCGCGGCAGGTCGCGCTAGCCGAAGTGGAAGCCTCGGCCATCACCGCCGGCCTCGTCGGCTACGACCCCCGCAATGCGGTGGGAATCTTCACGTTTGGCGGCACTGGCACCACCCTGTACGGCGTGCGGCTGGGGGTCGAGAAGGCCGCCCCTGGAACCATTTCGCACGGCCTGCGTGAACCGGTGGCGATTGTCTGTTCTGAACGGGCTCACTACGCCGCCAAAACGGTCTGCGGCTGGCTGGGTCTGGGGTACGACAACCTCGTGCTGGTTCCCACCGACGCCGACAATCAGATTCGTCCCTGTCTCACCGAGACGATCTGCCGCGACCTTCTGAAGCAGGGGCGCAAGATCGGCGCGATCATCGCCACGATGGGAACCACCGACGCCTTCGGGGTCGATGACCTCGAGGCGCTGCATGCCGTCCGCGACCGACTCGTCACCGAGTTCAATCTCGACTACATCCCCCACCTGCATGCCGACGCGGTCATCGGCTGGGCCTGGAGCGTCTTCGACGATTACGACTTCGAGTCGAACCCGCTGGGTTTCCGCCGCCGCACCGTGAGGGCCCTCGCGGTGGTCCGCAACCGCATGCGCTACCTGGGTCTGGCCGATTCGATTGGAGTCGACTTTCACAAGACCGGGTTCACCCCCTACATCTCCAGCCTGTTCCTGCTCCGCGACTCGTCCGACCTCAAGCTCATCGCCCGCACCAAAGACGCGATGCCGTATCTGTTTCAATCGGGCGAGTATCATCCCGGGCAGTACACGCTGGAAACCTCGCGATCGGCCTCGGGTGCCATGGCCGCCCTCGCCAATCTGCTGCTGTTCGGCAAAAACGGCCTGCGAGCCCTGCTGGGGCATGTCGTCTCGATGGCCGAAGCGCTTCGCGAACAACTCGAGTCGCACGAGGCGACCCACGTGCTCAACGCGGGCAATCACGGACCGGTCACCCTGTTCCGCGTCTATCCCCCCGGAACCGACACGTTCAAGATCCCCGAACTGGAACGGACCGACGCCAGCTACCGCGATCTGCTCCTCCGCCACAACCAATACAACCGTCGCATCTTCGAAATCATCCAGGCCGAGGCGCTGCAGGGCCGGGGGGTCGTCATCTCGCTGACCGACTGCTACCGCGAGACCGATTACGGGGAACCAACGGTGGCGCTCAAGTCGTATATTCTCAGTCCGTTCGCCGAGGAGGAGGCGGTGCAGTTCGTGCTGGAATCGATCTGGCGGGCACGGGCCCAACTCGCCGAGGAAGACTGGAAGCTGTAACCGGCCAAGCTGGGCGTCCGGCCCCAACGGCAACGGGCCACGGTCCGCCGTCACGGTCCTGTCCTGCAGCCGCCCCGCTTTTTCCCGCCGGTTCATGGCGAAGCGATGGCGGCTTCGTCACAATTCGGCTGGCGGGGGTGGTTCGCCCCCCCTCCCTCCAATCCCTCTCCGTGGCCCCCCCCCCGGTTCCATGCTGTCGATCATCGTCCCCGTCTTCAACGAGCACGAGAGCCTGCGCGAACTGCACGCCCAGATCGCCAGTGCCTGTGCCGGGGCCAGCCAGGAGTGGGAACTGCTGTTCGTCGACGATGGCTCGAACGATGGCAGTTGGCGCGTCATTGAGGAACTCGCCTGCGAACATCCCCAGGTCCGGGGCTTGCGGTTCCGCCGCAATTTCGGCAAGACGGCGGCCCTCGCCGCGGCCCTCGCCGCCACGCGGGGCGAAATCGTCTTCACCCTCGATGCCGACCTGCAAGACAACCCCGCCGAGATCCCCCGCTTTCTGCAGAAACTCGCGGAGGGATACGACCTGGTCAATGGCTGGAAGGTGCGCCGGCTCGATCCCTGGCACAAGACCAAGCCCAGCAAGGTCTTCAACTGGATGGTCAGCCGACTGACCGGGCTTACCCTGCACGACCACAACTGCGGCTACAAGTGCTTCCGCCGCGAGGTAGCCCGCGAGCTCACCCTGTATGGAGAACGACACCGGTTCATTCCGGCGCTGGCTCACGCCCGGGGCTTCCGGGTCACCGAAATCGACGTGCACCATCGGGCCCGTCCCCATGGGCACAGCAAGTATGGACTGCGGCGGTTTCATCGTGGGTTTCTCGATCTGCTCACGGTGAAGTTCCAGACCAGCTACGGCAGCCGCCCGATGCATCTGTGGGGTGGACTGGGCCTGCTGTCAGTGGCCGTCGGCCTGCTGGCCCTCGGCGGCCTCGGCCTGCGAGGGCTGTTGTTGGGGGGACCGCTCCAGCGTTTCGATGCGCTGCTGGTGACTCTGGGGGTGGCCCACCTGGTGCTGGGGAAGCTGTTCTTCGCCCTGGGTTTCCTGGCCGAATTGCTGGTCGCCAATCCCGCCCATCGCCCCGCCGACTACAGCATCGCAGACCAAACCGGCCCCGCCTCCGACACCTGACATCGCCAGTGGACGGGCCTCCCCGCTCCGTCGGGCCGGTCAGGGCTCGCCGGGTTCGACCGCACAGGTTGCGTTTTCGAGAGACCTTGGTTGATAATCGCGGCAGCCGGTCCGGGCCCGTCTGGCCCAGATCGGCAGTCTGCCCCCTCCCTTCGCAAGGAACCTGCAGCCATGCGTCCTGCCCTCATTGCTCTGACCCTATCGAGCCTGCTCACGCTCGGCTCCGTCACCCAGGCCGCCCACAAATGGGGACTGAAGGACGGAACACCCGATTTCGCCTCGGCGGGACAATTGGCCTTCGGTCCCGATGGAGTGCTGTTCGTGGGAGACGCCAAGGGAGCCGCGGTGTTCGCCATCGACACCCGCGACGCCCAGCCCGCCAACGCGGTCGCCCCCCGCAACATCGACAACCTCTCGGCCGCCCTCGAGAGACTCCCCGGGGCCAAGCCCCCCATCGCCGTGAATGATCTCGCCGTCAACCCCCTCTCGGGTCAGATCTACCTGTCGTTGTCGGTCGGCGACACCAGGGCTCCCGCTCTGGCCCGCATCGACCACGCCGGTGCCGTCAGCCTGCTCGATCTCAAGAATGTCCCGTTCCTCAAGGCGACGCTGCCCAACCCTCCCGAAGACAAGATCACCGGCGAAGGTCCCCGCGCCCGCAACCGCCGCGATGAGACCGTCACCGACATCGCCTATGCCTCGGGCAAGGTGCTGGTGGCCGGGGTGACCGCCGGTGACGCCCCTTCGCGAATCCGCGAAATCGCCTTCCCCTTTTCCGACAACGCGACCGGTACGCCAATCGAGATCTACCACGGGGCCCACGGCAAGCTGGAAGACAACGCCACCGTCCGCACCTTCGTCACCATGACCATCGACGGCGAACCGTCGGTCCTCGCCGGATTCACCTGCACCCCGCTGGTCCGGTTTCCCCTCGCCAGCCTGTCGAAGGGAGACAAGACCCGCGGCACCACCGTGGCCGAACTGGGCAACCGCAACATGCCCCTCGACATGATCGTCTACCAGAAGGCCGACGAGAACTTCCTGTTGATGAGCAACAACAACCGCGGGGTGATGAAGATCAGCACCCGCGACATCGGACGCAAGGAAGGCATCTCCCAGCCCGTTCCCGGTGAAAAGCTGACCGCCGGCCAGACCTTCGAAACGATCGCCGACCTCGCCGGGACCGTGCAGCTCGACCGCCTGAGCGACACCCTCGCCGTGGTCATCCGCCAGCAAGACGGCGGGCTGCGCCTGCAAACTGTGCCGCTCCCCTGAGACTCGGGCCTCACGGCGGCCGGCGGGAATCATCCCCAGGCGGATCACGGAACCGCCCGGAAGGTTCCTGCAATTCCAGGCGACCCTCCGACGGGGGCGTCCTCTTCAGAACCGTGGCCTTCCATCAGCACGGCATCTTCCGCCCCGGCGGGAGATGCCGTTTTGTTTTGTGATCCCCCGGCGATGCCTGGGGCAACCGCACTTTGCCCCTGCCCCCGACCTCGCAGGCTGCAGGGCACCGCAAGCAGCGTGCGGCTGCCGCAGTCAAGCCGCCACGACCGACAGTCTTCCCACTGCTCCCACTCCGGCCGACAAATTCCTTTCAGATCAATGGCCGGTTATACTTTGTTTGGAATCCGACGGGAACGAAACCTTCTTTCCCAATTCGGTGAGGGGGGATCCCCTCGGCGTTTTCGCCTCCGCTCTTCCTTCCCCGCCCCTGATCCGAAGTCGAGATGCGAACCGACTTACCGCTCTCCACTCGCTGTCGGCCCCCATTCTCCCCGCTGGTTGGCCTGGCGCTGGCCGCGTTCTGGGCGCTCGCTCCGCTGTCCCGCGCGGGGGCCAATGACGACCTGCAGTTCTTCGAGACCCGCATTCGCCCCGTGTTGGTGCAACACTGCGAACGCTGTCACAGTGCCGATGCCAAAGAACTGCAGGGGGGCCTGCGTCTTGACCTGAAAGCCGGCTGGCAACAGGGGGGCGACTCCGGGAATCCAGCCATTGTCCCCGCCGACCCCGACCGCAGCCCACTCATGAAAGCGGTGCGGCACGCCGACGGCATTGCGGCCATGCCCCCCAAGCAACCGAAGCTGGCGGCCGACCTCATCGCCGACCTCGCCGAGTGGATTCGTCGGGGAGCCCCCGATCCGCGCGAGGGGACCGTCACCCGTCGCGACAAGTCGGCCGATTGGGAAACCGAGTTCGGCAATCGGCTCGACTGGTGGAGCCTGAAACCATTGCAGCCGGTCGCCCCCCCCGCAGTCCAACAGGCCGACTGGCCCCGGAACGACGTGGACCGTTTCCTGCTGGCCCGGCTTGAAGCCCAGAGGCTGCAGCCTGTTCCGGAAGCCGACCGCGCCACCCTCATTCGGCGCCTCAGCCTGGTCCTGACCGGGCTCCCCCCCACCCCGGAACTGATCGCCCGCTTCACTCCCGATTTGTCCGCGGACTGGTACGAACAACTGGTCGCCACGCTACTCGACAGCCCCCACTTTGGCGAACGCTGGGCCCGGCACTGGATGGATGTGGTCCACTATGCCGACACCCACGGCTATGAATGGGACGTTCCCGCCAAAAATGCCTGGCGCTACCGCGATTACCTCACCCGGGCGTTCAATGCCGACGTGCCCTTCCAGCGGCTGATTCTGGAACAGATCGCCGGAGACCAGCTCGAACCGCGGCTCGATCCGCTGACCCGGCAAAACGAGGCGCTGCTGGGGCCGTTGGCGCTCCGGCTGGGAGAACGCCGGCATGGCGACAGCGCCGCCGCCGATGGAGTCAGCCAGGAGGCGGTCGCCAACATGATCGACACGCTGGGCAAGGGGTTCCTGGCCACCACGCTGGCGTGTGCCCAATGCCACGACCACAAACTCGACGCCGTCGAACAGCGCGACTACTACTCGCTGGCGGGCATGCTGATGAGCACCCGCTTCAGTGTCCGCCCGCTCGATACCCTCGATCCCAACGAGGCGCTCATCGACCGCCTGCGGGGGGTGAAGGGGCAGATCCGGCAGGAACTTGCCCGCCTCTGGCTGTCCGCCAGTGAACCCTCCGCCGTGGCCGCGACCCTGCGGGGCATTTCCGCCGACCCCGCCCCCTCCCCCGCTTTCCCCAGCACGCTGATCGAATTCTGGAAACGTTCGCTGACCAAGGCGATGACTTCCGAGGAATTCGCGGCCGAGCGTCAGCGCCGTCGCGATTCCAACCAGGCGAATCTCACCGTGGTCGCCGACTTCACTCGTGAGCAGCCGGTGGGAGAGTGGAAACTGGAGGGATTCGGGCCGCGGCATGGGTATGCCCGCGATGGCGAGGTCATTGTCGCCGACGAAGGCGAAGCCGCGATCCAGCAACTCGTCCCCGCAGGTCGGTACACCCATCTCTGGTCCTCCCGGCTCGCCGGCAGTCTGCAAAGCCCCCAGCTCGATCCCCTCCAGCCAGTCACTCTCTCGCTGCAGTTGGCCGGGGGCAAATTCTCTTCGTTCACCTTTGTGCTCGATCGGGCGCTGAATTCCGAACGCCTGCAGTTCCTCAACCGCCCCACCCCCACGTGGCTCACGGTCACGGCGGGTCGGTTCGACACGCTCGAAGGCAGCATCGATCCCTTTCCCCGTCGGGTCTATTTCGAGGTCACCACCAAGGCGTTCAACAATTACTTCCCCCCCCGCGTCGGCTACGGCGGGGCCTCGGAAGCCGAGGTCAACGACCCCCGCTCGTGGTTTGGAATCACCCGGGTCGTCCAACACCCGGCCAGCCTGCCTCCAATGGATGAACTGGAACGGTTTGAGCCGCTGTTCCATTCGGCCAACGTTGAACCGGCAACCACCGCCCCGGGTGCTGAAGAAGACTGGGCCCTGCGCCTGGCCCGGCTGTTGCACGCCGCGGTGGAGCGCTGGAGCCGCCATGAGACCCGTCCCGACGACGTTCCCCTGCTCAACGAAGCACTCGCCCAGAAACTCTTGCCCAATGCCCTCACAGCCGATGCCGCACTCGGGCGTCTCATCGCCGAGTACCGGGCGCTGGAGCAACAGATCGAACCCGACTCGACGGCTGGCTCGGTCGAGGAATGGGCCGAAGGACGCGACGACCGCATCGGCCTGCGGGGCTCGTACGTCGACCTGGGAGACACGGTTCCCCGCGGGAGTCTCCGGCTGCTGGGGGCCATTCCCCCGCGTGACAAACCGGCATCCAGCGGCCGGCTCGAATGGGCCCGCCAGATCGCCTCGGACCAGAACCCTCTCACCGCCCGGGTCTACGTCAACCGCATCTGGAAACACCTGTTTGGCGAAGGCCTGGTCCGCACCGTCGACGACTTCGGCCACCTGGGAGAACGCCCCAGCCATCCCGAACTGCTCGACACGCTCACCGCCCAGTTCATGGCCGATGGTTGGTCGACCAAGCGGCTGATCCAGCGGTTGGTCACCTCGCGCGCCTGGCGGCAGGGAAGTGTCCCCCATCCCCAGGCGGTTGCCGTCGACCCCGAGAACCGGCTCTGGCACCATCACCCGCTGCGCCGTCTGGAAGCCGAGGCAATCCGCGATTCGATGCTGGCGGTGTCGGGCCGGCTCGATCCCCGGCTGTTCGGCCCCCACATCGAGCCGTATCGCACCGCCGTCGACACCCAGAAACGCCTGCTGCAGGGTCCGCTCGATGGAGAGGGACGCCGCAGTCTCTACACCGAGATGACCCTCATGGAACCGCCGCGGTTCCTGGCCCTCTTCAACCAGCCCCTCCCCCGCCAGACCGTCGGGCGACGGGATGTGACCAACGTCCCCGACCAGGCCCTCGCCCTGCTCAATGACCCCTTCGTGCAGGAGATGGCCCGCGTCTGGAGTCAACGCGTCTTGCAGGATGGGGCCACCCGTTCAGAGGATCGCGTCGGCCGCATGCTGCAGGGGGCTCTTGCGCGCCCCCCCCGCACGCCGGAAGTTTCCGCTCTTGTGCAGCTGGTTCACCAGAGTGCCAACCTGCGGGGTGCCACCGACCGACTGATGACCTCTCCCGAGGTCTGGCAGGATGCCGCCCATGCGATCTTCAACCTCAAGGAGTTTCTGTATGTTCCCTGAGAACCTGGAATCGCCGCGGTCCACCGCGCTTCCCGGATCCCGACGGCACTTTCTGCAGACGGCCGGCATGGGGTTTGGCTGGCTCGCGTGGCAGGGTCTCAACGGGCTGCGTGCGACAGGTGACTGCCTGGCCTCGACCGAGACCCCGCCCCGTCCTCTGGCCGAACCCACCGCCAAGCGGGTGATCTGGCTCTTCATGGACGGCGGCGTCTCGCATGTCGACTCGTACGATCCCAAGCCCGAGCTGACCCGTCTCTCGGGCCAACCCGCCAAATGGAAGCCCGATCCCCTTTCGCAGGCCATCAGCGCGGGTCGCAAGTGGCTCGGCAGCCCCTGGGAATTCGCCCAGCATGGCACCTCGGGACTCTGGATCAGCAGCCTTTTCCCCCACATGCGGCAGGTGGTCGACGAACTCTGCGTGGTGCGGTCATTGGTGGGGGAAACCCCCCTGCACGGTGCCCAGTCGCTCCTCATGCACACCGGCCGGTCAATCGCCGCCGCCCCCAGCATCGGCTCCTGGATCTCGTACGGCCTCGGCAGCGAGAACCAGCAACTCCCCGGTTATGTGCTGCTCAACAACGACTGGATTCCCAACGGAGGCTTCCAGAACTTCGCGAGTTCCTTCCTCCCCGCCACCCACCAGGCCACCCTGGTGCGGGCCAGGGGAATTCCCGTCGACAACATTCAGGCGGCCGACCCGCTCGCCGTGCAGCGGGCCAAGCTCAACGTGCTTCAGCAGCTCGACGGGCAATTCGCCCGCGACCAACGGGCCGTCGAGATCGAGGCCAGCATCCGCAACCAGGAAATCGCCGCCCGCATGCAGAGCCTGGTCCCCCACCTGTGCGATGTCTCGGGCGAGACCGCCGAGACGCTGCACCTCTACGGCGTCGACCGCGAGAATGACTTCGACAAGTTCTACGCTCTGCAGTGCCTGCGGGCCCGCCGGCTGGTCGAGGCGGGAGTCCGCTTCGTCGAGATCACCTGCCCCAGCACCCACAACAACAATTCCCCCTGGGATCAGCATGGCGAACTGAAACACCGGCATTCCGAGAATGCCCGCATCACCGACCAACCGGTCGCCGCTCTGCTGCTTGATCTCAAACGCCGGGGGCTGCTCGAAGACACCCTCGTCGTCTGGGCGGGCGAGATGGGGCGCACTCCACACAGCGGCGGCACCGATGGCCGCGACCACCACGTCAGCGGCTATACCATCTGGATGGCGGGAGGAGGTGTCCGCGGCGGCCAGACCTATGGCGCCACCGATGAGATGGGAATGAGCGCCGTCGAAAACCGCGCCGACATCCACGACATCCATGCCACGATCCTGCACCTGCTGGGGCTCGACCACGAACGGCTCACCTTCCGCTTCGGCGGCCGCGACATGCGCCTCACCGACGTCCACGGCCGGGTCATCGACGACATCCTCGCCTGACCGTCGCTGCATCCATCCGCAACGCAGTGGCCCAACCCCAACCCGGCGGGCCGCGCCGACGCTTCCTCCTCCCTCTGGGTTCCTTCCCCCATGCCGTCACTCCCTCCCTCAGCCCGGCACCCCGCGCTCGGCCGCCTGCTCTTCCTGGCTGTGCTGTGGGGGTGCGCCTGGCCCGCCGGGAAGGCGCTGGCCGCCCCCCCCGAATCTCCCGCCGGCTGGATCGGCTACAACCTGCACCGCACCAATCTTCCCGGTGGACGCTGGGCCAACGTGCGGACCAACCGCGCGATGTTGATCCGGGGCAATGGTGCCGGCAATCGACTCGTGGGAGACCCGCTGCTCGCGGAACCCGGCTGCTGGACCCAGTTCGTCGGCTGGTCCCCCGACGGCACCCTCACCATCCTCGGCCAGGCCTGGGAAAGCGCAGAAAATGCCCGCTGGGAAGAAGAACACCAGACGTTCCGCTTCACAGCCGACGGCTGGCGCTACGATTCGTTTCTGTTCGATCTCCAAACTGGCGAGGCCCAGAATCTCACTGCGGTCGACCGCGTCAGCTTCTACAACACCGGCCTGTTCTTCTGGAACAACGATCCCTCCCAGCTTGGCTTCACCGCCCTCATCGACGGCAACAGCAAGCCCTTCCGCATGGATCGCCAGGGACGCCACAAGGTCGATCTCACGAAAGACTCGTCGGGCTTCGCCTACGGCTTCAGCAGTTCTCCCGATGGCCGGCGGATCTCGTATCACGAAAACTACCAGGTCTACCTCGCCGATGCCGACGGCAAGAACCGCATCCACGTCCAGACCGGACACCCGTTCGTCTTCGCCCCCCGCTGGTCTCCCGATGGCAAGTGGCTGCTGTTCGTCTCGGGCGAACACTACAACTGCCACCCCCACATCGTGCGGGCCGACGGCACGGGCCTGAAGAAACTCGCCGACCGCAACGGCTACCGGGGGGTGACTGAGTTTCTGGATGTCCCTGATTTTCATGGAGGCAGCAGCGACATCCCGGCCTGGTCGGCAAGGGGAGACCGGGTCTTCTACACCGCCCAGGTCGATGATCGCGTCGAACTGTTCGAGGTCGCCCTCGACGGAGAGAGCCGGCAGTTGACCCACTCGGCCCCCGGCACCACCCATTACCACCCCAATCCCTCCCCCGACGGCGAATGGCTGCTCTACGGATCGAATCGCCGGGGGGTGCGCAACCTCTACCTGCGGCGGGTGAGTGATGACAGGGAAACACCGCTCACCAATCTCCCCTACGGCTACGCCGCCATGCACGCCCACTGGCAGCCCACGTCCCAACCGTAGTCGCACCCAGCCCTCCAGCAAGCCCCGGGACCGGCCCGTTGGGCTTTGTTTTCCAGCTCACGTTGATCCAGAGCCTCTTGGCCATGCCTGACCAATCCCCCAGCGCTCGACGACGTTTCCTCCAGGGCGCGGCAACTCTGGCGGGAGGTCTGCTCTCTTCCCGGGGCCCCCTCGTCCGGGGTGCCGAACCGGCCGCGGAGGGCGTGCGGGCCATCGGCTCCCGGCGGGAATTGTTTGTCGACCGGTTTCTGGTCGACCGGCTGGAGAATGCGGCGCTGCAGCTCCACTCGCCGCAGTTGGCCCCCGTGATGACCGAACCGGCCAACTCCCTGGAGTATGCCACGGTCATTCTCGACGGCGACCTCTACCGGCTCTACACCCGCGATCACCGCAATTCGAAATTCGACGGGGATGTCACCGAGGTCACCCGGTATTGCGAAAGCCGGGATGGCGTCCACTGGACCCGGCCGAATCTGGGCTTGGTCGAGGTCGACGGCACCAAAGACAACAACGTCATCCTGCATGCGCCGCCGTTCTGCCACAACTTCTGCCCGATGCTCGACCGCCGGCCCGGAGTCCCGGCCGAAGAGCGGTTCAAGGCGCTCGCCGGGACGGTCAAGTCGAACCTGCACGCGTTTGTCTCGGCCGATGGCATCCACTGGCGCAAGCTCGCTCCCGAGGCGGTCATCACCTACACGAAAGAGTACGCCTTCGATTCCCAGAACGTATCGTTCTGGTCCGAGAGCGAGGGATGCTATGTCTGTTACTTCCGGCACTTTCTCGATGGCAAACTGCGATCGGTCTGCCGGACCACATCGGAAGACTATCGCCACTGGACCGAGCCGGTGCCGCTGCGTCCCAACTTTCCCGGCGAGCATCTCTACACCACGCTCACCCAGCCCTACTTCCGGGCCCCGCACATCTACCTGGCGTTCCCCACGCGGTTCCATCCCGAGCGGGGAGAGAGCACCGACATCCTGTTCATGACGGCCCGCGGCCCGTCGAAGTACGACCGTACGTTCCGCGAGGCATTCATTCGGCCCGGGCTCGATCCGGATCGCTGGGGGAACCGTTCCAACTACGCCGCCCTCAATGTCGTCCCCACGGGTCCGCACGAGATGTCGATCTACACGACCCCCTTCCGGCGGTTCACGCTGCGGCCCGACGGATTCGCCTCCGTCCATGTGGGGGCCGATCCGGGAGCGCTGGTGACTCATCCCTTCACCTTCACAGGCAGCCAACTGCTGGTGAACTACGCCACCAGTGCGGGGGGGCAGTTCCGGGCCGAGTTGCAGACCGCCGCGGGAGAACCAATCCCCGGCTTCACCCTCGCCGACTGCCAGCCACTCGTGGGCGATGCACTCGAACAGCGGATCACCTGGAAATCGAATCCCAATCTGGCCCCCCTCGCCGGCCGACCGGTGCGTCTGCACTGTCGAATGCTGGAGGCCGATTTGTACGCGATTCAGTTTCAGGGGTGAGGCCGACATTCATGCCGGGTTGGTGTGCACCGAGAGACACCGCCATCATCCTGTCGGGTTGCTCCCGCCAGCTCAAGCGGAGTTGGCGGATAACCGCTCTCGATTCGTCCAAGAGCGTTCCGGAACATGCGCTGTGTTCCTTGGCGCGCAGCCGCTTGTCGTGTTGTTGCGACATGCGAAACGACCCCGCGAGGGAAATCTGCGGCGGAAGCATGCCGCGGGACTCTACTGCTCCGGCTGTGTGAACCGAACTCCCGGCTCCAGACCCCGAGAAACCCAGCGGGGGATCGGCCATCACCGCGGCCCCACTGCATCCGTCTCCGGACCGGCGGCGGGAGGATCCCGCTTTATTCAAACAATCGTCGCGGCCGAGACGGCGGTGGTCGGCGAGCCCGCGCGAGTGGGTAACTCGGCTTCGCGCAACGGCGTGAAGCACCTCACAACGCACGCCAGGAAGGTCGCCCAGACGCGTTGAGCAGTTGGGGGCCGGGTTCGCGGCGGTCTCACGCGGGTGAGAAACGGACAGGGTGCGCGCTGAGCCGATCAGGGCGCGGACCACGAAACCCGGCACCAATGGGCGTCACACCAAAACCCCCAGTGGCCTGGGCCCAACCACAGGGTGGTGGGGGCCCAGATGATCGCCTGTTTTGGTTGGATGCCGATTGGAGTTTCCGATCCAACCGGTTGCAGGCTGCAAGCCTCCACGAAGACCGAAGGACCGCCAGAGTCTACCGCCGCGCCTGGGCGTTGCGGGTGTGAATCCGCTGGTAGAAGGTGGCGAAGTCGACTTCCTTCATCTTCGGTTGGCCGATTTCATTCTCGGCCTTGGTGATCAGCTTGCGGTCGGCCGCATCCAGCTTCCAGTCGTAGCGATGCTCGGCCCGCAGGTGGGGGCTGTTGCGGCTGCGTCCCTGCATCGAGACCTCCAACGGCAGCCAACCCTTGCGGCGCAGGCTTTCATCGAGGGCCAGACGGGGGCCAGGCAGCGGGGCATTTTCATGCAGCAGGTAATTGAGCCGGGCCGCCCAGTCGGCGTAGTCGAGATAGGCCCGGGCATACTCGGGAGACTCGGAAACGACACACTTCAGGGTGTATTCCGCTCCCGTCCCGCTCAGCTTCAGCGCCAGCGACTGTTCATCGATCGACTCGGTGAAGTCGGGATTGAGCTGAAACTGGATGAGCTGCAGGCGTTCGTCATCCCGTTCGGTGCCGACTTCGCTCTCCAGCCGCTCCTGCTGCTTGCGTTCGATCGAGCGGATGGTCGAGGCGATCTCGCTCGTCTTGATCTCGGTCCGCAACTGACGGGCCCCATCGAGAATCAGGAACCGCTCCTGCGACGGCTCGTAGATCGTGATCCGGTCGCCCGCGTCGATGAAGTCGTACACCTTCCCGGCATGGAACACCGTGGTGGTCCGGCTGACGGGGGCCGGCTGCTTGCCCGCCTTGCGGGCGGCGGCATCGGCCCGTTCATTGAAGATGCGGGTGTAGACCCGGAATTCCTGGGCGGCCAGGGGCACGCCCACGGCACACACGACGGCGAACGACACCATTCCGGTCAGCAGAGAACGCATGGTCAAGCTCCAGAGGTGGGCTCGTCCGATCAGGGGCTTCCCGGGGGGCGTCCCCCCACAGAGGTGGGGGGGACGCCAGACCCAGAGACCAACTTCCGGACGACAGATCGGGGAGGGAGAAACGAGGTGGGACCGAACACAAAGAGGGACAACCGCACGAGAGAGGTGAGACAGACGCGGAGGGAGGGGGTGGCCAGGAGGCCGGTGGGACACGCAGGGGTCTGAACGACCCGGAAGGGAGGGGCGGTATACCTGCGAAGGCCGCCGGGTCACAAGAGCCCCTGCGCGGTTTTTCTGGGCGATTTGTAGTTTTTACATCGGCTGTGCGGGGCCATGGCAACTTGGCGAAGGTTTTCAGACTGGGTAACACAATCTTGAGATTCCGCTGGAATGGCCGGCATTAAAGGCCCTTTGGGAAAAACCCCTGTGGCAAGCCCGTTGGGCTTTGCTGTTTCAACCGGCACAACCGAAATGAGAGGATCATCGCGGCGGTCGGAATTGGGGTGAATTCTGGCCAGCGTCGTGTCGCGGTTGCCTCGGCGATCGCAAACTTCAATCCAGACCAGAACGGAGCGCATGGATGCCATCCCTTCTCAGAACCCGCTGGTGGCAGATCGCCGCCGGTGTTTTGCTGTATTCCTCGACCGTCTTGGCGCAGTCGAATTCCGTCCCCTCGGTTGCGCTGCCTCCCCTGCCGGCGGCCCCTTCGGGCGCACCCGTGATGCCCGCGGCCATGCCCGCCGCTCCCGGGCTGGGCGCTGCCGGTATGGGAGTCCCCGGTATGGGAGTCCCTGGTATGGGCATGCCTGGCATGGGCGTTCCCGGCATGGGCGTTCCCGGGATGGGGATGATGCCCGGCATGCCTTCGCAGGCGACCATCACCAACCTGATGGGCGGAATCCCGGGCATCGGCCCGATGTTTACCAACCCCGCCGCGATCACGAAGCTGGTCCCGGACGTAGGCCCCTTCCAGGTCTCGGGCTGGTTCGACTACGGATTCATCACCAACACCTCGGGACCCGAAAGCGGTTACAACGGTCCCTACAACTCGATCGACACCAACACCCTGATGCTCAATCAGGCCTACTTCATCTTCGACTGGGCGCTCCCCCAGGATGGCTGCTGGGGAGTCGGGGCCCAAGCCGACGTGCTGCTGGGGCGCGATTTCTGGCTGGCCCAGTCCCTGGGATTCGAAGTCAATCAGGACGGCACCAACAAGTGGAATGGTGACGACGAGCTGGGTCTCGCCATCCCCCAGCTCTACTTCGAGACCGGCAACGACGTCTTCCAATGGAAGCTGGGTCACTTCTACTCCCCCATCGGGTACGAGAACCTTCCCGCTCCCACCAACTTCTTCTACACGAAGAGCTACAGCTACCAGTTCGCCGGTCCCTTCACCTTCTGGGGCGGCATCGGCACCTGGGCGGTGACCGACAATCTCACGTTCGACGTCGGGCTGGTCAACACCTGAAACACCCTCGACGCCCCCTCCGACCACCTCAACTCTCTCGCCAAAGCCACCTACCGCGGCGAGAACCGCGACTGGTACACGTCGTTCGGCATCATCACCGGCCCCGAATTCTCCAACACCGCACAGTTGCCGGGCATCAGCAATGTCTGGGCCAACCGCACCCGGTACAGCATGATCTACTCGCAGAACTTCGGTGCCAATTGCCAGTGGGAATACGTCGCCGATCATTGGCTCGGCTTCCAGGACCAGGGGACCGCCACCCAGGGAACCGCCTGGTGGTATGGGCTCGATCAATACCTCTTCTACAAGATCAGCGAGCAGTACAAGTGGGGTGCCCGGGTCGAGTGGTTCCGCGATGAACAGGGGACCCGCGTCGGGCTCGGTCGCCGTCCCGGAAATCCCAACGGCCCTCCATTCGCCGGGAATTTCTACTCGATCACCACCGGCATGAACTACACCCCCTATCCCAACTTCACCGTCCGGCCCGAAGTGCGCTACGACTGGTTCGACGGCACCGCCAATCCCTACGACGATGGCCAAAAGGAACACCAGTTCCTCTTCGGCATCGACATGATCACCCGGTTCTAACACCCGCCCCCGCAGCCAACCGCCGTTTCCACCCAGCGGCGGCCGACCGTCCCTCGACCACGAGGGCGCTCACCACAGACCCCAGATCAGTGCGCTGACCGGATCAGTGCGCTGACCGGGGTCTGACTGTGGCCCGCGCAGCCAAGGGCCTCGACCGGAACCCTACGGCAACATCGCCCCCGGGACGTCAACCGGTTCAACCCCGGACCAACCGAACCGAACTAATTCTGATACGTCACGGCACGGTCACCCGCCAGCACGCCCCCGACCAGCCGGGGGGTCATCCCGTGCTTCGCCAGTCGCTTCGACACCGTGTCGAGCGACTCGGGACGAATCACCAACAAGAACCCCAGCCCCATGTTGAAGACCCGGAACATCTCTTCCCGTTCGATGTTCCCCAGTTCCTGAACCCAGCCGAACAGGGTCGGAGGCTGCCAGAGACTGCGGTCGATCTCGACGGCACACCCCGCGGGCAGAATGCGTTCGAGGTTCCCGGCGATGCCCCCACCGGTGATGTGAGCCAGCCCGGTCACCGCCTCACGCCCACTCTTCTTGCTCAACAGGTCCACCACAGGACGCACGTAGATGCGGGTCGGGGTCAGCAGCGCCTCCCCGACGGTCTGGCCCAATTCGGGAATGGTCTCGTCGACCTTGTGGCCTCCCGCCTCGAACACCGCCTTGCGAACCAGGCTGTAGCCATTCGAGTGGAACCCGCTCGAATCGAGCCCCAGCACCAGATCACCCGGCTTGATCCGCGAACCGTCGATAATCTGCTTCCGCTCGACCACTCCCACGCAGAACCCGGCCAGATCAAAATCGCCCGGCGCATAAATGTCGGGCATGATGGCGGTCTCGCCCCCCAACAGGGCACAGCCCGCCTCTTCGCACCCTTTCACCACCCCCGACACCGCCTGCGAGATCAGCTCGGGATCGTCTTTGGGCAGAGCGAGATAGTCGAGAAAGAACAGCGGCTCGGCCCCCAGGCAAAGACAGTCGTTGACTGACATCGCGACCAGGTCGATGCCGACGGTGTCGTACCGCCGCAGCATTGCCGCAACCTTCAGCTTGGTCCCCACTCCGTCGGTCCCCGAGACCAGGACCGGGTCTTTGTAGTTCTTCGCGAACTTCCGCGCGTTCCCCAGCCGAAAGAGACCTGCGAATCCTCCCGGCAAATCCATCACGCGGGGGGTGTGCGTCTTCCGCATCAGGGCGGGAAGCCGCTCCATCGCCTGATCGTAAAGCTCCAGATTCAGACCGGCACTTTCGTAGGTCAGTGGTGTGACGGGGGGCTTGGGTTTGCGGGAGCTCATGCGGACCACAGGGGGGTGAAATCAGGAAGGGGTCGGCAGAATGCGACGCCGACAGCCATATCAAAGACGATAACGGGGGGTTTGGGGGGCTGTCGAATGAGTCGGTCTCCGCACGCGGTACCCCGCAAGCTCCACACTCTGACCTGTCGAGATTGTGGGGCATTTTGGCTACAGTACGTCCAGTCCCGGGAGGCCCGTTGACGTTCTCCCTGTTCGCCTCGCTTGTTCCAGGAGTGGTGCATGCCTGTCCGCCTGCTGCTGTGCGGCCTGTGTCTGGTGTGGAGTTCAAATCTGGCCCTGGGGGCCGAACCTCTGAACAAGCGAACCGACGGACAACCCGGCTATCGGGTCCTCGCGGCCGACAAGGGACGACTGGCCGTCGTCAAACCCGCTGGCGGAGTCGAGTGGCAGATCGCCAACCCGGCTGAAGTCCACGATGTCTGGCGTTTGCCCAACGGCCATATCCTGCTCCCCGCCGCCCGAAACAAGATCGTCGAAGTCAAGCCGGGGGCCGACCACAACGAAGTGGTCTGGCAGTACGAAGCCCAGCCGGTCGAAACCAACAAGAAGCACGTCGAGATCCACGCCTTCCAGCCTCTGGGCGACGGCCGGGTGATGATCGCCGAAAGCGGCAACGGACGAATTGTCGAAGTCGACCCGGCCGGAAAGATCGTGAAGACGATCCCCCTCACCCTCGAGCACCCCGATCCCCACCGCGACACCCGCATGGCCCGCAAACTGGCCAACGGGCACTACCTGGTCTGCCACGAAGGAGATGGCAAGATCCGCGAGTACGATGCCGATGGCAAGGTGGTCTGGACCTACACCCTCGATCTCGCCGGCCGGCCCCGCTCGCCGGGGCATGGTCCCGAGGGACACGGCACCGAGGTCTACGGAGCGGTCCGGCTCAAGAACGGCCACACGCTGATTGCCGGGGGAAACAACAACCGGGTCTTCGAGGTCACTCCCGAGGGGCAGACCATCTGGAGCATCGACCAGAAAGAACTGCCGGGCATCACGCTGGCGTGGGTCACCACGCTGCATGTGCTGCCCAACGGCAACATCATCGTCGGCAACTGCCACGCCGGTCCCGAGAACCCCCAGTTGTTCGAAGTGACCCGCGACAAGCAAGTGGTCTGGCAGTTCCGCGACTTTGAAACCTTCGGAAACGGGCTGGCCTCGAGCCAGATTCTCGATCTCCCCGAGGGAACCATTCGCTGACTGGAGTCGGTGTGGCGGCGCCGGCCTCAACCGGCGGCCGCCTGTTGCGAGGTTGCGAGTTTCCTACCTGCGAGTTGCCCCATGCTTCGCCCTGCCCTGTTTCTTCTGATTGCCGCACTGACCACCGTCATGACTGTCACCCCGCACTCCGCCGCCCGGGCCGACGATCCCCTGATCTTCATCTCGAACTTCGCCCCGGCTCCCGACGGGGCCATCCAGGCGGCGACGTTTGATCTCCAGACCGGCACCCTCAAGTTGGGCGTCCGCACGACCGGGGCCGAGAACCCGTTCTTCCTGGCCCTGTCGAAAGACCGGAAGTTTCTCTACTCGATCTACGCGAAGAACTTCGGCGGCCAGGAACCCGAGCAGGTGGCCGCCTATTCGCTGACCGGTCGGACCGGCGAGCTGAAGCTGCTGAACCGGGTCTCGTCGAAGGGAACCGCCTCGTGCTACCTCGAGACCGATGCGACCGGCAAGACGGTGATGGTGGCCAACTACTCGACGGGCAATCTCGCCGCCTATCCGGTCAAAACCGACGGCTCATTGGGGGAGGCGGCGACGTTCATCCAGCACGCCGGGTCGAGCGTGAACCCCAAACGGCAGAAGGGCCCGTATGCCCACTGCATCGTCGTCAGCCCCGACAACCGGTTCGCGTTCGCCGCCGACCTGGGGCTCGACCAGATCCGCGGCTACCAGCTCGACCCCACCCAGGCGAAGCTGACTCCCAATGTCCAACCCTTCGCCCGCACCCCTCCCGGTAGCGGCCCCCGGCACCTCACCTTCCACCCCAACGGCCAACATCTCTACGCAATCAACGAGTTGGGGAACACCGTCACGATGTACAACTACGTCGCCGAGTCGGGGCTGCTGCTCGAACAGCAGACGATCTCGACCGTCCCCGAGGGATTCGACGGCGAGAGCTACACGGCCGATGTGAAGCTGACCCCCGACGGCAAGTTCCTCTACGGCACCAACCGCGGACACGACAGCATCGCCTGCTACAAAGTGGCGGCCGATGGGCGACTGTCACTGATCAAGATCGAGCCGAGCCGGGGGAAGGGTCCGCAGAACCTGGCCATCCTCCCCGGCGGCGGCTGGCTGCTGTGCGCCAACATGCCGGGCAACAACGTGGCCATCTTCCAGATCAACCCGCAGACAGGCGAACTGAAACCCCACGGAGACACAGTTCCCCAGACCGGTCCCTCGTGCCTGATGGTGGTCGACAAGTAAGCGGCTTCAATCAAGCCGCGGTTCCGCAGCCGAAACGGGCCCCCCTCTGAACACGGAGCCCCTGCCGTCTCCCCCAGGCCGCAGAGGGCCCCGTCGGCGCGGTGTGGCCCACGCTGCGGCATGGCAGTACGGCGCGCGCGTCGAATCAATACATCACGGCGATCGCTGGAAGTTGATTACCGACGCAGGCGATAGCGACCGTCCATTCCCGCGCCCGGAAGTGATCGCCCTGGAGGTCCACTCGACCAGCCATTCCTCCGGCCCGGCCCAGCGGGCCGGGACACGCGCCCTAACCCATGTCGTTCGTCGGCCCAACGGGCCAACCATTCACCCCGTCCCCGCGAAGTTCATCCACGTTCAGTCCGAGCCCGATCCGGGCCATCTCTCGTCGGAAACCCGCCCGCAGCCCGGAATCGGGGCCGATATCGGGGCAGCCCCCCCCGGGTCCCGGCCGGCGGCGCATGGGCAGCAAAACGAGCCCCCCTCCGACCACGGAGCCCCTGCCGTCTCCCCAGGCGGCAGGCGAATGGACAATTTACGTATGTTCCCAACCCCCGCTTTCTGGGGACCGACCAGTTCACCTACGTCGCCCGCGATGCCAGTTCCACCAGCGCGCCCGCCACCGTCACTCTGACGGTCACCAACACCGCTCCCGTCGCGCAGGCCGACAGTTTTGTCATCACCCGCGATGTGTTCGATTCGGTCAGCCAAGGTGCCCCCCGGCTGCTCGCCAACGACACCGACCGCGACGGCGATTCCCTGATCGCCAGTCTGGTGACTGCCCCCAGCCGGGGCGAACTGGTCATCAAACCCGATGGGACCTGGCGGTATGCCCCCGACAAGAACTGGTTCGGCACGGTCACCGCCAGCTACCGCGTCAACGACGGCTTCGTCAACAGCGAGCCGGTGACCATCACCTTCCAGGT
>CAIOTJ010000670.1 GCA_903861195.1 uncultured Planctomycetaceae bacterium | reverse complement strand
TGGCCAGGCTGGCGACCACCAGGGCACCCCGCGAGGGGAGCGAACGCAGGAATCCGTGGCGCATGGAACTCCTCAATCGAATTCGGAATCAAGGCAGAAGGGGTCTCAAGACAGGCTGGCTAAAGCCATCCTGTGGGGACGGGGCGAAGTACTGACTCGCGCCCGGTCGTGAGCATAACGGTCTGGCGACCGGCACTCCAATCTGGCAGGTGGCGGGCGATCGACCGCGGGCCTGTCATACCTGGGATGGGATGGGCTCCCTGGGTCATGTCCCGGGGGAGGCGAGATCAAAAGTCGTGGGGGCCAGTTGCCGGCGCAGCTGCTTCCGCAAACCATCGTTGACCCGGCGAGATTCGCTCCCACCGGCATTGTTCCGCTCGTCAGGAGATTGCAGAGGCACCTGCGCAACCCCGAGGAGTGTGAATCCATTCCCATTCCCACTGGGGATTCCCGAAGAGAACTTCGGTGCGGAGCAGCAGGAGTTGCGATGGGGGAACCCACGACTGATAGCGGTCCAGCTGCCGTTCGTACCGACTGCGATTGAGGTCGCTGTGATACTGATGTGCGAGATGGCAGGCACCCAGCGGCGCCAGTCGCGCGTCGGCTCCTGCCAGCGGGTGCTCTTCAGCTGCGAAGGCGGCTTCGATCTCAGTCGAGAGGAAAGGAACGGCTTCCCGGTATTGGGAGCCCATTCTCGAGAGTCGGGGAGTCGAGAGATGAGGGGGTCTCGAGACCAGGGGGACGAAAATGACAAGCCAAATCAACTGAAGTGAACACCGGCGATTCGTCGCCCCAGTGGATGGCGATCGTCCGTAAAGGATTATCTGGAAACAATTTGCAGCGTTTTTTGTGGTGGCAGTCAGGAGTGGCAAGATTCGTTCTCCGGATTTGCCGAAAAAAACTCGATTTTTTCACCGCTGGCGGAGTCCCGCCCCTCTGTTGAAAACAGAAGGGCTGTCACGGCCGGGCCAACCCTTCGAGCAGTGTTCTGTTTCTCTGACCCCTCGGAGGCTTTGTGATGACGACGATGATGTTCAAGCGGATACTGTCGCTGATTTCTCAGATGACGATGTTTGCGTGCCTGATTCAGGCTGCCGTTCCCGCGGCGGAGTTGGAGTTGCTCGATCTCGCCGAGACTGTGCGGGGATCAACCAATCGCGAACAGGTGATGATTGACGCTGAGGGCTCCTACTGGCAGGTGTTGCTTGATGATTCCCTTGCGCACCGGGATGCCATCACGGGGTTTTATGTGCAACTGCTCGCGAACTTTCGAACGGCGAACATCAAAAACGCCGGCAACCTCAAAGGGGTTGTTCTGTGCACCGATTGCGACGTCACTTCGCTGACGACGCTGAATACCAAGGTGCGTCACGCTCCCTTCCTGAACGACTGGAGTGCGGAACTGCTGCTCTCCTATGTGTTTGGGCTCACGCAAGACAATGGGTTCTCGCTCTCGTTGAATGGAGGATATGCCAAGTCGATCGATGGCATCCGGGTGTCGGCCCGTCGTGTGGCGGTTGGAGTCGCCGTCAATTGGTACGCCAAGTCGAGAAAGCTCACCGTTGAAGTCTGGGATCTCGATGATCCGAGGGATACCGGGGAACAGTACCTCGAGAGCCGCTATTTCGTCACTGGCCGCTCGATCAACTCGACCCTGAGTACCAAGCAGAATCTCGACCTGAACTACTCATTAAAGGCCCAGCCAAAAAAGAACCCGGACGACAAGAGTGAGCCGACGCCCCCTGCCGAGCAGACGATCGGCATCGCCGGGTCTTCCTACAACGACCTGGGCAAGAAGCGAATGCGGGTTGTGACAGAGGGCTGTTCCTGTCTGCTGGCGTATGGACGGTTTGAGTGGGTCGAGCGGCGGCGCTCCGATGGGAGCCTGAGGATCGACATCTCCTTCGGGGCCGAGATGGTCTCGGAGGCTGACCTTTCCGTGAAACAAACCCTGCAGGAGAAGTCGGCGCAATGCAAAGGGGAGCGGTCCATAACTGGATCGGTCACGTTCACCGACAAAGTCACAGACGCTGCGGCATCGTTGTCGAATTCGGTCGACTGCGGTGTCGATGTCACCGCTGTACCGTATGACGTCTCCTTTTCGATTGTTCCATCACTCGACCGGAACAAGCCTGAATCGCAACAGAAGGAGGGGATCAAGTCCCAGTGCCGCTGGTGCGTCGACACGGCCACCCGGACAGGGTGGTACCAGCCCTTGTTCCGCAATGGGCTGACGTACCGTTTCTCGGCGACCGCCGCCAACGGCGGGTCGAGTGCCTCGATCCTGGTCAAATCGGACTCGATCGACTCGCGGCTCACCAAGAAAAAGTATTTGCCAACGACGTGGAAGTAGCCGCCGCTGGCATGGACTGCTCTGCCGGCCCGTGAAGGCGAGGCGGAGGCCAGATTGTTGTTAACGGGGAGCCGGCGGCGATCACCGCCGGCTCCCTGGTTTCTCTCACGTGCTGCATGCGGTCGGACACGCTGCGTTCTACGTTCCCTCAGACTCCCCATTCCCTGGTGCCCCTATGTTTCTTCAGACATGCAATCCGTTTGCCTCTCTGCTTGCCCGTTTCTTTCCCGCTGCTGGTCGTCGCCGGGCCCGTCGCCGACAGTCTTTCGCGGCTGTCGGCATGGCCTCGCAGGTGCTCGAATCCCGTCAGCTTCTGGCGGGAAATGCACTGCTCTCGGTATCCGACACGATGGTGACAGAGGATGCCATCACGGTCGAGATTCCCGTCGAACGTGAACCCTGGAGCAGTCCCGCAGATCTCGACGCCCGGATCCCTTTTCGACTCGCCGTCACATCGAAAACGGCTTCTTTCCCCGGCGACTATGCGGATTTGGTCGTAACGGGGATGCTCGACTTCGACGAGACGTCGATTAGGGTGCCGTTGCGCATCACTGATGATGCCAAAGCAGAACATCCGGAAGAATTCACCACCACACTGCAGATCCTCACCGACCAGGTCATCAGCACACCGGCGACCTGGCAGGCGCAGGGAGCAATCAGCTCCGGAGGAGTGGCACCGAATTCGATCGCCCAGGCAGACTTCGATGGAGATGGGGCCAAGGATCTGGCGATTGCCAACCTGCAGTCGGGGACGGTGAGAATCCTGAGGAATACAACGGCGATCGGGAATTCAAATGCGAGTTTCTCGGTGTCGAATACCCTGAATCCTGGCGGGATCGCCAATGGAATCCGGGCGCTGACGACGGCTGACATCAACGGTGACAACCTCCTGGATCTGGTGGTCTCGGTCGATGTCGTGGAGACCACCACCGACGGGATCTACGTCTGGTTGAACACGAGTACCTCGGGCGTGATCTCGTTTGGAAGCCCGCGCTTCTTTGAGACCGCCGCTCAGCCGCGCGAGGTTGAGGCCGCCGATTGGAACAATGACGGGAAGATTGACCTCTGGGTTGCCTGTCACGGAACCGGAGTCATCTGTGCCCTGCGGAACACAACCAGCCTGTCGGCGACCATACCGTCATTCGCTCCCCGGGAATCACGAGGAATTGGCAACGGCGCATTTGCCCTCATATCTGCCGATCTTGACCGCGATGGTCGTACCGATGCCATCACCGCGAATTTCGATTCCAACACGGTCAGTCTCATTCGCAACACCACCGCCAATGGGGCCAACAGTTTCTCGGCCAGCATCGCCAGCATCGCGACGGTGTCCGGTCCGCGGGATGTCGCACTGGCGGATTTCAACAAGGATGGGAACGTTGATCTGGTGGTTGCGGGGGCGAATACCGGTGCAGTCAGGTTTTATTCGGGGAGTCACAGTTCAGGATCGGTGCGATTCGATCCGGTTCCAGGAGCGGAATACGATGTCGGCGGATCGATCCGAGGCCTCACAGTTCTCAACTCGAATGTTGATACGTTTCCGGATGTTGTCGCGACCGACTATGCCGGCGCGCGACTGATTTCCTTTCGCAACCGTTCGGATCTCTCGAACAGGACCATCGCATTCGACTATGCAGTTGCCGCGACGACGGGGGGGAATCCGCTCGATCTGCAGGCCGTCGATCTGAATCGGGACCAGTTGACGGACGTTGTGGCAGTCAACCAGGGGGCGAACAGTTTCAGCACGTTCATCAATACCAGCACCAACCCTTATTACCTGCTGCGTTCCACCGCGACCACCGTCATCGAGGATGATGATACCCCCTTCATCGATCCCGGGTACCAGGAGTATGAGGCACTCGAGGGCGAGGATGTGGAATTGTACTTCACCGTCACAGACAAACAGGGAGTGGGCACCGTCACAGTCGTGGCCAGCCAAGGAATTGCGGAACTGGATCGTATCACTGGCGATGTCGTGCTGCGGTACCAGGCACCTCCCGGTCCGACGACCGAGTATCCGGTAGTTTCCGTTTTCGATACCGACGGAACGAAATTCGGGCGCAAGGCGGAGGTGAAACTGACCGTCCTCAATGTCGCTCCGGAAGTCGTCGCCGACACCGATTTCGTCGAGGCGTCGAATGACGTCGCCCACAACACGGGAATCGTGATCGATCCCGGTCTCGATGTTGTCCAGATGGGGGTCTGTCACGGAACGGTCACCCGCTCGAATGACACCTGGACCTGGACGATGGACACCAGTGCCCTGGAGCCCGGTGACTACACCATTGAAGTCTGGGCCAAAGACGTGGATGGGGCTCGAGGGACGACCGAATTCCAGATTTCCGTTCCTGAAAGAAACCAGGCTCCAGAGGGACATGGTGAGACATTTGAGGCCCTGGTGTCGCAATCCCTGTCGGGGAATGTGCTGGGAAATGACACAGATGCGGACGGCGACCCCCTGGAGGCGCTCCTTGAGTCGCAGCCGCTTCATGGTCTGGTCGTGCTCTCGAGCAACGGGGCGTTTCAATACAGGCCCGATTCGGGTTTCGCCGGCGTTGATTCGTTTCCGTATCGAATCTCTGATGGGAAGGGGGGCGTCGCGACCGCCATCGCGAGTGTCAACGTCCGGGCCCCGGCATCCACTTCCATCTACCTCACCCGTGAGACTGTCCGGCTGGCGGTGACAGCCCCCGCCGACATGGCGCCGGATCTGGCATTGCGTGATCTCACCCACGATCGGGATCACGTGTTGTCGGTCGGCCAAATCGTCGTCGGACCCTCGGCGGCGACTCCCCGGTCGGAAAACGCGGTCTACGACTTTCTTGGTGCTGCGGCCGGAGAAACCGTGTATCTGCTGCCGGCGGAACAACAAGCCGGTTTGCCTCAATTGGCCCTCGAAGCGGGGCCGCTGGCTGCGGTCACCTCACTGAGGGTGCTGTCGGTGACGGGGCCGGGAGATGTGGCGGTCTGGACCACAGTCAATGACACTCCCGTCATCCTGTTGTCGACCCATCAGGGACTCGATCTTGTTCAGGAATTCGAAGTCGCATCCGATTCCAGCCAGGCCTGGAACTGTGCCTTCACCAGGTCGGGCCTGTATGAGATCAGCCTGGCCCCTGTCGGACTCGATGAGCTGGGACAGGAAGTCAGGGGATCGGCTCAGCAGTTGCGATTCAGTGTCGACTCGGCCATTCCTACGGCTCCTGCGTTGACCTTGTCTGCCCTTGCGGCAAGCTACCGCGAAAATGGGAGTCCGATTGCCGTGACGTCCCGCGCCCTGGTCACCCTTGCGACAGGAGCGGTTCCAACGGAAATGACCGTGACCATCGGCAGCAATGGTCACCCCTCAGACCGGCTGACTGTGCGCAATGCGGCTTCAGTGTCTCCGAAGATCACCGTGGTCGGAGACGAGATCTTCTTCCAGGGATCACGCCTGGCAAAGTATCGCGGTGGACAGCAGGGAACTCCGCTGGAGTTCTATTTCGAACCATCGGCCCGCGTGGTGTCGGTTCAGGCATTGATGCTTGCGATCGCGTACGACCACGCCGGTGAGAATCCAGGAGGACTGACACGCCGGGTCGAGTTCGAACTGCTGGACAGCCTGGGACGGTATAGCGGCCCGGCGTCACGTGAGATTCTTGTCACGCCAGTCAATGATGCCCCGGTGATTCGACTCGATTCGGAGCGGCTGACCTACGTCGAGAACGCCCCCCCCCTGGCAATCTACCGGAAGCTGAGTGTCGCCGATTTCGATTCTGCGGATTTCGAATCCGGAAGCCTGCGGTTGGCGATTGTCTCACCGAAGTCTCGCGATCGTCTGACGGTGATCCCCGGAGTGATCGATGGCCGTGTCGTCACGGTCGAGGGTCGATTACTGCTCGTGGATGGTCAGGTCGTGGCTTCTTCGTCCGTCAATTTGCCGGCGGCCCAAATCGGAATGAGCCTGACCCGGGCAGCCACTCCCTCCTCGATCGAGGCTCTGCTGCGACAGGTTGTGTTCTTTCATGACGGCGACAATCCCACAGGTGACATTCGGTCAGTGACGTTGGCGTTGAATGACGGAGATGGTGCCGGTACCAACGCTCCCAATCGCAGCATTGCCATCGAAGTCAGTAATGACGCGCCGGTGCTGTCGAACTTTGGTGCAACGGTACAGGCCCGGGCCCAGGGTAAGTCGGTGCTGGTAGCGAGTTCACTCTATGTGAGCGACGCGGATTCCGCCGATTTCGACGGAGGTCAACTGGTGGTCAGCCTCCCTTCGGGCGGACTCAGCACCGACGAGTTGACGATCAGCAACGTCGGCACCCTGGCAGGCCAGGTGGGAGTCTCCGGCGTTTCGGTGACTTACGGCGGAGTGGTGGTGGGGACGTTCGACGGAGGAACCCAGGGTCAGTCGCTGGTGATCACCTTCAACACGAAGGCGACCGCCGCAGCGGTCCAGGCGGTGGGACGTGCCGTGCTCTTCCGGGCGACGGCCGCGACGACCCTCCGATCGTCCCGCACACTGCGGTTCACCCTGTCGGACGGAGATGGCGGCACCAGTGCTGCCGTCGAGAAGCTGCTCGACATTCTTCCCTCAGGTTGAGTGAGCCTGTTACCGGGAGAGACATTCCACTGTCTCTCCCGGATGCGGAGGCACACACCCGGCAAGGTCGGCGGGGGACACGCGGCCAGGAATGGCTGGCGTGCCCCCCATCGTACCACCTATTCTCCGCGATGTGCGGAGGCCAACCGCAGACCGCGGCCGCGATTGATCGTGCCTGTCACCACGATTCCCGGAGCCTCCCGACAATCGAACTTCGGGAGGTGGGGAATATGGCAGCCATTGACAGTTCACCCGATGTACCGAACCCGGAAGACGACTCCCGGGAGCGTCAGCAAATGATTGACACCATCATGGAGGAGCTGTGGCGTGGTTTTCCCCTCAAACAGGCCCGGAACCTCGCCGAAGAAAACCGGAGCTACATCACATTCGAAACGATTCTCGCAACGGCATGGCGCAGAACAGAAAAGGGTCTCAAGAGGCTGACGGAGGACGACCTTCGCAGGTTTTCCGAAGAAATCCGGCTCGCCATGGGTTACCTGAAGGAAACCATGAAGCATGCAGTCTGGGAAACAGTTCGAAAACGCCGTCGCGAAGAAGACAACTTCGGTGACCAATGTCCGGAGGAACCCGAGGAGGACTTGGATCGATTTCTCTCTGAGATCGTTGAGAAGTTGGCTCGGCTGAAACAGCTGCTGACACCCGCCGAGTACGAACTTCTGTATTTGCATGACGGTCTGGGTTTGGAGTACGGCGAAATTCACATCCGCAACCATTGGAACCAGACCGTGGATGTGTTTGAAGACAATCCGGATGAGCTGCGAATTCTCGAGAATGCGTTGGTGAAGGAAATGCCTTTTCAGAGAGACAAGGCCTACACAGACATTTGTGGCAAGGCTCTGGCAGGCCTCGCACAGAGGGGCTTTCCGTTCGATCAGAAGATCGAAAACAACTACAGCGACCGGTACAAGAAAGCGCGCGACAAAGCCCGACGATTGGCCGCCCGCCTTTTTGATGAGGACTCCTGATTTCGGAATGTCAAACCCTGTGATGTCCCAGGGGCCGGCTCTTCCGGCATGAGGGACCATGTCGAAACAGCTTCAGATCCAACTCTCAGTCAACCTCCTCGGCTTTGCGGAATGAACATTCATGTCGCAACGTGACCTGTGGTTTCAGGCATTTCATGAATGGCTGCAGAAGCAGCCCGTCTCAAACTGGCAGACGATCGATCCCGGGCAGGCATTGCAGGTGGTGCCCGACACCGTGCGTTCGCCGCTGCCAGTGCTGTCCGACGCGCAGCGGGAACGGTTGCGGAGAGATCTGTTGGTCGACCTGTTCGCCTGCTGTCTCAGACTGAATCTGCCGGTGTCTGTCGACTCGTGGAAGTCACGCATCCCCGCCGGTGCCGAGTCCGGGGAATGGCTGTGGCAAATTCTGGAGGTGGAACTCGAACTGTATGCCAGCCGACGTCACAGAGTCCTCGCGGATTCGGGACTCGAAATGGACGATCCCTGGCTGGATTCGTACCTGGGCGAATTTCCCCAGTTTCGAGCCAGGATCGAAAGCTACTACGAATGGTCACCGGCGACGCGGCCTGCTCCTGAAGAGAGTCTCCTGAAGTCACTGCGCGGCGGATCCCAGTCGATTCAACACGAGGAATCCGCAGTCACCGCAGAGTCCGCCCGAGACCGGGCGCAGCGGGATGCCGAGCAGCACCGGCTGTTCGCGCTCTCGGATCAGGTCCGTCTCGAGAGTTTTCTCGACATGGGTTCGAGCAAGTGGGTCTTCCGCGGCGAACAGCTCAGCACGGGACGCAGTGTGGCGGTCAAGCAGTTCCGGCATGATGAGGCGGCACTCGAACGGCATTTTCGGGGTGAGGTGCGCATCCAGGCTCTCATCGATCACCAGAACATTCCGCCGGTGTTTCTGCTGAATGAGGCGGGGCAGCCGGGTCAATCGGTGTTTGTCGAAAAACTGATCACGGGGGAGAAGTGGTCCGAGACCCTGGCCCGCCCAACCGAGAGCCGTGAGTCGAAGCTGCGCACCCTGCTCACCATTTCCCGGGTCTTGCAGTATGCCCACCAGGAGCATGGTGTCATTCACCGTGACCTGAAACCGGAGAATGTACTGGTCAACCCCCAGTACCGCGAGGTGTATCTCACCGACTGGGGGAGCGCCGCGCTGCTCGCTCCACGCGTGCAGGCCGACGGGTCCACGGCAGACCTCCCCGTGCTCAACCGGAAGGTTCGCGAGTCGGTGGGAACCGCCGCGTACATGTCGCCCGAGCAGGCCCGGGGAGACACAGCCGCGATGGGGTGCCACACCGATGTGTTTCAGCTGGGAGCGATGCTCTATGAGATTGTGGGGGGGGAGCCGCCGTATGCAGGAGCCGTTTCGATGCGCCGCGTCCATGCGGCGCGGTGTCAGTTTCCGCCGTTGCCGGCCGACGTCCCGGCGGAACTCGCCGGGATCATCCTTCGGGCGATGTCGGAGCAGCCATCCGCACGTCATCCCGATGCCGGGGTCTTCGCTGACGCACTCGAACGCTTTCTCGATCATCAGTTCGCGGCCGAGCAGTTGCAGGGGGCACAGTCGCGTCTGGAACGTTTGAAGAGTGAAAATCCGCAGGGCACAGCCGACCGGCTGTCGCTGCTCGCGAACCTGCAGGGGCTGGCGGACGCATTTCACACGAATGGAGAGGCGTGGGCCCGGTCCCGCGATGCGACCGCTGCTGCCCCGGGCGGCACCGGCCGCGCCACGGCAGCAGCCGACACCCGGCCCGGCGCTGTCGACAACGGAGACACCGCCACCGACGGTTGGAACCAGGCACGGTTGGGAGAGTACTCGACCCGACTGCTGCTGCAGCAGCAATTGGTTCGCTCGGGTGATTTTGATCAGGCGGAATTGCAGGTCCGGCAACTGCGGCAGATCGAGAGCGCGGGTCCCCCTATTGGCGAGGCACGGGCCGAACCACTGGGGCGTGAGCTGCAGCGAGCCCGCCAGCGACGTCGGCTGACCGGCTGGATCGCCGGAGGGACCGCTGGTGCCTCGCTGCTGCTGGCCCTGTTGACCGGCTGGCTGCGGTTCGAATCACTCGCCGCCAAGGGCCGCGAGGCCGAGGCAACCGCGCGGGCTGCGACTGCAGAGGCACAGAAGCTCGAAACGGAGGCCCGAGAGCGGGACGAACGAATACTTCGCGAAACAGCCGAAAGGGAATTGGCTCTGACCGCGGAGTTCAGGGATTTCGCGGAAGCACAGCGCCGCACCGGTTTCTCGCAGTTGGCTCGCTCGCAGCAACTCGAGACCTCGGCCGCAGCCGGGGCACTCGACGCGTTGCCGCTGCTGCGCGGAGACAGAAGGGATTCGACGATCGGTCAAATCCTCTCAGCCACACATCGCGGCTTGTCCATCCAGGAACAGTCTCCTCGAAGGATCTCTACCAGCAAAGTCGCAGTGGCGCAGGGGGGGCAGTTGCTGTTGTCTGCCGATCATGAATCCGCCGCTGTCCGTGTTTGGGATGCTGAGACGGGCGAATTGCTGGCAGCCATGGAAGGGCATCAATTTCTGCCGAGTTCCGCAGAACGCGGTGGGACCTTTTCCAGCATCACCGGAATGGCCACAGTCCGGGAGATGGGAGACAGTCTGCTCACTGCCGGGGTCGATGGAACGGTCATTCGTTGGAACCTGCAGTCGTTTGAAGCCGAAAAAAACGTTCGGTTGGCATCTGACCTGAACCCCCATTGGACCTCTCTCGGATTGCGGACAGGACAGGTCCCCTCTCTACCAAACGATCCCGTCGTCGGCAGCTCGACTGGGGACCTCGTCTGGTTCGACGCCGAAACCCTGGAGGAACGTCATCGCGTCACGCAGGCGCATGCGGCGGCCGTGCGGGCCATCACGCAGTCCGCCGACGGCACCTACGCCACCAGTGCCATCGATGGCTCGATCCGCCTCTGGACCTCCCAGGGGGAGCCTGTAGCCGATCTGCGGACACCCGACAAAAGCATGATCCGCTGTCTCGCCTTCTCGCCCCGCGGCACCCGTCTGCTGGTGGGCGGCGAGTTTGACAGGATTGAACTCTGGGATGTCGCCACACGCGAAATGCTGCAGGCGTGGAAGGGGCATGACTTGTTCGAGGATCAACAGGTGACAATCGCGGCCATCCCCCTGGGGGAGGAGCAGTTCCTGACAGGAGGAGGCGATGGCAAGGTCATTCGCTGGAACGCGGCCGACGGCCAACGCCTGTCGGAGGCGTCCTACCAGACGGCGGTTGAGAACAAACCCAACCGAGTTCGTGATGTCGCCTGGGATCCGACCCGCAATCAATGGATTCTGTCCCTGTTGGATGGAACCCTGGTTCGCGCCGATTCCGAAACGGGGGAGGTGCTGTTCCGGACGACGGGCCCAGCCAATCGGTTTCCCTCCCTACGATTGGAGACCGATGCCAAGGCGGCCGTGAATCATGGTGGCGCGGCAGTGCTGACCAGTGCCGAGTCGGTGGATGGAGCGCTGCAGCTGTGGCAATCGTCCGACCTCTCGCGCTGCCGATTTGTCGCGAATCTCCAGGAACTGTGGGATTCGAAAGAAAACCAATGGGCGGCACCGACAGCCACGGCCCTTTCCCCATCCGCCGATCGGTTTGCTCTTGGGCACCACGGAAAGGTGTTCGTTCGGTCGGCCGAGGGAATTCTGCAGTGGTCCCGGAGAGTCGGTGGAGACCAGCCTCCACAGCCCCGTCCCTCTGCGATCGAGGTGCAACGGATTCACTTTGATCCGACGGGAGAATGGCTGGCGACTCTGGCGACGAATGGGGTAGTGCAGATCTGGAGGGTCGCTGATGGAACCCCGGTGGTTGCCTTTGAGACCCGCACGATTGGTCCAGTGGCCGAGAATGTGTTGCAGACATCGACTGCCGAGGGTGATCTGCATCTGTTGTTTCTCTCCTCAAGCCTTGTCGTGACTGCGGGTGAAAATGGAGCCCGACTCTGGAACGGACAGACAGGAGAGTTGATCCGCGATCTCGGCAGCCGTGACAATCGCATTACCACCCTGGCGCGGGGACCAACGGATGAAACCGTGTTGGCTGGTGATACGCGGGGAACAATCCTGCAGTGGGAGGTCGCGAGCGGGCGGGAAGTGGCCAGTGCAGTGCTGTCACCCGCCTCGGCGAGTTTTTTCCGGGAGAGTCAGGCCTTGCGGAGAAATGCCAGCGACCCGCGGTTTCCCAGAACGATTCTCAGCCTCGCAGTCACCCACGATGGAAACACCTGGATCGCCGCGATGGGGGACGGCACGCTGTCGATCATCGATCGCGACTCGGGTGTGATCCGCGCCCGCGCAGTGATCAAGGAAGAACAATTGTCTGGAACTGGCACCTTGGGGATTTGGGATTGCACGGTGTTTCTGGACCAAGAGCAGAGGCTTTGCACGGTTTCGTCCGATCGGGTCATTCGCCGCTGGCGGTTCGGTCTCGATCGCGCTGGGGCCGCGATTGTCACGCTGAGTCCTGAGCGTTCGGTCCTGCAGTTGGTCTCGTCCGCCCGACATGGCTGGGGAGCCATCCAGCAAGGCCGTTTGGTCGCGATTCCAGGCTCTCTATTGCAGGCCGAGTGGCAGCAATCACTCCCGGCCGAGAAAGATCTCTTCTGGGAACTCGCCGAATTGTCGGATGGTCGACTGGTTGCCTCACGGCGCCGAGGAGCGACTCTTGTGTGGGACCCTGCCACGGGGGAAACTCGCGAATGTCCCGCTGAACGAAAGGGAAGCTGGAATGCTCTTGTGGCTGCCGCCGGGACACGCCCCCTCGTGGCGACCACGATCGAACCTCAAAAGATCGCACTCTGGGACTTGGAGACCAACACGATCCAAGCCACCTTGTCGTTGCCAAAGTTCGATGAAGTGAAATGGCGTGGGTTGAAATTGCGAGGTCCCGACGAACGCAATCTCGCAGTTCTGCGTTTCTCTCCCGGCGGAGATCTGCTGGCCGCTGTCACCGAGACGGGAGAGGTGCTGGTCTGGCAACTGGGGGACACACCGCCACAGATCGTGGGACATGGCTGGAGCATGCCGATGGTCCAGGATCTGCAGTTCACCCGGGATGGACGGCGCCTGCTGCAGACGGGCGCGCGCGGCGTGCTCGTGTGGAATCCGCGCGAAATGAGCAACCTGGTGACGGAGTTCAACTGGCACGATCGGGGCCTGCTCGTCAGTCGCAGCAGCCAGATGGTTCACACGTGTGACTGTTCTCCGGATGGGCAATGGCTGGTGACGACCGGTGTCGATGGCACGATTCGGATCGGCCATATCAACACCGAAACCGACGAGTATGTCCTGCAGGGAAGCATCGGTCTCAACGACCTCGTGGCAGTACCGGGGGGGACTGCACCCGACGCGTCACTGGCCAGCCAACTGCGAAACCTCGGGCAGACCGAGTTCGAGGCGAGATTCAGCCATGATGGACAGCAGATTGCGATCGTGTCGGATGCCCAGCGGCTGGCTGTGGTCGAGACCGAGCCATTGGTCCGGGAGACGCGCACTTTTGATCTGAAGCAGACGCAGGCCCTGCAGCGCTGGACTGGACTTGCACTCCGGCCGGACTTCACCCTTCAGATTCGTGATCGCAACGCCTGGCGGACGACTCCGCAGCCCCCATGAGAGCGCATCGAACTCTCCCCGCCACCAGGGAGGTGTGTTCGTTCCTCGGTCGATTGGCCATGCAGAAGCGGGAACTCAGGGGGGGGGCCCTTCGCATCGATGACCATCAGGCGCAGACTGGCTCCGCCTCGATGGCGGAGATGCCTGCCCGTCGTGCCACGATGCTCGGGTTTGGGTTGCGGGAGGAATTCCATCGAGTTCCGTTGTGAATCCTCCGAGCGACCGTCGTGATGACTGATCGGCGCCCTCGTCTACGAGAGCCGCCAGTCTCAATGACGATCCCGGATGTCCATCGCAGCCCAATGACACCGCGCGAGGCTGGGTAGAGAATGGAGTGATGCGAAAGAAGTCCTTCGGATCAGCCTTCCTGGACACTGCTGAACCTGCGAGTGGCAGGATGATTCTTCGAAATCACCGACTTGGCGGGGTAGGGCCCAGTGAGGGTTGCACAAATCCCACCGAGACAACCACCGGAACGCCGCCACTTCGTTATGATCCTAGGGCGGCGGATGGTTCTTCGGTCTCATCTGGAGACCTGGTCAGGCCGCCGGTTCCATTTCTACCGTTGTCGATCCATCGAACTGTGCCGGGCGCTGCCGCCAACCATCTCCCCACGCTGTTGCTGGGAAGTGTCTCCGACCCCGAGTTCGAGGGGGTGGTGTCCCTGCTGCGCGGGGCGGTGCTGCATCAGCGGCTGCAAGAGGCCGAGACCTTGCGCGCGGCCCGGGAGTTGTATCCGCCGGGGCGGCAGCCTCCCGAACTGGTGGTGATCTGCCAGACCTGGTCGGATCAATTCGCGGCCGAGGAAATCCAGGGGCTGATCGCCTGGCTGCCGTTCGCCCGGATCATCTGCTGTTACGGCCCCTGGTGCGATTCCGACGGCCGCACCCGCGACCTCTGGCCGCTGGCGGTCCGGATTCCGGCCGCTGAAGCGGTGACGGTGGTGGCGGCCGCGCTGTGCGAACTGCCAGGTGCCGGTGGGCTTACCGCCGCGTCCGGCAGGTGGGGCCTGGCGCCATCGGCAGGGGGATCGGGCAGGCTCCCC
>CAIOTJ010000669.1 GCA_903861195.1 uncultured Planctomycetaceae bacterium | reverse complement strand
GAAGCACGCGTCATTCGGCGTCAACCGGCGCAACCTACGCCCCTCCCACGCCCACACCCACCGTCTCGCACGCCGACCGTGCGATCGCGGCGCGACCGCTCGATCCCGGCACGACCGACCCCGATAGGGGTCCCAGAGGGTAGCCGGGGGTCGAGCGCAGCGAACACCCCCGGTCCCCGCCCCACACACATCGCCAGCACCCTGCAGGGGTGGCAGAAAGCGCGGGTGAACACAACCGACGCCGGCCAAAAACCGACCCCCCGGGCCCCCCCACACACCGCCCACCAAGGGGCGGCGGTTCCCCCAGCCCGGAGTTAGTCCAGCCAGTTCGCAATCCGAAGCCCGGGGATGCTCGAAAAATCGCGCGTATTGGCGGTCAGCAAGACACAGTCGAGAGACACCGCGATCGAAGCGATCTTGAGGTCCATGGAACCCGCACGGATTTTCTGTGCACGAAACTGACGAAAAACGGATGCCGCCGCATGATCAAACGGCAGGATTGTCCAGAAGCTGAAGAATTCGATGAGGCCAGTCAGTTCGGAGTAGGCCGGAATCTGCTTCTCCGGGTCGGAAGCGCGGTTGATCTCCGCCAGCCAACCTCGCAATTGTTCTTCGAGCGTGATGGCTGTTGTGGCGAAATCCTGATCGACGGAATCAGCCATCCGTTGAGCCAGTTTCAGGAATCGGCCATCTCTGGAATACTTCAGCACCGTGAGGTGATCGGTATCCAGAATGATCATGCAGCCCCCTGTTCCCGGTCCTGCTGCCGGACCAGTTGGCCAGCCTGATCGATCTGCTTCATCACCGGATGATCATCGAAGAGCCCGAGACTTTTCCGCCAATCTTTGGTGGGCGGGGTGGGCGCAGGGGAGGACTGCAATCTCTTCAAAACGTCCTGCATCTGCTGTTCGAGCGTTTGCAGCCGCCGTTCCAACGACGTGTCGGACATCGGTCCAGCTCCGGGTCAGTTCGTCTGGGGACTTGAGCGATCCAGACACGATACGAAGTCCCCTCGGTGGCGGAAAGGGGGATCTCCCGCATCCCATGGGCCGGTCTCCCCCCCGTCCGTCCGTAGGGTAGGTTTTCCAACCTGCCCATCAAAAACCGCCGACCAGCCAATCCCCCGGCTCCCCCCGCTCATCCCCGGGCGACAGCCGACGCCGGTTGACGATCCAGAGCGTTCACGCACCCGATGCCACCGCACGAACCCTTCCCGACGTGGACCTGGCCGTTCCACGAACCCGACGGGGGCGAAAGCCAACGCGGCCCACCCAGCACCCCGTCCGTCCGCCCGTCCGTCCGTAGGGTAGGTTTTCCAACCTGCCCATCAAAAACCGCCGGCCAGCCAATCCCCCGGCTCCCCCCGCTCATCCCCGAGCGACAGCCGACGCCGGTTGACGATCCAGAGCGTTCACGCACCCCATTCGGGGTGCCGCGTCCCTGTGGGGCCGGGCAACCGGAGGTATCGCTTCGCTCAACCTCCGGCTCATTTCTGTGACCCCTATCGGG
>CAIOTJ010000668.1 GCA_903861195.1 uncultured Planctomycetaceae bacterium | reverse complement strand
TCTCGGGCTCACTGGCGATGAGCTGGATCTCGAAACCGGGAGGCAACCGGAAAAGTTTCTGCTGTTCCTGGGGAGAAAGCGCTTCCCCGGGAGCCACGAGAGGCACTTCCTGGGCTACCAATCCCGAATGCCATCCGCAACTCAGGACCAAGGCCAGCACAGACCAGTGGACCGCAGCGACACAGCGATGTCTCATGGAGAAACCCGTCACAGGAGAGAAGAGAGAGCACAGACTCCAAGGTCAGACCGAAAAGCCGCCATCAAGCCAACAGCCACCGGGGGAATCGCGCTGCTCCCGTTGCGGCTGACGCCGGCTGCAATACGGCGAGAACATCGCGATGGAGCCACCTCCGACGCGAATTCTCGCAAAATCTGGAAGGGATGGGGGCTTCAATCGACCGATGTGGCGTCAGACTGTCTGAACGGAGCCCGAGCGAGCGCCCGGGAAACCGCGACTGGCGTCGAAAACCACCTGCCTTCAGCCAGTGCGAGAGGAGGGACTTGAACCCTCAACCCTTGCGGGACCAGATCCTAAGTCTGGCGCGTATGCCAATTCCGCCACTCTCGCAGATGAAAATTGAGTATACCACGCGAACCCCCGGCGAGGTATCCGCCGAGGCAGTCGACCCGAAATGGGGAACGATGGACGAGTCCTGCTTGTTTTTCGCAGGGTCATCGACTGTACTAACCGACCTACCCCACCCAGCTTCCCCCGCCCGCAGGTCCAGTCGCATGCATGGATTCGAGGAACTCGCTCCTTCCGACTCCCAACCCCAACCCGGCCGGTCGGGCCCCTGGCATCGCGAGCTGAATCGCTACCACTGGTTCGTGCTGGTCGTGGCTGCCCTGGGTTGGCTGTTCGACACGATGGACCAGCAGCTCTTCAATCTGGCGCGGGTGCCTGCCATGAAGGCTCTGGTGACCAATGCCGACGGCTCACCGGCGGATGACAAAACCATCGCACTCTATGGTGGGTATGCCACCTCGATCTTCCTCATCGGCTGGGCGACTGGCGGCCTGGCGTTTGGGGTGCTCGGTGATCGGATCGGTCGGGCCAAAACCATGCTCCTGACCATCCTGATCTATTCCCTGTGCACCGGCCTCAGTGCCCTGTCGAAGGGGTTCTGGGATTTTGCCTTCTATCGATTCATCACCGGGCTGGGTGTGGGTGGCGAATTCGCCGTGGGGGTGAGCCTCGTGGCGGAAGTCATGCCCGATCGGGCCCGCCCGTTCGCGTTGGGACTGCTGCAGGCGCTATCCGCTGTGGGCAACATCACGGCGGCCCTGATCAGCATCGTCCTGGGGCGAATGGAGGAGACCGGTGCAGTCGGCAGTGCCTGGCGATGGATGTTTGTGATCGGCACACTTCCCGCCCTGCTGGCGATCCTGATCCGTCGCCGCCTTAAGGAACCCGAGCGCTGGCAGCAGACGGCTGCAGATCGCTCTCAGGCCAAGAAAACGGGTTCTTACGGCGAATTGTTTGGAGACCCGCGCTGGCGCCGCCGGGCAATTGTCGGGATGCTGATGGCGTTTGCCGGTGTGGTTGGCCTGTGGGGAATTGGTTTCTTCAGTGTCGACCTGATCCGCCTTGTTCTAAACAAACGATTAGCCGCCGCCGATGTGGCTTTGCTCGACAGCAATGGCGATCAGCGGATTTCGATCACCGACGTTCCAACAGCTTGGCAGTCCAACGTCAAGCGAGTGCTCGACTCGATCAATCAACAGGAAGCGCCAATCCGCGATTTCGCGAATGGCCTGGTTCGTTTGAATGCGCCAAATGGCGGGGGCTACGCCGGCGAATTCATTCGTTTGCTGGGGGATGAGAACAATCCCGAGATGGTTAGCCTGTCAGCGCTTCCAGCCTCGCTGAAGGACAGACTGCAGCCCATTTTCGATCGCGAACAGGCCCCAACCCTGCCGAGTAAAACCCTCACGGGAGCCATCGGGAAGGCGAATGCCGGCAGCCTCACTCGCTGGGCCGGGATCACTTCGATGTTCCTCAACCTGGGGGCGTTTTTCGGAATCTATGGCTTCAGTTACCTGACCCATTGGCTGGGGCGCAAACCGGCCTTCGCAATGGCCTTTCTGGCGGCCATGTTCTCGACGGCGGCCGTGTTCGCGTATCTCGACAGTTTCACCCAGATTTTCTGGATGATTCCCCTGATGGGATTCTGCCAACTGGCCCTGTTCGGCGGTTATGCGATCTACTTCCCGGAACTGTTCCCGACTCGGCTGCGAAGCACCGGGACTTCGTTTTGCTACAACGTCGGTCGGTTTGTCGCAGCCATTGGCCCTTCGCTGCTGGGCTATTTGACCGTTGCTTTTGGCGACAAGCCCGAACCGATGCGTTGGGCGGGAGTAACCATGTGCTCTGTCTTTCTGCTGGGCCTTGCGGTTCTTCCCTTCGCACCAGAGACCAAGGGACAACCGCTGCCGGAATGACCTGGCCAGGCCTGCACCGCTGTGAAAACCCCGCTTTCCGGTTGACCCGGCCGTCCACTCACTCGATAGGATTTCGATGATGACTCCTCCCGTGGACATCGATCGGATTTCCCCCACGAGACGGCCCGCGGGACCTGCGGGGGGTTATCATACCTGGCGGGATTTGACGTTTCTCCATTGGCGGTTTCCCCCCGAACTGATCGCCCCCCTGTTGCCCCCCGGGCTGTCTCTCGACACGTTTGACGGAGATGCCTGGGTCGGACTGGTGCCGTTTTTCATGGCGAATGTCCGGCCGCGCTGGTTCTGTGCGGTGCCCGGTCTGAGTCATTTCTGTGAAACCAATGTCCGGACCTACGTGCATTATCGCGGCAGGAATCCCGGCGTCTGGTTCCTTTCGCTGGAGGCGTCCAATTCGATCGCGGTCCTGGCAGCCAGACTGGGCTGGCATCTTCCCTACTTCCGATCGGTGATGGATCTCTCGATCGAGGGGAGGCTTCACAAGTATGAATGCCGCCGGCTTTGGCCAGGCCCACGTGATGTGGGATGCCGGGTGACGGCTCGCTTCGGTCCCCTGCTGGGAGCCGGTGATCCGGATCGGGACCGGCCTGCCGGTCAGGCGATCCCGGGTACTCTCGAGCATTTTCTGGTCGAGCGTTACCTGCTCTACACGCAGGGAAGGCGGCGGGAGCTCTTCTGCGGTCAGGTCCATCACTCTCCCTACCCGGTGCATCAGATCGAACTTCTGCAGTGCGAGGACACACTCCTCGGTTCTCACGGGCTGTCGGTTTCCCGCCCTCCCGACCACCTCGCCGGCAGTCCGGGAGTGGATGTCGAGATCTTTCCCCTGAAGCCTGTGCCACGTGCTTGACGGACGGCTGTCGACTTTCCTGGGGCACACTCGCCCCAGGCGGTCAGCACCAGAGTCTCCCCGATCCAGTCGTGTTGCCCGGACACCTATAATTCGGCGCGACTGGAATGATGATGGCCTCGAGCACTTTCCGAAGCACGGCCGGTCTTTTTGCGGGAGAAGAGCATGCGGATTTTGGTGAGCGGTTCTTCAGGACTGGTTGGATCGGCACTGATTCCCTCTCTGGCGGCCGCCGGGCATGATGTTGTGCGACTGGTGCGCTCCCGATCGGCGAATCCTTCGAAAGAACTGATCTCCTGGGATCCCTCCCGGGGGCAGATCGACGCAGCGGGCCTCGAGGGGATCGACGCTGTCGTGCACCTCGCGGGAGAAAGCATCGCTTCCGGGCGGTGGAATGCCGAACGCAAAGCCCGAATCCGTGACAGTCGGAGCATTGGCACCCGATTGCTGGCCGAAACTTTGGCGAAGCTTCGCACTCCTCCAAAGGTTTTCGCCTGTGCTTCCGCCATTGGTTTTTATGGTGATCGGGGTGACGAAGTTCTATCGGAATCCAGTACTCCCGGCACAGGTTTTCTGGCTGATGTCTGCCGGGATTGGGAAATTGCCTGTGATCCTCTCAAGCGGGTCGGCACCCGGGTTGTCAATCTCCGGTTTGGCGTGGTTCTCAGCCGTCAGGGGGGAGCTCTGAAGCAGATGCTGCTACCTTTTCAAATGGGGGCTGGCGGAATCCTCGGCAACGGCAAACAGTATATGAGCTGCGTTTCTTTGAATGACGCGGTGGGCGTCATTGAATTTGTCTTGGGGAATCCTGCCGTTGAGGGCCCGATCAATGTGGTTTGCCCGCAACCGGTCACGAACTACGACTACACCAAGTCGCTGGGCAGGGTGTTGCACCGCCCCACGATTTTTCCCGTGCCAGGATTCGCCGCCCGATTGGCATTCGGCGAAATGGCCGACGCACTGCTGTTGAGCAGTGCCCGCGTCGTTCCCGATCGATTGTTGGCTGCGGGCTATCAGTTCCGGGATCCCACAGTGGAAACTTCCCTCCGTTCCGCGCTGCGATAGGCTTGTCATCGGGATTTGGACGAGGCAGACTTGTGTCATGAAGAATCAGGGAAAATAAATCGCGGCCAACTCCAACTCTTCCTGGAGTTCTGGGATTGTGAGGTGCTCCAAAACCGTGTGTGGGCTGCAGCCGACCTCTCCCAGAACACACAATTGGGGAGTTGATCTGCTTTTGCGACGATTGGTATAAACGGTCTTTGATCCAGCGGCATTTGACAGGCAGTTGAACTGGCTGTCTCGCGTTCGCGCTGATTCGAATTGAGGACCATTTGATGGTGTGGCCACGGTGCAGGCGATTGGGAAAACCGGTGGTGACCGGTTTGCTCACCAGTTTGTGGTTGCTGACTGGGCTGTCCGCTGTTCTGGCTGATGAGTCACAGACGTCTGTGGATTTTGCCAGTCAGATTCGCCCGGTCCTCAAGTCCCGCTGCGTGGCCTGCCATGGTCCGCTCAAACAATCGGGCGGCTTGCGGCTGGATACTGCGGGGTATCTGATTCGGGGGGGCGACTCTGGAGCTGCCGTCAAAGCCGGTAGCGCGACCGACAGTGAGGTGCTGACGCGCATTACAGCGGAGGATCTGACGGTTCGCATGCCCCCCGAGGGGGAACCTTTGACGGCAGATCAAATTTTGCTGATCCGCCGCTGGATTGAGATGGGGGCTCCCCGACCTGAGCAAGATCAACCTGAGCTGGATCCTCGTGACCATTGGGCCTTCCGGAAAGTGGCCGCTCCCAGTCTTCCCGGGGTGACAGCACAGGATTGGGTGTTGTCCCCAGTCGATACATTTGTGTCGGGCGGACATCGGCGGAATGGACTCGTCCCGCAGGCTCCGGCAGACCGCCTGCTGCTGCTCCGCAGAATCTCCCTCGACCTGATTGGATTGCCCCCCACACTCGAGGAAATCAACGAATTACTGCGGGCAGACGATGACTCGTGGTATGAGCGCACGGTCGAGCGGCTGCTGGCCGATCCTCGTCACGGCGAACGCTGGGGACGGCATTTCATGGATGTCTGGCGCTACAGCGATTGGTGGGGGCTGGGTGATCAGTTGCGCAACAGCCAGAAACACATCTGGCATTGGCGGGACTGGATCATCGAATCCGTCAATGGGGACCTCCCCTATGACGAGATGATCCAACTGATGCTCTCCGCGGACGAGCGGTATCCGACCGACTTGGGTCGACTGCGGGCCACTGGTTTCCTGGCCCGCAATTACTTCCTCTTCAATCGCAACCAGTGGATGGACGAGGTGGTGGAACATGTCGGCAAGGCTTTCCTGGGGCTGACCATGAATTGCTCGAAATGCCACGACCACAAGTACGATCCGATTTCACAGGCAGATTACTATCGTATGCGGGCCTTCTTTGAGCCGTATCATGTCCGGCTCGACATGCTGCCCGGGGAAACGGACTTGAACCGGAATGGACTGCCCCGGGTGTTTGATGGTCTGCCCGATCTGCCGACCTACCTGTTTGTGAGAGGGAACGAAAACGCTCCCGACAAAAACCAGGCCTTGACCCCGGGAGTGCCGGGATTTCTGCAGTTCCGCGATCTGCAGATCCAGACAGTAGATCTGCCCCGGGAAGCATTCGACCCCGGATTGCGTCCCTGGGTGGCCGAGGGCCTGCTGCAAACGGCCCGCGAGCAGGTCGCCAAATCGAAACTCCGGCGGGAATCCTCCAGAAAATCGCGGGCCATGGCCGAAGAACGATTGGCAGCCAGTCTGACGCAACCCCCGGCTGGGCCGGCCGACAAAAAAGACACGTCGATGGCCCCGCAGATTCGCGAACATTTCGAAGCCCCGCTCGGAGAGAGCTGGAAACTGTTCGGGGGAGACTGGAAGTTGACCGAACAGGGATTGCGTCAGTCGAAAGACGGGGCCCAGCGGGCCGCGCTGAGACTGTTGCCGAAGGCTCCCCGCGACTTCGAGGCCATCCTGAAATTCACTATCCACGGGGGCAGCCAGTGGCGCAGCATTGGATTCTCGTTTGATGTCTCGAACCCCGATCCAACCCAACCGGAGAGGGCTCAGGACAGTGAGTACAACGTCTATGCGAGTGCCTATGCCCAGGGGCCCAAGGTGCAGGTCGCGTGGCACCAGGGGGGAGCCTGGCAGTTTCCGGCGGAAGGAGCCTCGCAACGGCCCGTCGATCCTGACAAGGCGCATGTCTTCAAAGTGGTGGTCCGGGACCGATTGATCAACGCCTTTCTCGACGGCGAGCTCGCGGTCGCCTATCGGGCACCCATGGAACGTCGTGAGGGCGCCTTCCAGATCATCACATTCGACTGCCTCGCCACGCTGCACGAAGTGACACTCTCTCCCCTGCCGCCGCAGCAGCCCTTGGCAGAACCGGGCACGCCCTATGAGAGCCCCGCGGAGGCGGTGACGTCCGCTCAATTTGAAGAGCAGATCGCGGAGCTGGCGGTTTCACTCGCCGAAGCCGAGGTTCTGAGCCTCGAGCGGCGGGCGGCCGCCCAGCGGGCTCCCTCGAACTCTGGTGAGTCTCCGGAAATCGCGCAGTCGGCCTCCCGGGCGGAACGCGAGGCCCGCGTTTGTCAGGCGGAGCTGGCCGTTGCTGAACGGGAGCTACAGCTGCGCCGTTCCCCCAAAGACAAACGTGAGGGATCCGAGAAGAACCTCAACGAGGCTCGGGCGGCGCTGGACAAAGCTCGCGAGCAATTGGCGGCTCCCGGCATACAGTTCACTCCCCTCGCGGGTGCGGCCTGGACTCCCACCCGATTCTTCAGTTCCACCCAGGATGATCCCACCGTCTCCTTCCCCAGCCAGAGCACCGGGCGACGGACCGCCCTGGCGGAATGGGTGACCGATCCGGGTAATCCCCTGACAGCCCGAGTGCTGGTCAATCAGGTCTGGTCGAGGCACATCGGAGAGCCGCTGGTGGCGAGCGTATTTGATCTGGGGCTCAAGAACGCCCCGCCGGTCCAGCGGGACCTGCTCGATTGGCTTGCGGCGGATTTCATGTCCCACGGTTGGAGCCTCAAGCACCTGCACCGTCGGATCGTGTTGTCTCAAACCTATCGCCTGCAGTCGTCCTTGGACAATAGCGAGCACAACCTGGCCCGCGATCCCGACAATCGGTGGCTGTGGCGACGGCCGGGGGTGCGTCTCGAATCACAGGTGGTGAGAGATGCCCTCCTCTCGCTGGCCGGTGACCTGGAGTTCCGTTCGGGAGGTCCCCCCGTACCTGCCGCCGAACAGGGAACATCTCGCCGCCGCAGCCTGTATTTCTTCCATTCGAACAATGAGCGGAACCTGTTCCTCACCACCTTCGACGAGGCGCTGGTCAAGGAGTGCTATCGACGCGAGCAAAGTGTCGTCCCACAGCAGGCTCTGGCCCTGTCGAACAGCGGCCTGGTGCTTGATGCCACGATTCCCATCGCGAAGCGTCTGCGTCACCCGGAACCGGGGAGCGATCCACTGGCGAAGGATGACGAGACCTTTGTCACACGCGCTTTTCGGGTCATCCTCGGGACAGATCCACACCCCACGGAACTTGGCTTATGCGTGAAGGCACTGCGTGACTGGAGAGAATGGCCTGAGTTTGCTGGTGTCCCCGGGGGGGCCGATGCCAATCTGGTCTGGGTGCTGCTGAACCATACCGATTTTGTGACCATTCAATGAGAGTTCACCCTGAGTCCGGAGGCCCCCCCCGCAAAGCAGCCAACGAGCGGGATGCCCGATTTATGGTCTCCTCCCGTCCCCTTCCACCCTGTGAGACCCTTGACGATGTCGCTGGCCAACCTTCTTTCGACCCGTCGTGATTGGTGTGGCGGCCTGGCGGGAATCGCCCTCTGTTCCCTGCTTTGCCGTGATGGCTGGGGGCGTGATAGCGAATGGACGCCTCCCGCGGGAAAGCCGCATTCTCCCCCGAGAGCCAAGAGCGTGATCTGGCTCTTCATGAATGGCGGAATGAGCCACATGGAGAGTTTTGATCCCAAACCAGCGCTCAATCAATACGCCGGCAAGACCATCGCGGAAACCCCCTACGCCGACGTCCAGAATCCCAAACGGCTGGCGATTGAACGACTGGTGGTTCCGGATGGAAATGGCAATCAGCGCAACACCCTGTATCCCCTGCAGGTGGGCTTCCAGAAGCGGGGTGATAGCGGCATTGAAGTCAGTGACTGGTTTCCCCACATTGGAGGGCAGGTGGACCAACTGGCCGTCATCCGTTCCATGTGGACGACAGACAGCAATCATGGCGCCCAGACCCAGTTCCACTCGGGACGACACCAGAACGACGGCGACTTTCCCAATTTGGGGGCCTGGGTGCATTATGGATTGGGATCTCTGAACGAAGACCTGCCGCAATACATTTCCCTGGGGGCCCGGGAATACTGGAACAAGAAGGACGGACACTACCTCGGCCCGGCGCATGACGCGACTCCCCTGAGAGTCGATCCGGCCAATCCCCTTGACTTCTCCCGTCCGGAACGTGAATTGTCGTCCCGAGCCCGCAAATCGGCGGTCGATCTTCTACAGCAGCTGAATTCCGGGCGCGCCCGACGCGCTCCCGAAGACGCGGCCATCGCCGCTCGGGTCGCCTCCTACGAATTGGCCTTCCGGATGCAAAGGTCGGTCCCGGAAGCGGTCGATTTTTCCACCGAAACAGCCGAGACCCAGGCTCTTTACGGACTCGACAGGCCCCACTGCCGGGATTTTGGCATGCAGTTGCTCGCGACTCGGCGTCTGATTGAGCGCGGCGTACGGTTCGTGCAGGTGCAACATGGCGCGGGCGGGGCGGGAAGTTGGGACGCCCATGGTGGCCTCAAGGGAAATCACGAACGCAACGCCCTCGCCGTCGATCAACCGGTGGCCGGATTGCTGGAGGATCTGCGCCGCCGGGGGCTGCTTGATGACACTCTGGTCCTGTTTGCCAGTGAATTCGGCCGGACTCCTGGATCTCAGGGGACCGATGGTCGCGACCACCACATCTTCGGATTCAGTGTCTGGATGGCTGGGTCAGGAATTCGGGGGGGCATGGTCCATGGCGCCACGGACGAGATCGGTTTTCATGCCGTTGAAGACCGGCATTACGTGACCGACATCCACGCCACCATCATGCATTTGCTGGGGCTTGATTCCCGAAGACTGGAACTTCCTGGCAGAAAACGGCTCGATCTGGATCACGGCGAGGTGATCCGCCAGATCCTGGCCTGAGGCCGATGGATTCCGAAATGCAGTCGTCCATCGTTGGGCTTCGGCTTGTTGGTGGTTTTTGCCATTCCGTATAATCTTGAGAGAGCGTGGCGGAGTCGCTGACTCCCGGACCTGGGTGGTGCGGGGCACTTTGCCGAGAAACGCATTCGAGGAGAGCGTGAATCGTGCTGGTGCAGATGGAACTCTCGCGGATCATTATCAGCGAGCTGTTGGATCAGCATATTGTCTGGTTGCGCGAATGCGAGGGCCCCCGGGCCTTTCCAATTGTCATTGGAATTTTCGAGGCCACCAGCATCAACCGCCATGTGAAGGGGGAGGAATCGCCCCGTCCGCTGACGCATGACCTGCTGTGCAATGTGATCGACGCCCTCGGTGGAACGCTGGAGGATGTGGTCATCAACAATCTCGAGGACCATACCTACTACGCCTCACTGCGAATTCGCAAAGAGGGTGAATTGATCGAGGTGGATGCCCGTCCCAGTGATGCGATTGCCCTGGCGGTCCATGCGAAGCCGGCCCTCCCGATTTTTGTCGACGAGTCGGTGCTGGAACAGCTGGCCAATGCCTGAACCGCACCTTCCCCCGGAAGCACGATGAACGAGAACCGGCCTCTGGCCCACATCGATGACTGGGAACAGTCTCTGCACGCCCGATATCCTTCCGGACAGAAGACTGCACCGACGACGGTCAGCCTCCCTCTGGCCGCGCCGATCGATTCCGCCACCGTGCTGGAAGCCAGCCATCGCCCCCGGGAGGAATTCCGCAATTACGCGGCCCCCGCCCGGGAAACTGTACGGGATTTCTACCGACTCAATCATCACCATCAGACCCTGGACTTCGTGCTGCAGAAGAAGCAGCAGTATCTCCCGCCCCGACGTCTTGAGATGGGGATCTGGGAAGCCATGGAGTTTCTCAATACGCTGGTCGACGACAGTGATCCGGATGCCGATTTCAGTCAGATTGAACACCTGGTGCAGACGGCCGAGGCCATCCGGCGGGACGGCCATCCCCGATGGTGTATCCTGACTGGCCTGATTCATGACTTGGGCAAGATTCTCTGCCTGTTTGGGGAACCACAGTGGGCAGTGGTCGGCGACACCTTTCCGGTCGGCTGTCCGTTCTCCGACAAAATCGTGTTCTCCGAATTCTTCTCCGACAACCCCGACCTGTCAGATCCTCGTTTGCAGACTCCACACGGGATCTACTCACCGGGTTGTGGTCTCGATCGGCTACATTTGTCCTGGGGGCATGACGAATACCTGTACCAGGTTGTGAAGGCGTTTCTGCCCGAGCCAGCCCTCTGGATGATCCGCTACCACTCTTTCTATCCCGGCCATCGCGAACAGGCGTACGATCGATTCATGACTGATCGGGACCAAGAGATGTTCGGTTGGGTCCGCGCCTTCAATCCTTATGACCTGTACAGCAAGGGTGCGGAACGGCCGAATGTCGAGACTCTCAAACCTTTTTACCTGGATCTGATCTCGGAGTTTTTCCCCAAAAAACTCTGGTGGTGATAGCCCGGGCCGAGAGAGCCTCGGACGAGACCGCTCCCGATCGGAACGCACCACGGCAGTCGCCCCGCCCCTGGAATGCCTGGCGCACTGGTCCGCTCAACTGTGGCCTCCCGACTTGTCCAACTGCCCCGTGATCGGAGCAGCCCCCGGCGAACCGAAAGACAGCGGCCCAAAATGACTCTTCCGAACTCGATCTCGTCGCAATCGTCGACCTTGCAGACGCCCTACGGCCTGCGCGAGGGAAACTTCATGCCCCATCGACATTCCCCCCTCCCGGAAACCTTCCGTCTGTGCGGCAGCTTCTGCGTCTGGCGGAGTGTGTTTTTCGCCGGCTGCGTGGCGGCTGCGAGCGCAGGACGGTTGCTGGCCCAGCAGCCCCCATCGCAATCTTCCCCCCCGACGTCGGATTCCGGCCGAGCCAAGCAGTTGCAGTTCTCGCGAGACATTCGGCCACTGCTCTCCAATGCCTGCTTCGCCTGCCATGGAACAGACGAAGCCAACCGCAAGGGGGGGCTGCGGCTCGACGTGCCCGAATCGGCCCAGCGGGGTGGTGAGTCGGGAGGGCCGGCTCTTGCGCCGGGACATCCCGAGGACTCGGAACTCATCCGCCGGATTTTCTCGGACGACCCTGCGGAAGTCATGCCCCCTCCGTCATCCCGGAAGACGCTGTCGGCGGAAGAGCGTGACCGACTGCGACTCTGGGTGACGCAGGGAGCCGAATACGAAACACATTGGGCGTTCCGGCAGCCAGTCTCTCCTCAACTCCCCCCCCTGGAGGACTACCTGACGAATTGGTGTGCGAATGAGATCGACTTCTTCGTTGCGGATCGACTGCGACGGGAAGGCGTGCAACCCTCACCCCGGGCCAACCGCTTGACGCTCGTGAGAAGGCTGTCTCTGGATCTGACCGGACTCCCTCCAACCCCCGACATTGTCGAGGAGTTTCTTCGCGACGACTCTCCCAACGCCTACGAGCGACTGGTCGACCGGTTGCTCAACTCGACCGCGTTTGGTGAACGACTGGGTCAAGTCTGGCTGGATTTAGCCCGCTATGCCGACACCAATGGCTACAACAATGATGAAGACCGCAGCATGTGGTTGTGGCGCGAATGGGTGATCGATGCTTTCAACGCAAATCAACCCATGGACCAATTCATCATCGAGCAGATCGCGGGGGATTTGCTGCCAAATCCCTCGGATCGGCAACGCCTGGCGACTGGCTTCAACCGCAACCATGTCATTACCACGGAGGGGGGTATCTTCCCGGAAGAGTATCGGGTCGAGTATGTCGCGGATCGGGTTCATACCACTGCCACGGTTTTCCTCGGTCTGTCGCTGCAATGTGCTCGCTGCCATGACCACAAATACGATCCCTTTACCCAGACCGACTACTACCGGATGTTCGCCTTTTTCAACAATGTGCAGGACAAGACGGTGGGGTATAACTCCGGTGCGCCAGCCGAGCCTTACCTGAAAATCTCCCCTCCCCGATGGAATGCCCAGCTGACGCGACTCCGGGCGGAACTGTCGCGGGCCCGATTGGCCGTCGAGCGGCATCTGGAACAAACATCGTCACTGCAATTGGCCTGGGAACAATCTCTGAAGTTGGCCGATCTCGAGAGTCTTCCTGCCGAAACTTTGCTCCGGTTCGACTTCGAGGAGAGTGACGGAGACCAGGTGCTGAACACAGTCGTTGGCGGCGACGACGGTCAGATTGTTGGTCCCGCTGAGAGACCCGAGGGGCATGTCGGGAAAGCTCTGCGGTTCGACGGGCGGTCGCATGTTGAGATTCCCGACTGGAAAGGCTGGGTCGCGACTGAGTCCTTCACCATGGCGGCCTGGATCGATCTGAGCACGCGCGAACCCGTGGCAATTCTTTCCAAGATGGACGAGGTGGCCGCTCACCGGGGATTTGACCTGGTGCTGGAAGGGGGACGTCTTGGTTTCCACCTCATCCACCAGTGGCCCGAGGATGGCCTGAAGGTGCTGGCCAAGAACCCCCTGTCCCTCAACCAATGGCATCACGTCTGCGTGACCTACGATGGACAGTCGAAGGCGGCTGGTGTCCGGCTGTTTGTCGACGGCCGCCTGCAGGAGGTGGAGGTCACCCAGGATCGCTTGCAGGGCTCATTCCAGACCGACCAGCCGCTGAGAATTGGGCGTCGCACCACGCAACTCGGCTTCCAGGGAAAACTGGACGAGGTGGAATTTTTCTCTGGTGCCCTCGCGGCTGACATCATCGCCGCCCTGTTCGAGGCCCGACGCCCCAGCGGCGCTCTGAGGTCCGTTTTGGAGCGGCCCGCAGACCAACGTCATCCGGCCCAAAATCAACTGGTCCGGAACCACTTTCTGGAACGGATCGATCCAGCCTACCAGTCTCTCGTTCAGGCACGTCAGCAGGCCGACCAGGCAGTCGCACAAGAGGAGGCCCGGATTCCTCTCACCATGGTGATGCAGGAATTGGAGACCCCCCGGGAGTCGTTCGTGCTGAAACGGGGCCAGTACGACCAGCCGGGGGAGAAAGTCCAAGCGGGCGTCCCGGGGGCCCTTCCGGGACTCTCCGAGGGAAGTCCGATTAATCGGCTGGGACTGGCCCGCTGGCTGATCGATGCGCGCAATCCGTTGACCGCCCGAGTCATGGTGAATCGCTGGTGGCAACAACTGTTTGGAATCGGCCTCGTGGAAACCGTCGAGGATTTCGGACTGCAGGGGTCCTACCCCTCGCATCCCGAGTTGCTGGACTGGCTGGCCGTGGAGTTTCAGCGCACCGGGTGGGATTTGAAGCGGTTGCTCAAGACCATCGTGCTGTCTGAAACCTACCAGCAGCAGAGTGCGGCGACCGGAACTCAGCTCGAACGGGATCCACGTAATCAATTGCTTGGCCGCGGATCGCGCCATCGGCTGTCGGCAGAAACGATTCGGGACAGTGCCCTGGAGGTAGCTGGCCTCCTGACCCGTGAGTTGGGAGGCACAAGTGTCAAGCCGTATCAGCCAGCGGGTCTGTGGCAGGACGTTTCCGTGGAGCGGCGAGCCGTGTATGAACAGGCAAAGGGAGCCAACCTCTACCGGCGCAGCCTGTATACGTTTTGGAAACGAACCTGTCCTCCACCGGGCATGGTATCGTTCGACGCTCCCGACCGGGAAACCTGTACGATTCGCCGGGGACGCACCAATACCCCGCTGCAGGCCCTGGTTCTCCTGAATGATCCAACCTACGTCGAGGCAGCCCGACGCCTCGCCAACGAGGCGCTCAGAGCCCCGCTTGCATCGGATGAGGACCGCCTGAGATGGCTATGGAACCGGGTCCTGCAGAGGTCACCGGAACCTCAGGAACTGGCCTGGCTGATTCCATTTGTGGGGGATGCCCGCGAGTCTTTCCAGCAGGACCCGACTCGTGCCGGATTACTCCTGACGGTGGGCGAATCAGAAAACGCGCCTGGAGTCCCGGCAAATGAACTCGCCTCCTGGACAAGCCTGGCGTCCATCCTTATGAATCTCGACGAATTCGTCAGCCGGGAATGAATCCCGCCCGTGGTTTGGCACGGGTCGCTCACTGACCGCAACAGAGTCTGGGTTCGGGACGAAGTCGCTTCACATTCAGGCGGCGCGGGACGGCATCTGAGCTGAAACCGCTGAGAATTCCACTTCCACCGACAGGGCTCCCTGGGAGGATCCCTGCCGCTTGAGTTCGATCCGGGCGCCATAAGGATACGCCACACTCGCCCGTACGCGGACCTCCTCCTGCGTCACCGGGTGACATTCAAACACCGGAGTCTGGGCGAAAGGAGGACAGAAGGGGATATGGGCTGTCAGGAATGACTGCCCGGACTGGAACTCAACCAGAGTGACCCCTTTCAGGTGTTCCGTCCCCAGGGAATCGATCGTGCGTTGCATCCAATGGATCGGATGGAGTCCATGCGCTGATTCGGCCGCGATGCGAGGGTGCCCGCTCGGACGGGCATCGAGAACGGTGGTCATGAAAGAATGCTCCTTGTCTTCGAAGAGGGAGTGGCGAATGGTATGAATTGCCCTGCAGATGGAGGTGGTCCAATGTCGCCAGTCAAAACGGCTTCCGGTGATGCCAATCACCAACGCCAGTAGGGCAGCAGACAGGGGCCAGAGGAATTGAGCATGGCGGGACAACACGAGCCCCCCGGCGAGAACCCAGAGAGGCAACGACAGGCAGCCAGTGAGCCAGCGGGACGAGGAGTCATCCCGGGACGATGACCAACCGGTATCCAGCAGTCTCCAGGCGAGGAAGATCAGCCCGAACAGGGCCGTCGTCAACAGCGGGATCACAAATCGGGCGTGACGATTGGGATTGGCGGCGATATGAAATGTCAAAACGATCGCGGTCAACAGGGTCGCCGCAGCCACCGAGGCGCCCGGCAGAAACATCTCTCCCGGTGACTGGGTCCAGTCGATCCAACAGGTGGCGGCCAAATCTCTCAATTTGTCCCGCGAGCCGCGGGCTCGTGCCAGCCACCGATCCAGCAAACCCCAGTGACCATCCATGGCCTGACCTCATTGGGAATCACAGCCCCCTCTCTTCCCTGAAAGGGGGCAAACAACAATCGTGCTACAGTCCCGCCGCCTTGCGCAGTTGCGGAGCCTTCACCGAGGTGTCTTCCCAGGTGAAATCGGCATCATTCCGGCCGAAATGGCCTCCCGCGGCGGTCTTGCGGTAAATCGGGCGACGCAGTTTCAATTCCTGGATGATCCCGCGGGGAGTCATCGGGAAGAACTGCCGGACAAGTTCCGAAATCTTCTGTTCCGGAATCTTGGCGGTTCCATTCGTGTCGATCAGAACGCCGACGGGATCGGCGACACCAATGGCATACGCCAACTGGACTTCGCATTCGTCGGCCAGGCCCGCCGCAACCACGTTCTTCGCTACAAACCGGGCCATATAGGCCGCCGAACGATCAACCTTGGTGGGATCCTTGCCGCTGAAGGCACCACCGCCATGCCGTCCCCATCCGCCATAGGTGTCGACAATGATCTTGCGGCCGGTCAGGCCGGTGTCGCCATGAGGACCGCCAATCACAAAGCGACCGGTTGGATTGATGTGGTACTTGGTCTGCGAGTTCAGCAGGTGGGCCGGCACCGTCTTCTGGATGACTTCCGAGATCACGAAGTCGGAAATGTCCTTGTGGCTGACCTTTTCGGAATGCTGGGTGGAGACGACGATGGCCGAGATTCCCACCGCCTTGCCGTCGCGATACTCAACCGTCACCTGGCTCTTGGAATCGGGCCGCAACCAGTCGACCACCCCCTTTTGCCGAACTTCAGTCAGGCGATTGATAATGCGGTGCGAATAGGCAATCGGAACAGGCATCAACTCCTCGGTCTGATTGCAGGCGTAACCGAACATCAGGCCCTGGTCACCGGCACCATCCCGATCCACACCCATCGCGATATCGCCGCTCTGCGAATGGAGCGCCACGAAGACCCGCACCGATTCCGCGCTGAACCCCATGTCCGAGCCGACATACCCGATGTCATGCACCACATCCCGAACCAGCTTGACGTAGTCCAGCTTGCCCGATGAGGTGATCTCTCCCGCCAGCACAACCAGGTCGGTGGTGCACAAGGTCTCACAGGCCACGCGGGACAGCGGATCCTGGGCCAGCAAAGCGTCCAGCACACCGTCCGAGATCTGGTCTGAGACCTTGTCGGGGTGTCCCATACTGACCGATTCGCTGGTGAAGAAACTCGACATCAAACAACTCCTGTCTTCTGAATTCCAGCGGGACCACCCAGCCAAGCTCCGGTGATCCCTGGTGACATCTGGGCCTCTCGGCCGTATTCGGGCTTGTCCGCGGAGTGTACTCGAAACATGCCGCCTGATGAACCAATCCCCAGCCGCTTTGACAACTCAGGCCGCCCGCGATTCCCAAGGCTGACCCGCCGAAACCTCTCTGGTGGACGTCCGACAACACATCGCCAACAATCCGACGACGATCGCACGGGTTGCCCCCTGGCTGGTCACGATCAGAGCCTGGGCCCGCTCACCCTGAGCCTGGGCCACTTCCGGATGCTGCAGCAGAAATCGCAAGACCCCGGCCAATTCATCCCCATTCGCCACCGTCTGGATTCCCTCGATGGACTGCAACTGAGCCACCACATCCGCAAAATTCCAGTTTTGCGGACCAATGATCACCGGAACACCGAATCCAGCAGGTTCGATCATGCTTTGTCCACCACGCGGGACCAGACTACCTCCCACAAAGGCGACCGAAGCCAAACCCCACAGCCGTGACAGCTCCCCCAGGGAATCCAGCAGGACCACCGATTCCTCGGGTGCCCTCCCCCGCGGGCTGGCGATCTGGCTTCTTTTGAGGAGTGGCAGTCGATATTGCTGTTCGACCAGGGTCGCCACTTCCTTGAAACGCTCCGCATGGCGGGGTGCCAGGAACAAATAGAGCCCGGGAAACTCCTCCCGCACTGACAGCCAGGCTTCCAGCGCCAGCCGCTCCTCCGGGGGATGGGTGCTGCCGGCGAGAAACACCACCGCATCATCGGGCAATCCCAGGAGGTGGCGAAACGCATCGACCTCCGCAGCACGGCAATCCGTCTTGACGCCGTCAAACTTGATTGAGCCGGTGATCTGGATTCGATCTTCGGGCGCTCCGAGCATTCGAAAACGATCGGCATACAGCGGGTTCTGAACAGCCAGCCAGGCGATCCGCGAGAGCATGCCGGCCGCCACCGGACCGAGCCGCTGATATCCCCGAAAACTCCGCTCGGTGATCCGGCCGTTGATCAGGGCAACCGGAATTCCACGACGCTCGGCGATGCGCAGGAAATTCGGCCACAACTCCAACTCAACCAGAATCACCAGATCCGGACGGATCCGATCCAATGCGTGCGCAACTGCCCAGCTGAAATCCAGGGGCCAAAAGAGAATCAGGTCCCCCGGAAATTTTTGCTGAGCGACTTCGTAACCGGTGGTTGTCGTCGTGGAGATGGCGATCTCCAGGTCCGGATCATGTCGTCGCAACTCGGCCACCACGCTCGACAGCTGGATGACCTCGCCAACACTGACCGCGTGAAACCAGAGGCACCTCCCTTTGCCTGCCCGGGAGGGGACTTGACCGAAGAGTTTCTGTCGCCAACTCCCGAACCGTTTTTTCCGGATCCAACGGCGGTAAGCCAGCCATGGCGCGGCAAGCACCAGGACAACGCACCACACAAGATTCAGAAACCAGTCGAACAGCACGGGATTCCTTTCCCACTCAGGCTCAACCAGGGGCTGCCGCCCGGGGTCTGGTCGTCAGCGTGTCTGCATGTGACAGTGCTTGAACTTTTTCCCGCTTCCACAGGGACAGGGATCGTTACGCCCCACGCGGGTCTCACGATTGCGAATGGGCTCAATCGCCGACTGTTCGGGGGTACGTCCTGCCGGATCCCCAAATTCCGATTCCGATCCTGGTTCAACAGCGGACGACAGTTCTTCCGGCGGGGCTTCATCATGTCGGACTTCGGTGATGCGCCACAGCGACCCGACAAAGCCCGGACTCTCCGTCTCGAGTCGGAAGATAGCACCGGTCACTTGCTGACCGATGCCTTTCCACATCTGATCGAAGGCCTTCATTCCCTCCCGACGGTACTCGACCTTGGGATCCTTTTGGGCATAACCCACCAGGCCGATCCCCTGCCGCAGATGGTCCATGAAGTGCAGGTGATCTTTCCAGGAGGTATCGAGCACCTCCAGCAACAAGGCCCGCTCGGCCTCGCGCAGCTCGGGACGAAAGCGCCGCTGGTAGCCGTCTGACAGCAGGCGGTGCACTTCACTTCGCGGAAGTTCCGCCAACTGTTCAGCGGTCAAATCCGAGTCCAGCTGCTCGTCGGCCCATTGCTGGAGGGAGTCGAGGGCGGATCGATCCTGAACCTTCATCTGGCTGGGATCGACCGAATTCAGCGAACCATACGCGCGATCCAACAGCTTCTCAGCCTCAGCCAACCCCTGACCCCGGGCGCGGAAACGCTCACTCAGTCCGGTCAACAACTGGACGATCTCTTCCCGTGATCCGCCCTCAACGGAGGCGAGGGTCACCGGAGCGGAAAACCGCGCTGTCGCCCATTGCGCCAATCCGGGGCGATCGTAGCGCTGCACATTTCCTCCTGCGTGCTCGGCCATAAACCGAGACATACCGACAGAGACCGGAAACTCGACTTCCTTCTTTTCATACAACTGCCGCAGCTCACCCAGCACCAGGTCCGTGGCGGCCTCGGGTGACAGTCCCTCAAACCGTTCCGGCGCGATGTCGAGGGTGAACTGATTGGCGAGAAACGCCGCCAGCGATCGTCGGCCGTAATCTTTTTCGAGGAAGACTTTCACGGGGGTGAAGTCGGCTTGTTCGATCGCCTCCTTGGACTGTTCGAAAATGACTTCGTGAAGCCCGTCACGGCCAATCTGCTTCAGCTGGCGATCGGTTGTCTTCAACCCCCACCGTGCGTTGGCCCACTTCGAAAACGCTCCCCAATTCCACTCCCGCTCGTCGTCCACCTCTTTGGGAAAATCCTCCTCGATCTTCTCCAGGATCAGATCTTCCGACTGGCGCACCGCCTCTTCCTTGAGAAAGACGGTGATGAGTTCGGGATCATTCTCCTTCAGATCGCGGGCCTCGAGTTGAATTCCACCAGCCTGGGTGGCCCAACGAGCGGTCGTCTGCAGTCCATAAGTCGGGTCCAGCATTTCCCGCGCCGCGTCGGCGACCTGCTCCCGGAGCATGTCGAAGATCAGATTGCTGCAGTCGGCCCCATCCAGAATCTCCTGGCGGAAGCTGTAGACGCGACGCCGCTGTTGATCCATCACCTCGTCGTATTCCAGCAGATTCTTCCGCTGTTCGAAGTGACGTTCCTCCACCCGTTTCTGCGCCCGCTCGATCTGGCGGCTGACCATCGGGCTCTCGATCGCCTCCCCCTCCTGCATTCCCAGACGGGTGAGCACATTCTTGACCCAATCGCCAGCGAAGATCCGCATCAGATCATCGTCGAGCGACAGGAAGAACCGGCTTGATCCCGGATCGCCCTGACGACCAGACCGACCCCGCAACTGAAGGTCAATACGCCGGGCCTCGTGCCGCTCCGTACCGATCACATGCAGCCCACCCAGTTCGGCGACCTTTCGCCCCTCTTCCGCCATCCCCTCTTCATCGGAGATTTTCCGGGTCAGCGCGTCCCATTCCGTCTTGGGAATCTCCAGACGCGATGCATAAGTGTGCTTCAACTGTTCCCAGGCCGCCTGGTCCGGATTCCCCCCCAGAATGATGTCGGTCCCTCGTCCCGCCATGTTGGTCGCGATGGTGACCGCATTCAATCGCCCCGCCTGAGCGATGATGTCCGCCTCGCGCTCGTGGTGCTTCGCATTGAGCACCTCGTGACGAATGCCCCACTGCTTGAGGGCGTGACTGAGATTTTCCGAACTCTCAATCGACACGGTTCCCACCAGGATGGGGCGCCCGGTCTGATGGACCTGCCGGATCTCGTCCACCACCGCTTTGTACTTCTCGGGAACCGTCCGGAAGATCGTGTCCGGATGGTTGATCCGCTGCATCGGTCGATTCGAGGGAATCGCCACAACATCCAGTTTGTAGACTTTCCAGAACTCGTTCGCTTCCGTCATGGCCGTACCGGTCATGCCCGACAGCTTCTTGTAGAGCTTGAAGTAGTTCTGCAGGGTGATGGTGGCCAGAGTCTGGTTTTCTGACTTGATCTTGACCCCCTCCTTGGCCTCCACAGACTGGTGCAGGCCGTCGCTCCATTGACGCCCCTTCATCAGTCGTCCGGTGAATTCATCAACAATGATGATCTCACCATTCATGACGACATAATTGACATCCCTCTTGTAAAGATGGTGCGCCCGCAGCGAATTGTCGATCAGGTGAGGCCATTCCATGTTGCCAGCGGTGTAGAAGCTCTCCACTCCCGCCAATTCCTCGGCAAAACGGATCCCCTGTTCGGTCAGATGGCAGGTATGTTCCTTTTCCTTGACCTCGAAGTGCACATCCCGCTTCAACTGCCGGGCCACCCGGTCCGCCTTGCGATACCGCTCGGGATCATCCTGCGACGGCCCAGAAATGATCAGAGGCGTACGGGCCTCATCGATCAGGATATTGTCGATTTCGTCGACCACCGCGTAGTGAAGCAGTCCTTGAACCTGCAATTCCCTCGACGGCTTCATGTTGTCGCGCAGGTAGTCAAATCCAAACTCGTTGTTGGTGCCGTAGGTGATGTCACAGGCATAGGCCCGAGCCTTGTCATCCGTCTCCTGATGCGACTGAATGCACCCAACGGTCAGCCCCAGACCGGTGTACAGCGGCCCCATCCATTCCATGTCGCGTCGGGCCAGGTAATCGTTCACCGTGACGACATGCACCTTGCCGGCAAGAGCGTTCAAAAAGGTCGGCAACGTGGCAACCAGAGTCTTTCCCTCCCCGGTCACCATCTCGCCAATCATCCCCTTGTGGAGAACGTAGCCACCGATCATCTGAACGTCATAATGACGCATTTTCAGATACCGTCGGCCCGCTTCGCGAACACTGGCGAACGCCTCGGGAAGCACGTCATCCAGTGTTTCTCCGCGCGACAATCGCGCGCGAAATCGACTGGTCGATTGCCGCAGGTCCTCGTCACTCAACTGCTGGAGTTCCGACTCGAGCTGATTGATTCGCTCGAGCGTGCTTCCGGGCAGAATGCGTGTGACTTCTCCGTTCCGCTCGAACCCCAATTTGCGGATCATCCGCTCATTGGAGGCTCCAAACAACCGGGTGATCAACCGCTCAACCAGGGCTGTCAGGCCGACAAAAAAGTCGCCAATCTTCTCGAGAAAGTCCATGCGTACGCCCGTGCTGCGACGTGACGATCTGCAATCGTCACCGCCGCGATGTGATGACCAGTCCCTGCCGTATTCCCGATGTGACCCCAGCCTCACCTATGTGAACAGCCAGGATCCAGGCACTCTCGCATCGGCCCCCTCCGCCCGAAACCTCGCCCTCTCTCTTCACGTCATCCTTTGTGCAGTGTCGAAGAGTGCAAAGATGACGAAAGGGAGGAGATTTCCGAATGGTCAAGGCAGGGGAAGTGTAAGTGTCATATGAAATTGCGTCAATCCAGACTCATTCGGTGTCCAGAGCCTCATCTGCGGAATCCCGCGTCTTTCGAAGTCGGTCGGCCAGGGGAAGATCGCTGAGGTCCTGAAGCCCGAAGTTCTCCAGGAACTGGGGAGTCGTCACGAACAAAAAGGGGCGTCCCAAGGCATCGTCAGTCCCCCCCATCCTCACCAGCCCTCGCTCCATCAACTGCCGGATCATCTCGGCGCTCTGAACTCCCCGAATCGCCTCGACGTCCGCCCGGGTGATTGGCTGTCGATAGGCAATGACCGCCAGCGTTTCCAGGGCCGGTTGGCTCAGCTTCAACTCCGCCTCCCGATGCTGCAACCGCCCCAACCATAACGCGAATTGCGGCAACGTGAACAAACGATACCCAGCAGCCACCTTTTCGATTCGGAATGGTGTCCCCCACTGCTGATAGACGGCATTCAGCTTGCCAACCGTGGTGCGGGCCTCCGTGGCGTCGGCCAAGGTCGCCAATTGCGATAGACGTCGCGCAGGAACCGCAGTCCCTGCCACCAACAGCACCGCCTCGACCCTCGCCATCTTGGGTGACCGCCTTCCCATCACAAGCGACTGTGGCAGAGACGACTGTGATTCGCCCGCAGGCCGGGAACGCTGCCAGTTCCGCCGCGATTCTTCTCCACTCAAAGACCCCGAACCGTGACCAAACGCCGGATTCAGGTAATTTCCCGGAACCTGAGCAAACGTCTGCATGCTATTGGAATTCACGCCGGAATTCGTCGATTTTACGGAGGGTGGCTTCCACCGCCTCCAAGGGACTCTTGCCCGCTGCGTGGTACCGATGTGACGGCTCACCCGCCGGAGTCATGAAGCAGGTGAACACAAACACCAGATTGCCGTCGCGGTCTTCTTCAGGACTCAATTGATGCCAGGTGATTTGATACTCCCGGATTCGCTCCCGGGCTTTCAACCAGCGATCAGATTCCTCGGACAGCACCCGTGGGGATTGTGGTTCGCCGAACTGCTCTTCCGATCTCGCCGTTCGCGTGGGCAACACGTCTCCCTCGCCAGAGAGACGGTTCCGACCGGAGTTGTTCAGCAGCAACCGCGGATCAAATTCCCGGCGCGGAGATTTCTCTGGAGTGCGGGCCTCCTCGCGCAACGAGTCATCGAACTGGCCCGGAATCGAATCCGATTCTGTGGCCCCCAGGCTCTCATCCACCCGCCCACGCTTGAGTTTAGGCCGGGCCCCGACCCCGTCTGACTGCGCTGTGCCACGCTCGCGGGAGCGACGCCCCGGCTGAGTGTCGTAGGACTCAAACAAATCCGTAGAAGCAGTGCGTCGCCGACCATCTTCATTCATACGCGGGCGATCTTCAATCGGCTCGACATCGGAAACATCCAATTCATCGGCGGGAGCCGCGGCCATGGACCCGATCGTTGGAACTCCCACAATTGCGAACACGGGGATCGCAGCGAGGGGAGCAATCATCAACAGCGCCCCAAGGGAGCCTGTGGCGGCTGAGGACATCCGGGATTCTCCAGGGATTGGGCCGACCCCGATCGGAACGACGGGGGGGGATGCTGACGGGCTCTTCGAGTCCGGAAACGGGCTCGAAAAGTGACGCGAAGGGAGCGGGACCATAGTGGAGAGCTCGCGTTTGGACAACGGCAGTTTTCACAGAACCGTGGTTTTTCCTCATGCTCCAGTCCGGGAAGATCATCGTCCCGCGACAGGGACCCGAGAAGTCTCAAATCCTGTTGTTAAAGAGGACAATCCGGTTGGCAAACTGCGCAATCCAGCTGCAACATAGCCCCTCCCCAACTCTCCCCCGCAGGATTGGGCCAACTCCCTTGCCAACTCAGCCACACCCACACATCACGCAGCCCCCATACTCACCAGTGATTCTCAAGGCGATCAACCCCGGCGGGGAGACAGTGTCGGCAAGGGAGATGACACGCCGAAACAACCGGAGCCTGGAGCCGCACCTTCCCCCGGCCCGGCCTTCGATTCGTCATTGGGGAGATCCCCGGAAGAGATCCTGGGAATCGGGTCCTGCAAACCCCAGCCGCCTGAATGTGCAACGACTTCTCGTGGGAGCAGTTCATCTCCCCACCATCACCCGACCGGGGCTGCCAGCTTCGACCTTCCTGAACCTTGTGAACAGACGCTTCAAAACAGGGCTGCGGAATTCTCATTGCCCCTCATGGTCATGCGGATCCTGGCCCTGTTTGGGTCCCTACAGTCCCGCCGAGGCCTTGTCAGACACAGCGGCGCAGCGAGATTCGCCCCAGCCAGCAATGGGGTGACTGCCCCAGATTCAATCCTTGCCGCCCCGTGAGTACTCGAAGTCCAATGTCTCCTCCGCCAACACAAGTCCCCGGATCGACTCGAGAAATCGTGCCCGCGTTTTTTCCCCGGCTGGCCAGCGGGGATGATCCGCCAGGGCATAGACCGTGAGGTGATACAGTTTGCGACCGGGCCCCTTGGAACAGACTGGCTCATAGTCGAATCGTCGACGATCGTTCTGCCCCAGTTTGCCCGAGGGAGGGGCTCCCTGCCGCAACTCGCCAACGGTCGCCGGAATGTCATACACAAGCCAGTACGACTTTTCCTGGTCTGGGGCAGTGTGCCAGAGACTGACGGCCCAATACTTCGCCTCTTTGGGAAGTTGCTTCCGTGCGATCGCCGGAGACTGTGAGCGACCGTCGCAGCTGCAGTCCACCGACAACAGTCCGTCGGCATCAATCGAGCTGCTCGACAGGCCCAGGTCCGCGGCGGCATCGTCCCGAGGCCGGGAAGTTCGCCCCGTTTCGCGCTCAGGCCTTTGGCGAGGCCTTCGCGGCGAATCGGTCGCGCCCCCCTGCTCACGTCCTTTCCCTGGGCGACTTGTCCCCGAAACTTCCGTGGTGACCTGGCCGCGAACATCGCGGTAGGTGAACACCACTCGCCCTTCGTTAGCGAGTTCATACTCAACAGTTCCCGGCCGACCGGCAATCTCATAAGTCAGCCGGGAGTGATTGTCATTCAACTTCTCAAACCTGGTGACGCGGGCTCCCTTCAATGGGGGCAGCGCCTCCCGAACCGGTTCCGCGCGCGGCTGCGGATCAACCTGCCCCTCCCGCTTGGTCACCTGTCCATAGAATCCGCCATTGAGATAGGGATAGGTTTTCGTGGCATGGTAGTGGTAGTCTCCCTCCGGGCCACGGTGCCCATTCAGCTTGTCTAACGGAGCAAAATCGGGGTCTGCCGGCTGCTGATATCCATAAATTGGATAACCATCGAGAGCATAGGCGATGGGATTGCCCCGGCCGACAAGTTTTTCCAAATGAACAGGGGCGAGGTGGTAGTGGTAGTCATCGGCGCGCCCGCAGTGTCCGCCATATTCATCGAGTTCGCCCGCGAGAAAGGCATCTTCGCCCCGATTATTCAGCGGATTGAAAATCGGGACACCATTGACCGCCAGAGCGATGGCTCCCCGCAAAAAATCGTTTCGCGTCGATTGCGGCTCCTTCGCCGGAACAGGATTCAGGGGAATCATCCAGGCGTTCCGTCCGCGATAGCCCTGCGGCAACGGAACCTGCTGTTGCCAACTGCGAATACCCACCATCAATGGATGATCGGGAATTCCATTCGATTCCACATAGAGAAATTTCTCGTCCCAACGAAGACCCACTGAGTTTTCAAATGGGGAGAAGTGCCTCGCGATCACCGGAGCATCTCTTTTCTCGTCACCAGTCGGTTTTCCTGCCACCGGGCTGGGATTTGCCAATGCCAATTGGGGACTGGAATTCAGATCGTGCACCTCGGTGACTCGCCGCGAAATCCACAACTGGTCCAGTTCCGACAGGCTTTCCAGAGGCACGTCCACCGCGGGACCGATTTCGGCCTGAATTCGAACCTGCCCTCCACGAACCATCACCAGACTTCCCCGAGCCACGCGATCGCCGGAAGCCAACCGAAAAGTTCGGGGCCGCCCTGCATCCGCGGGACCACCATGTCCCCCGGGATGAGCTGCCACAGTCGTTTGAAGCACTGGCCAAACCATAAGAGCAGCCCAAATCACAACCCGCCTGATACCGCGCATGGCATGACTCCAGAGGTTTGGTCCTGACTCCTCCCGGCAGCCAAGGCCGCCGGGCACTGGTCAGCGACAGAAAGAGTTCATTCGGGACCTGTCTATTGATCACCCGGGCGGCTCGAAAGTTTCGAGTCCCTCGCCCGACCATCGGGGGGCACGCGTCGCAGGGAGGTTCGACCAGCGCCGAGAGCGGTCAAGTCCCCCCAGGTCCCAGACGGGCTCCGCTCCGGACCAGACATCGGGACCAGCCGGAAATTCGAGTTCCGGGGGCCGTTTCTGCAAACTCCGGAACCACTTCCGCGTGTTTCCTGGGATCAGTTGCGGCCAGTCGGGCAGACTGCCCCTCTGCCCCGACCCATTTCACCATGCCCTTGGCAGCGCGCTGGGCGACGAAATGCCACCTTGAAAGTGTGACCTACAAACGGCTGACTTAAAAAGAACGTGCCACCCATGGAACATGCGGCCACATGCTGAGACAAGAAAAGATCACACCCGATTCAAGAAAAAACCCCGTGACGAAGCGGCTGCTTCGCCCGGGGGAAAATCAATCCCGCCCTGCAGGAGCGCGGGATGCTGAGATGCGAGTGTGAAAACACACGTTCCGATTTGGTTTACTTGATCTCGTCCGCGGCACAAACCCACTCTTTCAGGGACGACTCGTAGCTCAAGAGATCATTCGGGGCGAAATAGACGGCAATTTCACGCTGGGCGGCTTCGACACTGTCGCTCCCATGCATGAGATTCATCTGCCGGCTGACCCCAAAGTCTCCGCGAATCGTTCCTGGGGGGGCGGTTTGCCCGTTGGTCGGCCCCATCATCGTACGGACCACGGCCACCGCATTCGGCCCCTCAGCCACCAGGGCGACCACCGGTCCCGAGGTGATGAATGATTCAAGCAGAGGATAAAACGGTTTGGAAACATGCTCGGCGTAGTGTTTCGCCGACAACTCCTTCGTAACCCTCAGCATCTTCAATGCCACGATCTTCAGTCCCTTGGTCTCCAACCGGGACAGCAAGGTGCCACAGAGGCGTCGCTGCACGGCATCGGGCTTGAAAAGGATCAGTGTGCGTTCCATGAATTCAGTCCTTGGCAACAGTGTGCAAAAAAACAGGTGAGTGAATCAACGACAAGACACATGCCGTTGCAAATGACCTCAATGGGGCGACGCCCTTTCATCCAGACCCTGTCGGGCCTCAGGACGGTTCCCGGAGAGCGTGGTCAGAATCGCCATTCCCTCCCGACCGAAGCGGCCAGGACGTGGCAGCCATTCCCTGCGATTGGCTGAGAGTTCCTCCCAGCTTCGCCCCGAAAAATCAGCCCTTGAACGGTCCCTGCAGGCGAGCCAATTCCAGCTTGGAAAGCGGCTTACCATCCGGCCCCGTCTTGGGGATGGGCTTGGCGTCAGACGAGGCGCTGGCAGCGGGAGAGGGAACAGGAGCGGGAGCGACGGGTGCGGCTCCAGAAGTCGGAGCAGGTGATCCGGCTCCACCACTCCCCACGGCCCCTTGCTGCCGGGCGAGCTCGAGCTTGGAAAGCGGTTTGCCACCTGCGGCAGGAGCTGCAGCTTTCGCTGGGGCAGGCGGTGGCGCTGAGGCGGGAGGTGCGGCTGGCGCTGCCGCGGAGGGTGCCTTGGCAGAGCCTGCCGCCCCCTGCATGCGGGCCAATTCCAGCTTGGAAAGCGGACGCCCCCCGGTGGCCGCCGCAGCGGCCGGTGGGCTGGTGGGGGCTGTGGACGCGGGTGCCGCGGCGGCAGGCTTGCCTGCCGCTCCCTGCTGCCGGGCCTGTTCCAACTTCGAGAGGGGCTTGCTCCCGGATTCAGCAGACGCGACTTTCGAGGCTGGGGTCGGGTTTGGGGCAGCCTTCGCTGGTTCCGACTTGGCAACAGACGCCACCTTGGCGGCACTCGCCGGGGGTGGCTCGGCCACTTTTTCAGCCGGCTTCGCAGCTGTCGCCTTCTTGGGTTTTCCCGCGACAATTCTCAGATAGGCGGGATCGATGTCGTACCAGCCAATATCCACTGGATGATCGAACTGGACCAACAAACGTCCGTTCATGTTGACGGTTTTCACCGTGCCGACCAGCCCCTTGAAGCGGCGCAGCTCCGGGACCGAGGGATCGACCTCAACCAATTTGTCTGTGTACTGAGCCTTCAACTGCTCGACTGCTGCGAACGACATGCCGAATCCTTGTAAGCGTCTGCTCTTCCGACTGGACCCCGATTCTCTTTCAACAAATCCATGAAATCAAGCCTGTTTGGCACTCTTGAGAGAGTACTGCCAACGCCATTGCGAGATCTCCGGCGCAATCACATTGCAGTGCTGTGGGGGATACCCCACCTCGAATCCGCCAGAGACTCGCCGTATGGGCTCGGACATCGACTGAGATCCCTCGCCCGGAAAGCTGGTCTCGAAGACCAGGTCCCACGACTGCAACCATCTCACTCCAAACTCCTCGTCCCCTGCCGACTGAACTCGATACCGGGATTGGGCCGCGACGGGGATGCCTGGCCGTTTCCGACGGGCGCAGACATCGAAGTTGACCCGCCGTTCAATCTCGTCCACGGCCACAGCCGCCGAATAGATTGCCCCGCCCGCCTGCCCCATCAGCTGGATCTCGCAGCAAGCCTCCCCCCGATCCTCAAACCAAAGATCCTGATACGCCGGACTGGACGGACAGGCGTCTTCAGCAGCTCCCTCCATCGAGGTCCAACTCCAGAAACCGCCTTCGGCGCACTCAATCACATGCCTCCAACGATCGACGACTCGCTCGAAACGGAGCCAAAACCCGCCCGTCTTTACGATCAGGCAATCCGTCTCTTGTTGCACTTTCAACACAGAACCCCCAGGACTTCCTGACAGAACACCAATCCAGCCCCACTCGATCGCCTCGGCACCGGGTCGGGATCGACCAAGCCGAATAATAGAAGCTATCGAGGCCAGGAGGAATGGAAGGGGTTCCACTGACCATGGGGCCTGCAACCCGGTCGGGAAAGACGTTGTGCTGCCGAGTTCCTCGCGACTCAACCAGGGAGACCAGCACCCGCCCAAGGTGATCGGCCACTGACCGCGCTGGACCGGCGGTCACGACGACGAACTGCTCCCGGATGTATTCCAACCGGGCACAACTTCAGAATCACTTTTTCGGAATGGGACTCCCCAGAACAGGGGCCCCGCCCTTCGTCACTCAACACAAAGGGGGTGGAACACCATGTTTCAACATCGACCATTCAGCACGTGATCGAGTGTCACGCCCCAGCACCAAGACTCTCTTCCCGCGTTTCTCATTTGGTGCCCGAAGTCAGTGGCAGGTAAGCCATCTCTACAACACCGGTCTCCCGCCCGTGTTTCAAT
>CAIOTJ010000667.1 GCA_903861195.1 uncultured Planctomycetaceae bacterium | reverse complement strand
GTCGATGGTGATGAGCCTGATTCCCCTGGGGTTTCTGACCCAGATCGTGGCGATTCCCGCGCCGGTGTTTCTTGGCATCTGGTTTGTGATTCAACTGCTCAGTGGAACCGCGGGCAGCAGTGAGGGGGTGGCCTGGTGGGCGCATATCGGCGGGTTTGTCTTCGGGGCGGCGATTGCGTTTCTGCTCAAGCTCACTGGCCTGACCAATCCCCAGATGGAATACCGCAAGCAATACCAGGATCCCTTCACACGCTATCGGGTATTGGATCGCTGAGCGTCCGCGAGGCCAACTCCGGCCAGACCGCGGCAACGATTCGAGTTGCACAGGGTCTGTTCGCACATGGCGGATTGGTCGCTCGGGCCGGCGGGAATTCAACGCAAACAGCCCCGGGAATGATTCCCGGGGCTGTTGCGAAGCGTCTGTTGCCTCGCTCGGCGGGACCCGCGAAGCGAAGCTCAAAGTTTTGGCAGAGACTACTCGACCCAGACGGCCACCCAGCCATCATTGGTGGCGACTTTGGTCACCGCCAGCGTGAACAGACGATTGCCCCGCTGAACCGTGGTCGACCGTTTGACCAACTGCTCGGTGAAGGCCTCTTCAATCTTCTTCTTGATGACACCGGCACGGACGGCCTGGCTCTCGGTTTTGTCCACGGTTTCCACCGCGACTTTCCCCGGGCTGATCTGAATTCCCTCGTTGAGGGCCGTGATCTTGAGGGGAATGCGAATGAGATGTGGGGGGATCTCTTCTTTCCCTTCCTGCTTCAATCCGGCGCGAATCGTGAGTTCCAACTGGTTGTCGATCGCTTCGATGCGGATTGGGTCCTGCGAGTCGAACGACAGCAGTCGGGCGGCACTTTCGGCACTGACATTCTTCGGTGCTCCGCCGAGATTCACCTTTTGGCCCAGCAGGTCTTCGAGGTGCTTCTGCAGCTTGGTGCGCATCTCATCGTCGGTCAGGGTCTGGCCGGCGAAGCCCAGTCGGTCGATGCCGTTGTTGAGGGCCGACTGGTGCAGCAGCACCGTGATGCCGCGGGGATTGATCAGCGAGGGATCGGGTTCGCTCCCTCCCAGCTCGGCCCCTTCCATGATCCGCCCGACCATGCGGATTTCGTTGCTGGTCGAGTTCCAGTTGAGGGGGGCGGGGAACAGGCGGTACTTCCGCAGGGCGGCAATCCGCTCATTGAGCTTGCGGGGGAGTTCGCCGAAGGGACCGAACTCACGTCCAATCTCGGCATCCAGCTTCGAAGCGACTTCGCTGCGAATGCGATTGACCACCATCTGCTCGCCTTCACCCAGCCGGCTGGAGGCCTCGTCGTACGCCATGTTCTGGGCGATGCGGCGGATGATGGGAATGCCGTCGTACTTGGTGTCGATGTTGCCCAGCAGGTTGCGGGCATTGGCTCCGACAAGGGTCTGGCCGACGGCGAATCGCTCACCGTCGAACACGATGGCCTTCGAGGCATTGAAGTTCGCGTTGCCGAAAATCGAGACCTGCGCCTGATCGGTCGAGGCCAGCGTAGCCGAGTTCACCGTGCCATTGATGACGAGGTTCATCACGGCTCCATTGGCGCTCGGTTGGACGTCGACTCCCACATTGGAGAGCGTGGTCTGCGAGCCGCTGACCTGAGCCTCGGAAACAAACTCATTGATCCGCGAGCTATCCTGGCGGGACTCGGCGATGAACCGGTTGATGAAGCTCTCGGGAGCGTGGAACCGAACATTGTAGTTAAAGTAATTCTGCCGCAGCGCCTGGGTGATGCGGGCCCCACCATCGGGAGCGAGACTGCCGACCTTGGCGTAGGCGTCACGAGCCTGGCGGGCAAAAGTCGAGGAGTGCCCGTCTTCAAACTGCTCCAGGGCATTCAGCAATTCCCCGGCCGCCTGCCGCAATCCTTCAGGCGAAGCGGAGGCTCCCAGGTGATTGTCAACCGCACGCCGGTACGCGGCGATGGCTGGACGTTGGAGGAAGGCCTGGGTGGCATCGTCGGTGGGGGCCTTCGCGAACCGGTCTTTCGTCGTCGCCGCCTGATCGAGCAGCTTCGCAGGATCCTGCGAGGCGTAGGCGGCCATGGTTTCAGAGGGCTGCAGGTAGGTCCGCCAGCCTGGGCCGGTCGAAACGAGGTTCAGGTCGTTCGAGGCGTTGGCGGCGGCGTTATTGAGCTCGCGGGCCGTGGTGGACCGCCGCTGTTCGCGTAGAGCGGGGGAGGTTTCGACGGTGTCGAGCACCGCTTCGGCCAGATCCAGCCGACGCTTGAGTCCCCCCTTCAGGGGCATCAACAGGTTCGACAGACCCCGGTAGCGGGAGTCTCCCAGATACTGCCGGGCGGTCGCTTCGCTACGACGCAGCTTCGCCAGCAGTTTCCGCTGGGCGGCCGCGTCGAGTGTCTGATCGGTGTAGAGGCTGTTGAGGTCGGCCTGGACCGAATCGGCCCAAGGCTTCCAATTTTCGGGGAACTGGGCCAGCGTGGCTTCCAGTTCGGCCGGCGAAGCGGCTGGCAAGACGCCGGTGAGCCCACTGGGGGGAGCCCCGTCGCTCTGGGCGCGGGCCATCCACGCTCCCCCAACAAAAACTGCAGACAAGCTGCCGACCCAACCCAGACGGGCCAGGGTGCGACGGAGTGAAAACGGGAAACGTCCAATGTTCATTAGGCCATTCTCCTGAGGTGTGACCCCGTGAGTCTCCCAACAAGACTCGGGGTCGAGCTTTGAACCTCTGCCGGCTCCCGGTCATGCAGACGCACGCCCCGCGCGGTCCAGGGTGAGGAACCCGGCAGTAGTTATCGTCGCGTCCGTGGCAGCCCCCCCCAGCAATCCTCGTTCAGCCCGGGGAGACCCAAGCTGAGGGGTGGCATCGGTCGTGTCGAAACGAAGATTCGTCCTGAATCCGTCGCGGCGATTTTGAGGAACAGGTCAACTTTGCTGATTGGGCAAGTCTACTTGTGCGGTTTGCGGTTCGCAACGGAGTCCCCCGGAACCTGGCTTACGGCAATTGCCGGTCGATGCTGGAGAGGTCTTCAAATCTGTTCAGCAGACGCGCGGTGGCCCGCCACGCGTTGGTCCACTGCCCGGGCGGGGGAGTCCCCTGCCGGTGGGGGTTCGGGCCCGAGAGAGGGCGACTGCTCCCTGGTGGTTCCCACACCGACATTGAGTTAAAACCGGACTTATGAACCCCCCAGACACTCCGTCCGCCCCCGTTCCCCCGCGTCCTCCCCGACGTCCCGTCCACTGGTTTGTGCTGCAGCAACTGTTTCGCGTGTGGTTTGCGATCTGGTTCCGCTATTCCTCCCGGGGACACACCCATGTTCCCACCCAATCACCCGCCCTGCTGCTGTCGAATCACCAAAGCTTTCTCGATCCATTGTTGGTGGGCCTGCCTATCAACCGCCCGGTCAGTTATTTGGCCCGTGATTCGTTGTTTCGCATTTTTGGGCTGGGCGCGCTCATGCGGATCAGCCATGTCGTTCCGATCAAGCGGGAAGGAGGCGGGGGGGGCGGCCTGCGTGAGACGTTGAACCACCTCGCCCAAGGGCATTTGATGGGGATCTTTCCGGAAGGAACCCGCAGCCTCGATGGTTCGGTGGGGCCCCTGAAACCCGGATTCTCGGTCCTGCTGCGGCGCGTTGACGTGCCCGTCATCCCCGTGGGGATCGCCGGCGCCAACCGAGCGTTTGGACCCGGGAAGAAATTCATCTGGCCGGCGAAGATCTGCGTCGTTTACGGCGAACCGATTCCACTCGACGTGATTGCCCAGAGCCGGGAACGTGGTCAGGAAGATCGCTTGCTCTCCGAAGTCCGCCAGCGGATTGTCGACTGTCAGGCGCAGGCCGAATCTATCGCCCGAGGTTGATTCGAGGGCCGGACGGGTTGCATCGATTCCTCGGGCGGACGAAACTCACGCCGCAGCGGGGCCAGTTTCTTTCACTTCAGACGACCCTCGACACCATGGCACAACGGATTCTCAGCATCTCAGGGCTGCGCGGCATCGTGGGAGATGGCCTCGAGCCCGGCTATCTCGTCGACTTCGCCAGCGCCCTGGGAACCATGTTCGAGGGAGGAACGGTCGTCCTCAGCCGCGATGGCCGGGCGAGCGGAGAAATGATCCGCCACGCCGTTCTCTCGGGGTTGCTGGCGACCGGGTGCCGGGTGATTGATCTGGATATCGCGGCCACCCCCACCTGCGGCATCCTCGTTCGGCAGTTGAACGCAGCGGGCGGAGTGCAGATCACCGCCAGTCACAATCCGATTGAGTGGAATGGACTGAAGCCGTTCGCCCCCCAGGGTTCGGTGTTTGATCACGCGCTGGGAAGTCGACTGCTGACTTTGCTGGAATCGCGGAGTTTCCGGTTTCGGGATGCGACGCGCCAGGGAACGCATGAGGTGTTGCCCGATCCGCATGCGCCCCACCTCGCCCGGGTGCTGGAGCTGGTGCGGCCCGAGCTGATCCGGGGCCGCCGGTTCAAGGTGGTTCTCGACTGCACGCACGGTGCTGGAGGATTGCTTGGGCCGCGGCTGCTGGAGGCATTGGGATGCGAAGTGCATCTGCTGGGGGGGACTCCCGACGGGCACTTCGAACACACCCCCGAGCCGATCGCCCAAAACCTGACCCAATTGTGCGACGAGGTTCGCCGGGTGGGGGCTGATTTGGGGTTTGCCGAGGATCCCGATGCCGACCGCCTGGCCATTGTCGATGAACACGGGCGCTACATCGGGGAAGAGTTGACGCTGGCCCTGTGTGTCGACCACCTGCTGAAGACCCGCAAGGGGCCGGTGGTGGTGAATGGCTCGACCAGCCGGACGACCGCGGATCTCGCGGCGCGGCATGGTTGCACGTTCGCCCGGTCGCATGTGGGGGAGGCGAATGTGGTGGCGAAGATGCAGGCACTGGGCGCTGCCATAGGCGGAGAGGGGAATGGGGGGCTGATCGATCCGCAAATCGGCTGGGTGCGAGACAGCTTTGCCTCGATGGCCTATGTGTTGAACGAGCTGGCGACCCGGCGGGGGCCGCTGTCGGCATGGGTGGCCGAATTGCCGCAATACGTGATTGTGAAGGACAAAGTCACCTGCGACCGGGCCCTGGTCGATCAGGCGTGTGCCGCGTTGCGGCAGCGATTCGGCGATGCCGAGGCGACGGCCGGCGATGGTCTGCGTCTCGACTGGCCCGACCGTTGGGTGCAGGTGCGAGGCAGCAACACCGAACCCATCGTACGGGTGATTGCCGAGGCGCCGGAGGCCTCCGCGGCCCACACGCTGTGCCGGGAGGCGTTGGATGTTGTCCGTGGTGTTTCTGGGTGATCTGGAAACTGCACGGATGGAGTTGAGAGATCAATTGATTTGACCCGCACGACGAAGGTCGCGTCCCTCGTTCACACCGAATGAGCCATTCTCGCAAAGACCGTCTGTTGTGCTGGGAGCCGAGCCACGCCCGACGGCCGGTACTTTGTTTCTGAGCAAGTCGCGGCGACTGTTCCGTTTCGTGGTCAGTCCGGGAAATGCCGTGTTGCAAACCACCTGGAAGGAGCGTGAGTGATGGGGATGGCGATGTTTTTCCAGTTGGTTGCAGGATTACCGTCGGTCCTCCTCGCCGCCTTCGCGTTTTGGGTTTGTTATCACCATCGCCACCTGTCTCCCTGGATGTGGTGCCTGCTGGTGGGGCTCGCCGGAATCTTGTCCAAGACCGCTTTTCATGGGTTGTTCCTGCTGCTTGCGGTGGTGCAGGAATTTGGCATCAATGGACAGGCTCTGGGTGGTGAGTTTCTCGAGGGGGGATATGTGGGGCTGTTTCTGAGTGGTGTGGCGGGATGGCTGGGGGAATGTGCCCTGTTACTGGGGATCCCCATGGTCATCCGTGACCTCGCGGGGCAGTTCCAACTCTGGAAAGAGTTGCAGGCCGGAGCACCGGGCGGAGAGTCGGACTGATGGCGGTGCTGTGCTGATCCGGGCTGTGGGCCAAGCCCCGGCAACAGGTCTTGAGGGTTCCGGAACCAATCCGGTGTCATCGGCTCCCGACTTCGAATCTCAACGATGTCGTTTTTCTGTCCCGAAACTCTCACCAAGCTCAGGCTGAATCATGATCAATGGAAACTACCAATTATTGCTGACGCTGATCCTCAGCGGCATCGTCTCGTGCTCTCATGTCGTGGTACTTGTGTTCTGTTTCCGCTACCGGTACTTCTCGTGGGCCATGCCCGTGTTGCTGCTGGGGCTCTTGGGCCGAATCTCGTCGGGGTTGGTGTTTCTCGGCAACTCTTTGCAGATCCTTTCCGGCAATGGGTTGGGTTCCGTTCCGACCACTTTCGCGTCGCTCCTGCTCTCCGCGGCTCAATTCATCCATGTGGCCTCGACGATTTTTGTGGATCTCGGGTTGATCCTGCTGCTGGTCGATGTGTCCCGGCAATTCCAAATGTGGCGCGAAGCCGCGGGCACGGCCGATTCCCAGGATCAAAACTAGGCTGATCGCGTCACGTCGGCGTGGAATGTGATGGAACGCAACGGGGAATCAGCGTTGCTCGATCCGATACAGATGGGTCTCGGTCCGCAGAAACAACGCTTTCCCCGCCACCGCGGGGGAGGCGCGAAAGCCTCCCTCGAGTTGATTCTCGGCCAATAGCCGAAATTCCCGCTCGGGAGCGAAGACCGTTGTTTTTCCCTTGTAGTCGCTGGCGTAGATCCGGCCGTCCGCCAGCAGCAGCGAGGCCGAGAAGTTGCCGCCAATCCGTTTCTCCCAGACGTAGCTTCCCGACCTGGCGTCGAGACAGGTCGCGACCCCTTCGTCATTCACGCTGAACAACAGCCCGTTGACCAGAATCGACGAGGGCATCGAGGGGAGGTTCTTTTTGGCCTGCCAGGCGATGTGACTCTCGGTGACATCCCCTCGGCCGTCGGGATTGACCGCGAGGAATTCCCCTCGGGGAAAGCCCGTGTTGAGGTACAGTAAACCGTCCCCCCACAAGGGCCGGGCGGCGCCCGAAAAGCCGGCGTAGCGAACCCGCCACAATTCGGCACCGGTCTCGGGGTCCAACACCAGGCACGCCTTCGAGGTGGGACTGGCCAGCATTTTGCGCCCCTGCGACTCGAACAGCAGCGGGGTCGCATAGGCCTTCTTCACATCCCCGTTGTCGGTGCCATAATCGACTTCGCGCTTCTTTTGCCAAACCGTTTTGCCGGTGTGCTTGTCGAGAGCCACGATGTACTGTTGGTCGAACCCGTCGTAATGGATGTAGAGCCGGTCTCCCGCCAGCAGGGGGGAAGAGCCCGGACCCCGAAAGTGCTGGCAGGGAAGGTCGCGGCGGGTCCAGAGCACCTGGGCCGTCGCGGTGTCGAGGCAGGCGGTGCCGTAGCTGCCAAAGTGGACGTAGATGCGTCCCTCTTCAATCGCCGGCGTGCTAGAGGCGAAGCTGTTGTATTGCCGGGTGTTCTCGGGCTCGGCATTGTCCCATAACTTGAGATCGTGCAGGACTTTTCCGGTGGCGCGATCGAGGCAGAGTGCGAACGACTGCTTTCCATCGTCGGTCGCCGTGGTCACCCAGACCTGATTGCCCCAGATCACTGGGGTGGACCAGCCACTGTCGTGGATGGGGGTCTTCCAGGTGATGTTGTCTGTTTCGTTCCAGGTCAGGGGGAGTCCGCGGCAGTCAGATTGATTGTTGTGGCGGGGACCGTTGAACCCCGGCCAGACTTCATCTCCCCAGGCGACTGGGGAGCAGGCCACCGACACGATCAACACCGCGGACCAAACCGGAACTCTCAAGTGGGTCAGATGCGTCGCAAGCATGGTGCGGGGCTCGACGAGTGGTGGGAGCAGCAGACGCTCCGCATCGTCGTGAAACTGCCGGGGAAATTCCACCGACCGCCGGGAATGACTGCCGGAATCCACCAGAAACGTCGGCAACCGCAGTCGTGCGTGGTCACCGGGTAGCCGGCGGTTGCGGCTCGTGACCCTGGCCAAGTCGCGACAGTTCCAGCAGCACCGGCTCGATGAGGTCGAGATAATCGTCTTCGGCAAGCTGTCCCTTTTGGTGCCGCAGGCGGGCCAATTCCTGTTCAAGCTGGTCACGTCGCGCCCGAATCTCGGTCGGCAATTCCTGTTCGACGGCGCTGCGAATCAGCGTCCATTGGCTGGCGATGGGCCCATCGGGGCGGGCCCCGCTCTTGGCCGATTTGACCGCCACCACCCCCTCGAACCAGTCGGCGGGGGTGCCGAGCCGGTCGCCATTGTCATCAAGCAGCGGGTGTTCGGTGGCCAGTCGGCCGGCGTCGGCATAGAACTCGCGGACCTTGGCTGCGGCGGCCAGAAATGCCTCCAGCAGTGAAACCTGTTCGTCTTTATCGAGGTCGGCGGCCTGGTCGAGCAGAGCCGCTGAGAAGCCGTCGCCGAATCGGGCGAAGTTGGATTCACTGCCGCTGCGGGTCGCGGTGATCACCACCCGGCCGGGGGCCGAGAGGGAATTCACAAACGGCCCACTGGCGCTCGCACAGTTGATGACCGCCACGGGACCCGACAGCGGCTGCATCGCGGCCGCCAGGTCCGCCGCCGAAAGGTCGGGACCCTGCAGGTTGAAACGCGCGGTCTTGCCATCGAAGGTGCCATGCCCAATCAGCACCAGCCACAGGGGGGATTTGCCAGCCGATTCGGCGTTGGAAGTGGCCAGCCGGCCGAGGCTGTCCAGCAGGGTCTGGCGGTCCGAGGTCCCGGCGGGTTGTGCGCTCAGGCCGATCAATTGGCATTCGGCCCCCCCCTGATCGGCGGCGGTCTTCCAGCGCTTGGCCCACGTTTGGAACTGGTCGCCAAACTCGGCGGAACCCGCAGCCCCCACCACCACAATCACCCGAGGGGGTGGGGTGGCAGCCGTCCACAGGCTACCCACCAGCAGCAGAGCCGAGAGCGACAGTGTCATGGCAGCCCTCTCAGGCGGCGCAGGGCCCATTCTCCCACCAGGCAACCCATGGCCAGCAGAAAGACTGGCCAACGATTCCAGACGGGATAGGTCCAGGTTTCGGTCACGGGAATCTTGCGGTTCGGCAGGCTGGCGACGAAGTCGTCGAGCTGGTTCAGCGGGATCATCTCGCCTCCCGTGTCGGCTGCGATGCGCGACAGCAAGCTGCGGTTCACCGCCAGCGAACGGAACTCCTCGGTCTGCGGTTCGACCACCCAGCCCGCCTCCCGTTCCCCGACCGCACTGCCGTCGGCATCGGTCACGGTGGCCTTCACGCGGTAGCTGCCCGGTGTCTTGGGGATGTAGGTGGCGGCCTGCTGACCGGAATTGCGGGAACTGGGCTCTGGACGCAACTCGATGGATTGGCGGTCGGGACCGGTCACCACCAGTTGCACCTGGGCGTTGTCGAGAGGTTCGAATTGCCGATCGCGAATCGCCACCTCGATCTCGCGGGCGAATGGGCCCCCGGTCTGGCCGCGCCCTGTGGTGACTTCCACGCGGGCGGGAACATCGGAAACGAGCCAACGCACCAACTGCCGCCACGCCTTCTCAAGATCGCTGTTCGCCGGATCGGGTCGACGCAGATGCCAGCGCCACAGATCGCCAATCAACAGGGCGCCAGTGCGGCCTCGGCCATAGGGCTGCACAACCAGGGCGGGGCGGAGCGCGTCTTCCCCGCTGAGCACCTGGGCCAGAACGGAAGCTCCGGGCTTCATCGAGCGGACCTGGTTGAGCGTCTGGAATTCGGGCATCGAGGCGAGGCGGGCTTCTTCGTCGGTCTCGGTGGTCCGCAGGCGGACCCACGATTGCAGCCAGCCTTCCCGGGTCAGCCGCAGGCGGTGTCCGTCCGCCGATCCGTCCGCTGGGGTGCGATCGACATAGACGGGCAGCAGTTCTGAGACAGGTCCCCGGTGGTAGCCCCCTTCCGCGAACGATTCGACTCCCCCCAGCATCAGGAACCCACCCCCGCGACGGCTGACGAACTGCTGCAGCAGCGAGAGTTGGTCCTGGGTGAAGAAGGCCTGCTCGACATCGTCGATGATGACTGCGTGATACGGGAACAAATCGTCGGCCGTGGAGGGGAATCCCTGCCGCAGTTCGGCGGCGCCGGAAGTTCCCAGGCGGATCAGAACCGGCTGGTCGTATTGCTCGGCCTGTTCCTCTTCCTGGTTGGTGAAACCCCGAAAGAGGGGGTTGGTTCGCTCTCCACCCCGGCCCAGGAAGGCGAACTTTGGCTCTTTGCGGGCGATTCGTACGAGGCCAATCAGATTCAGTTCGTCATCCGCGTCGATCGCTCGCCGCAAAAACTTGAATTCCCAACTGGGACGACCGCCGACGTACAGGATCCGATAGGGGCCCCCTCCGCGATCGACCGTGGCGGTCCGTTGATTGTTTTCGCGGGTCGCCTCCAGACCCGGTGCATTCTGTGACAGAAGCGGTTCTTCATCTTTGAGGAAGGCCTGCACAGTATAGAAGCTGATGCCGGTTTTCTCGGGACGCAGCAGGAAACGCTCGCTGCGGGGCTCGGACTCGGTGAGGGTTCCCAGCGGACGGCGATCGACTTCGTGTCCCTCTTCGTCGAGCACCCGCAGCAACACCTCGCGACCCTGCAGAGCCTGCCCAGTCACCCGCGCCGTCAGCGTGACCGGGGCGGCCTCGAAATTCGTCTGGGTGACCTCGATCCGATCGACCGCCACATCGAGCTGTCGGGTGTCGCTGCCGATCGCTACGGGAAAGACCGGGGGGAGGCCCGCATGATCGGTTCCCCAGGCCTCGCCGTCGGTCGCGTTGCCGTCGGTCAGCAGCACAATTCCTGCGACGGGACGATCACGGAAGCGGTCGGCGAGCGCCCGCAAGCCCTCGACCAGTTGCGACGCCTGTCCCTGCTGCCGAAGTTCGTGGAACGTTTTGACCGGGTGCAGAGCGTCATCGATCGTATAACGTCGGAGATCAAAGTCCTGCCCCAGCCGGACCAGCCAGGGAGCTTCGTCGCGCAGCGGTTCGCGCAGAGATTCCCCGCGGGCCTTGCCGGTCGCGGGGTCCAGCACCTGCAGGCTGCGGCTGTCGTCGGCCACCACCAGCACGAGGTTGCTGCCGGGGCGGGGACGCGTGCCCGTGTAGAGCGGTTCGAGCAGGCAGGTGGTGAGGGCGACGATTCCCAGAGACTTGAGCAAGAGCGCCGCCAATTGGCTCCCCGTGCGTCGCCGCGACCGGGCGTAGGACCAGGCCAGAACGGCCAGCGCCAGTCCCGCCAGGCACAGGGCGGGGACCAGGAACTGTCTTCCTCCCAGGGTGATCTCGGCGATGATCACTGCCCGCTCCCCAGGCGTTCGTAATACTTGCGGGTCTTCTCGGAGTACCGGGGGGGGACCTGATCGCGATCCAACGGGACCACATTCTGGCGGTTCTGCCGGCGGAGCAATTCTTCATTCACCCGACGGCTCAGTTCCGCCAGTGGATTCGCCACCTGCATGCGGACCAGATCCCAGTTGGGTTCGGCCGAGTTACGGCGGGCGTCTCCGCGAATGGCCCGGGCGCGGTCCCGGATGCGGGCGGCCTCGGCCCGCAGTTCGGGATCGCTGACCATCTCTTCGACATCGCGTAAACGGTCGGACCACTCCCGGAAGTCGCGGCCAGTGAATGGTGCGAAACCTCCCGCATCGGTCAATCGGTCGGGAGCGCTGTTCGCGGGACCACGCTGCGGAGTTCCCGTGCGGTTGCGGTTGCCCGCGGGCCGAGACGCGGAATTTGGGCGACCAGCCTGGGGGGCCGGGCCTTCTGGATTCGGCTCACTACTTTCCGATTCCTCCGGCGACATCTCCGGATTGGCGGTTTCAGCATCGGGGTCCTTACCGGGCTGTTCTCCGGGCCGGGGTGCGCTGGGACGCGAGTCAGGCCGGTTCCGCTGTTGGTTGCCTTGTCGGCCACGGGGGGATTGTGCGGTTCCGGGTTGTGACGGGGGTTCGCCATCTCCCGGCTGTGCGGTTGGTTCCTGAGATTGCGGATCTCCCTGATCCGGTTGCTGTGCTGGTTGGGACTCTGCGGAGGGATTCGGCTGGTTGCCTTGGGATTGGGCCCCGCGGGGACCGCGCTGCGGGTTCCGTTGGGAACCGGTTCCGGGCCGCGGCTCCTGCGGATTGTCGTTCTCCGGAGCAGCCGGGTCACCGGCGTCGGAAGATTGCTGCGGATCATTCGCAGTGTTTTCATCGGGGCGGGAGGTATTGCCGCGGCTGGCCCCGGTCCGATCTTGCGACCGCTGGGGATCTGACTCCGGTTCGCCCGCCTGTGGCTCCCCATCGCGCGGCTTTTGCCCGGGGGCGTCACCGGGCTCTTGCGGATTGCGGTTGTCGGCTTCACGCGGAGCTTCGCCTGCGGGTTGGCTGCGACGCAGTTCGTCGTTCACCTCGCGGGAGAGGTTCCGGAGTTCCGCGCGGGCCCGGCGGAGCGACTCGGTCTCATCTCCCAGAACCGCCTCGGCGGCTCCTTCGATTTTCTCACGCACCTGTTCGATTCCGCGCCCCGCCCGCTGCTCGAGCTGCTGGGCATCTTCCAGCAGACCCCGCTGCAGGCTTTGGCGGGTGGCATCGAGGGCCTGGGGGACATTCTGGCTTTGGACCTCACGGGCGGCGTCGTAGAGCTTCTCGGCGAGCAGCGGTTCCGATTCCTCTGCATCGGTGATAGTCTGCTGCAGCTTATCGACCAGTTCGTTCAGCCGCTGGCGTTGCCGGTTGAGCTCCTCGGCCATCTGCTCGCGATTGGTATCGGAACGCAGCGAGCGGTTCTCGGCATCGGGATTGATGGCTTGGTCGATCTGCTTCCGGATCTCCTGCTCGCGGATTTCCAGTTGGCGTGCCTGATCGACGATGTCGCGCACGGTCTCGTTGAATCGACCCGAGGACTGCCGGCGGAAGTCGTCGCGAAGTTCTTCGAATGCCTGTTCGGCGCGGGTGCCCGACGCGGCGGCGCGGGTAGGCTGTTGCTCTTGCAGTGACTCGGCGGCCCGCTGCACCTGTTCGCGAGCCTGCTCCAACTGCTGCCGTTGTTCCTGCATGCGCTCCTGGTTCTCGGGTGCGTCCATGCGGGTCTGCAATTCATCGGTATCGCGCAGGATCTGTTCCTGCTCTTCCTGCAGACGCTGCAGTTGCCGGCGGATCTCCTCTTTCTTCTCCGCGGTTTCGGCGGCTTCCAGGGCCGACTGCAGATCTTTGAGTTGATCGTTCAAATCGTGCTGGCGGCGGGCGAGTTCCCGCAGGCGATTGAGAACCTGGCGGTCTTCGCGATCCGTCGAGGTTTCTTGTTGGGCCTGGGCCATCCGTTGCGTTTCGTAACGGTTTTCGTCCTCTTTGAGGTCCAGCTGATCGAGCTGCTGCCGCTGCTGGGCCGATCGTCCGCGGTTGGCCTGCTGCCCGGGCTGTTGCTGCTGTTGCTGCTGTCGGGTGATTTCATGTTCGCGGGCACGCAGTTTCAGCAGGGCCTGCGAGGCGGCCTGCTCATGAATGAGCGCGTTGGGCAGCGCCTCGCGCGCCGCGTCATCCCGGGCCTCCTCCAGGTGGTTGAGGGCGGTCCGCATCGCCTGGGTGACCCGCTCGACGTGACTCCGCGATTCCGTGTCGGTCACCTGTTCGGCCAGCGCGATGGCCTGCGACAGCGCCTGCTGCTGCGATTCGGCCATCTGTCCCACGTCGTCTTCAAATGAGGAGGTGAGTTTCTCGGCGATCTCCCGGCGGATCACCTTCCAGGTCGCATTGATGATTTGCTTCTGCAGGTCGGCCAGCTCTTGCGCCGAATTGGCGTTCGCCCCCTGGCCCTGCCCCTGCCCCTGCGGTTGCTGATTGGCCTGTTGACCACCGGCTTGCGCCTCGCCCTGGCGATAGATCTCTTCGAAGTGCCGGACCTCGGCGAAGTACATGTCCCCCAGCGTGCGGCGAACCTGGCCGTCGGGGCCCAGATCCTCGGCCCAGAAGTAATACGCGACCAGTTCGTCTGGTTGAGCCTGCAGGTTCTCGAGCGGGACCGAGTGGGTCATCTCCTGCCGGTTCTTCCCGGCCACCTGTTCCACCAGCACCGCCTCCACGGGAGAGCGTCCCGCCAGCGAATAGGTGACACCCGCCCGGGGAATGCCGAAGTCGTCCCAGACCGTGGCCTTGAGGTCGATTTCCTCAAGTGGCGAGGCTTCGATGTCGCGGGCCGGGAAGAGCGGCTTAACCGTGGCGGGCTGGTTCGGAACGACCTGGATCTTGATTGTGGACGACTGCACGTTGCTCCGTCCCGCCTCGTCGACCAGGCGCAGCGTGAGCTGCCGGGTGCGGTCGGTGGGGATCAGGGCGGTGTAGAGAGTTGGGTTCGCTGCGGTGGGCGCAAGCAGAATCGCCGGCTGGTTCGGTTCGGTCAGCTCGGCTGTGGCGACCGGCTTGTTGAGCCGGCATTCCAGCTGCACCGTCGTCCCCTCCACGACCGACAGGCTGCGGACATCCTGCACCCTGCGGGATTCGAGACCTGTGTAGGCCGGGTAGCTCAACAAGGCATCGGCCCGCTCCAATCGAGGGTATTCGAAGACGGTGACCTGATACGTGGGAGAGACCTGGCCATCGAGTTCCACGCGGTAGGCCAACGGGGCGTTGACCTGGGCTATGCGCGCGGCAAACACGGGGTCATTCAGGCTGCGGTTGAGGGAGAGCCGCGACTCATCCGGCTGTTCCCCCTCGGTTGGTGCGTGAATGAGGGTTCCTGGATCGGGTAGAGTTCCCGTCACGCGAGCCAACACCAGCAGACTGGTTCCCCGCTCGATTTCGGTATTCCCCGGTTCGATGGTCATTGTGAAGCCAGAGGTCGTACCCGTGGCGAGCGGACGCTGCGACCCAACGGCCTGGCCGGCGTCCGCCGTCCCTCCCCGACCCAGTCCCCACAGCATGGCGGCGAGCAAACCGAGCGAGGCGAATTGGGCCGCCATGATCCGACGCAGCCGGCCTGCGGGCACGACTTCGTCCCAGTTGCGCAGAGCCGAGTGGCTGAGGGCCTGCAAAATGACCGATGACTGCAGAAAACCAAAGCGGCCATCCGGCTGGTCGGGACGCATCTGCAGCGCCGCCAGCAGCGTGCTGTTCAGTTCCGGGAAGGTCTGTTCCACCTGCTGGGCCGCCTGTCGCTCGCCCGGTGCGAACCACCAGGCCTGGAAGGTTCCCAGCAGAGCCAGCAGGGTGGCGACCATGGCGACGACCCGCACCAGACTGGAGTCATCGGCCGCGTGACTGCCCGTCAACCACAACAGGCCTCCCAGGGCTGCGGCCAGCAACCAGGCGACCGTCAGGGCCCGCCACAGGCGCACTTGCCGGAGCCGCCCCGCCACCTGGCGCAGCGTCTGTCTCAATTCCCCCTGCACCTGGGGGATGCGCGTTCCTTCCAGGGCGAGAGAGCCGACCCGTTGGTTTCGCAGAGTGTCGCTGTTCATGGCCGGCCTCGTCGCGCGAGAAAAACAACAGTGTTCATGCCGAGGTCTCCGCGGGAACCAGGGCCTGTTCACTGCGGCCCGCCCACCACGTTTCAAGGATCACCAGGCCCAGGGCTCCGACCAGCAGCCAGCGCCACAGCTTCTGCCGGGATTCCAACTCCTGGTCCCGCAATTGTCGCAATTGCTCCAGTCGCTCGGTCTGCGGGGGAACGCTGCCCAAGGGCACCCCCCGCCGTTCCAACTGTTCGACCTCCAGAGGAGTGGTCTGGCTTTCCAGGTCGGACAGGTTCACCGCCAGGGGCACCGACTGATTGCCCCAGGACACGGTATAAATCCCTGGAGTGTCCGCTCCCACAAACTGGGTGGTCCCGGCGGGCAGTTCTTTAGTGGTTCCCCGCGGAGTGGTCACCCGGCAACCGGCCTCGGCGGCCGCGGTCGGAAGTGGAATCGGCTGCCCGGTCGTGAGCAGGGTGGGACGGATGGTCTCACCCAGGGAGAGGTCGAGCAGCGTTCCCATCAGCCCCACAAACTTGCTGGAGAGGGCCAGTTGACTCTGCCGGGGCGTCCAGCCTGCCGCGAGTGCGAAGATCCGCCCACGCCCCACTCGCTCTTCCAACAGCGCGGGGTCTCCATCGTCAAAACGGGCCACCACCGACAGGGACGGTGCCCCCTCATTGGACTTACGCAGCGCCAACTTCCAGGTCTGCCAGAAATGGATTTTCGTGAAGTCGCTGTAGGGAGCGGTGGCGAACGGGGCGAAGAGGGGATGACTGAAGTCGATCTCACCCAGCAGCAGATAGCCTCCTTTCGCGGGACCACCGGCAGCCGCCGATTCGAGTCCCGGCAGCAGACGGGGGAGGCTCTGTGCGGCCGCGGCTTCGACCGGAGCGGCGAGGACCATTGCCCCCGCCTCGGCCTGCTGACGCAGCCGTTCGGCGACATCGTCCGTGAGTTCGCTGGTGACCACAATCAGGGGCCATGTCGGTTCGGCACCCGGAGCAAATGAGCCGGAGGTCTCGATCGGGGTAATTCGCACATCGCGGTTGGGGTCGTTGGCCAGGGCCAGCTCGAGGTAATAACGCGGTCCGTCGGGGTCTTCGGCAGGGGCGGCTCCCAGCCAGCCCACCGCCACATCGCGGCGCGCCGCAGGGGAGTTGTAGAAGCGGTTGTCGAACTCGTGGTCATCGCCGGTCAATTGCACCCCGGCGGCCTGGGCCTCGACCGGGGGGACC
>CAIOTJ010000666.1 GCA_903861195.1 uncultured Planctomycetaceae bacterium | reverse complement strand
GGTTTTTCACAGACAGGCTGAAAGCCTATCCCACGGGCCGTGGCGACAAACTTCCAGTTTGTCAGCACCTTCGAGTGTCATCCCGGCCTCCCAACGGCACGACGAGGTCCAGCGTCCTCGCACACACAGGGTTTTTCACAGACAGGCTGAAAGCCTATCCCACGGGCCGTGGCGACGAACTTCCAGTTTGTCAGCACCATCGAGTGTCATCCCGGCCGTCCATCGGCACGACGAGGGCCAGCGTCCCCGCACACACAGGGTTTTTCACAGACAGGCTGGAAGCCTATCCCACGGGCCGTGGCGACGAACTTCCAGTTTGTCAGCACCTTAAAGTGTGCGCCCGGCCTCCCAATGGCACGACGCGGCCCAGGGTCGCCACAGAGCAATCACCAACAACCCAGATGACAGCGCAACCCCCGCCAACCAGTTTTTTCACGGACAGGCTGAACGCCTATTCCACGGCGTCGCCCCTCAACCGGGTGGGGGGACTGGCCCGGAACAGGACGACCGGTGGTTCTCCTTCCAGCGTGAATTGCCGGGGATGCCTTTGAATCACCGCCACCACCACATCGACCGAGTGACCCAGCGACTGGGCGGCGTCCTGCAGCCGCAGGCGCTGCTGCTCGGACAAGAGCGACGAGAGATACTCGATGATGGCGGTGTCGAACCGCGCCGTGGAGGGACTCTCGGCGAACGACAGCAGCTCCTGGGCAAACGCCCGCACCTCGGGCGACAGCTGCCGCCGCAGCCAGGCGTCGAGAGTCTCGGCCGGCACCGTCTCCCCCTGCCAGGCGAGATCGCCCGAGCGGGCATCCGACAGCAGCGTGCGCAGGGTGTCGAGCTGGGCCAGAACCCCCGGCTCGACATGCACCACGCACGCCTGTTGTTCCTGCAATTCCTCCAGATATTTGCGGGTCTTGGGAGCGGTCTTGGAAAGCGGCCGGCGCGGGTCGCGAATCACCACCAGCCGCTGCAGACGTTGCCGGGACCACTGCTCCTTGAGCCGCCGCAGCCGGGCCGCCAGGCTTTGCATGTTCCCCTGGGTGCAGATGCTGAGCCCCAACCGGCGCTCGGCCTGCTGGAAGACCAGGGAGATGTCGGCCAGTTCCTCGGCCGGGGCGGGTTCGGCCCCCAGACCCAGCAGTTGGAACAGCGGAGGCAGAGCGTGCCGGAGGATCGCCTCGGTCTGATCGGGATCATTGGCCGCGAGGCGGTCGGTCAACTGCCGGTTCCACCACTCTTCCAGGAAGCTGTCGAGGGGTGGAGCACTGGGTCCCTGGGACAGCACGTCAAACCGGGCGGCGCAGGTCGAGATCAGACGCCGGGGGGTGGTTTCGCCCGTCGGCTCGAACAGCACGGCGAACTCGGCGGCCGTCAGCGGCCACTCGGGTGTCGGTTCCCCGGGGATCAACGCGGGATCGACAGGCAGGGAACGCAGCCGTTCGGCAATGACGGCCCGCGCCTCGGCGGGACGCAGCGCCTGCAGCGAGAAGGAGCCGAGCGAGGTCATGCGGTCGTAGTCGGCCCCGCGAATCTGTGCGGCCAACTCGGCCTGAAAGGAAGACTGCATACAGGAGATCACCAGCACGTTGGCGGTGCTGTCGTGGAGCACGCTGACCAGTTGGCCAAACGTGAAGAGGGACTCGGTGTCGCGGGGGTTGAGCTGCAGAGCCTCGACCTGGTCGAAGCAGAGCACCACCGGCAGGCCGGGACCGGCCAACCGGCAGAGCATCTGCACCACCTGCCGGGCCTGGTCTTCGCGTTCTTCGTCGGTGCCCTCATCGCTGGACAAATCGAGCCGCTGCAGGGCGGCCTCGGGAAGCGAATCGCCCCCCAGCCAGGCTTTCAGATCGCGCAGATGCCGGCGGAAGGCGAGGTGTTCGAACGCCACGGAGGTGTTGCGGTCGAGATCGAGCTCGGTGCAGATTTCTTCGAGGATCTGCCGCAACCCCTCGGGCTGTTCATCGAGCATGTACTCGTACCAGCGTTCGAGGTCTCCCTCGGCCGGACGCTTGGCGGCGAGCCGGTGGAAGAGGATGCGCTCAAACTGCGAACGTTGACCGGCGATGGAGCGGAACCAGTCGCCCACGAGCGCCCGCCGCACGGCGCGCCAGATCATGCGGGGACTGGTCTGCAGGCGGACCCAGACAAACAGGTACTCCGGGCGGCCAGTGGCGCTGGGGGCCCGGGGGGTGAGGTGGTCGTGCAGGCGGGCCAGCAGATGGGTCTTGCCCGCCCCGGCCGGTCCGTGGATCACCAACCCGGCCGAGTGCCCCGTCTCCTGCACGCGGCGGATGCCCCGCAGACACTGCTGGAACGGCTGGTCATTGATGGCGGCGACGTCGGACGGACAGGTGTCCCAGGGGTTCGCCACGATGGTCTTGCGAAACGGATTCAGCACCGGGAGCGTGGTCGGAGAGCGGTGTGACATGTCAGGCATCTCACTGGCGGAGGGAAAGACCGGTGTAGTAACGCCCGGCACCATCGTGGATCAGTTGCGCTTGCTCTTCCGGACTAAGTCTGCTGCGAAAATCGTGTTCATGCAGAGAGATCCGGCCGGCCCTGGCAAGTGCGACGGCCTGGCGGTCGAACTCCTCTTTCGGCAACCCCGCCCGCTGCCGCAGTTCCGCCGCGCCAATCAGGGTTCCCGTATCGGCTCCCGGGTTCAATTGCCGCATCAGCGAGACGAGGTCGACGGTCGGGGCGCCCGCCGGTACGGAAGGACCGGGGGGGCCTGGAACGGATCCGGTCGGTCCGCTGCCCGCGTAAGAATTGGCCGGGAAAGAACTGGCCGGGATGTGGCTGCCGGTGGCGGGCTGGCCAGCCATCGCGGCGGTGGCCAGCGGAATGCCGACTTCAGTGGCCAATTGCACGAGGGCCCGGCGGAGTTCTTCGGGTGGAACGCCAGCCGCCTGCAGCGTGGGAACGGTTTTCCGCAGCGCGGTCCGCACCTCTTCCAGGAACTCCAGAGGAGCGATGGGGGTGGTCTTGAAGCAGGATTGTGCCGATTTACCCGCGGACTTCCCACCCCCCTTCCCCAGCGGGGGATGCACGAAGAGTTGTCGTTCCTGGCACAGCTGCTCGACCGTCTGTTGAATCAGACCGGGATCGGTCCCCTTGAGGGCCGCGACCAGCTTGGGAAGGGGGAGGCCTCCCTTGGTGGTCAATACCCGCAGGATCGCCGGGCGCAGCAGCTCGGCGGGAGAGCGGGTGGCGTACCGGGGCTTCCCCTTGGCGGTCGCCGGCGGATATCGATGCACGTCACCCGACTGGCACAGCTGATCGAGAACCGGCTGCAGGTCGGCTTCCGAAACCTTGACCCCGAGGGTGAGCAGTTTGGCCAGGGGGGCGGCCGACAGCGGCTCGGTCGCAGCCGACAGCAGGTCCCGCAGGGGTGGGGTCAGCCAGGCGGCGAGGGTCTGGTGCCAGAACCGCGGTTTGCCTTTGGCGGTCGTGGCGGGACAGGGGACGAGAGAGCCCTCGGTCACCCCGGCCGCCAACACCTCTTCGACCTGCGGACGCTTCAGCCCGAGGGCAGCGGGCAGGCGCTTGAACAGATCCGCGGCGGTCTGGGGGGCGGGGGCGTTGGTCAGGGCCTGCAGCACGCCCTGCCGTTGTTCGGAAGTGAGAGGTGCCGGGGGAGTTTTGGCCATGGGTCATTCGGGACGACAACCGGAGAGGGTTGGTTCCGAAACGTCCCTGTTTCCCTCCAACCGCATGCCGGCAGTTTGCAAATGGTCTGGATTCGCGCGGCGGAGATGCCGAAGCGGTGGACTGGTCTGATGCGGGTCGGTCTGGGGGGACCCGGTTTGGAGGAGAGACGGGCCGGGGTTCCGGCTGGGGGACTGGGCCCAGGGGCGGACGGGGGGGCGTCAGCGGGCCTGAACCTTGTCGTGCCGGAGGTGATTGGCCCAGGCGGGGGGCACGTTGATCAGCACCGAGTCGCGATGGAAGCGGTGCTTGGCGCAGAGCTCCTCCATGAGGGCGTCGAGCTTGGTCAGGCGGTCGCGACGGGCCCCGGTCGAGAGGTTTTTCTTGACCTTCCGCATGAAGATGTATTCGAAGTAGGTCAGCACCCCCTCAGGGGCCAGCAACCCGAACATCACCTCGAACATTTCCCGGACGAGGTCGGCGTTGAAGTTGTTGATGGGGAGACCGGAGATGATGTAGTCGTACGGGGCCTCGGCGCGGAAGTCCTGGATGGCCATGTGCTGCACCCCCACGCGGTCGGCCACCCGGACGAAATCGGGTTCGTGCTGGAGCCGGCGGCGCAGGACATCGACGAACCTGTCGTTGAGTTCGACGAGGTCGAGGCGGTCTTCGGGGCGCAGCAGGGTGACGATCCGCCGGGTGATCGACCCCGTTCCCGGCCCGACCTCGAGGATGCGCTTGGGGCCGGTGTGCCTTTCCATGGGCCGGGTGAGTGCCCGGGCGACGAAAGAACTGCTGGGGGCGACGGCACCGGTGGTGTGAAAGGTGTCGCGCACCTGGCGGAAGAACTCGGTGTGTTCGGTCAGAAAACGTTTCATGCGGTTGCTTCCAGTTCGGCCAGCCGTTCCGACGCCCCCTGGGTCATCTGCAGGGCGATGTCGAGCCCCACCTGGTGGCTCCAGGCGCTGAGCAGTCTGGCAAACACCGGGCCGGGCCGCCCCGTGCCAATGGGTTTGCCGTTGATCTTCGTGACCGGCAGAATGCAGTACGGGGTCGAAGATGTAAAGGCCTCGTCGGCGTTCACCACGTCGTAAGTCTGGAAATCGCGCTGTTCACAAGGGATTTGCAGGTCCGCACAGAGCTCGAACACCGCCAGCTGGCTGATTCCCTGCAGCGTATTGTGAGGCGGAGGGGTGATCACCTGTCCCTCTCGTGTTACAATAAAGAAGTTGGCGGTGCTGGTCTCGGTGATGTTGTCGTTGCGGTCGAGCAGCAGGGCGATGGCCTGGGGGTCGACCAGGCGGGCCTGTTCATCGGCGAGGTACCAATGCATGCGGCTGCGGGATTTGAGCTTGGGATCGAGGCACTCGGGGGGGAGATGCCGGATGCTGGGGGTGACCACATGCTGGCCGGAGGAGTACTTGGCGGCCCACAGTTCGAAGGGGAGGGGAAACGTGTGGACGCAGACGGTGGGACGCCGGGCGGCGGCTTTGCCTTTGGCCCCGGTGTAGATCAGGGCGGTGCCGGCGGTCACAAACATGCTGATCCCCAGATCGTGGTGCGCGGGGACGAGGGGGGCGTTGTGGCGCAGCAGTTCGAGCACTGTCTGGTGCAGTTCGGCCGGAGTGATCTCGACGGGGAAACCGACATGGCGCAACGACCGGTACAAGCGGTCGATATGGTCTTCGAGGCGAAAGCAGGCGTGCTTGAATGTACGGGCCATTTCCGTCACGCTGGCCCCCATCACCAGTCCCAGATCGCTCAGAGGAAGTGCGGTTTGGGACCAGGGGGAGAGTCGTCCGTTGAGGTAGGCCAGCGGTTCCGCCATCTTGATTGGGGTTCCGGGACAGATGAGAATGCAGCGGCCTGCGGCGGCCGACCATGCCAGACCGATTTTACCGGTTTGGCCTGGGCGTGCACACGCCGTCCGCTGCGGGTTGTTTCGATTGCAGAAGTTTCGAGAGGAGCTGTCCCGATGAAAGCGATGATTTGGCGATTGTGCCCCCTCGTGGTGTTGGCTGCCGTCGTGGCGGCGGCCTCTCCAGGACTGGCGCAGGTTTCCCCCCCCAGCGAGGAGACCATTACGGCGGCCCGGGCGCGGGGGGTGAAGCATCTCAAATCGAAGCAGAAGAAGGATGGCAGCTGGGATTTTTCGGGACATGAGGTGGGAATTACCGCCCTGTGCACGATTGCCCTGATCGAGAACGGAGTCGATCTGACGGACCCCGTCGTGCAGAACGGCTATGAGTTCGTGAAGAAAAAAGCGAAGGAGCAGAAGAACACGTACGATCTGGCTCTGATTATCGTGATGCTGCAGCGGATGGGGGACCGCCGCGACCGGCCGCTGATTCGCACAATGGCGGCGCGGCTGATGGCCGGCCAGCTCGAATCGGGAGGCTGGCACTACACCTGCCCGGGTGCCGAGCTGGATGTGGAAAAGGTGATGAAGGATGCCGGTCCCAAGCCCAAGTCGGGATTTGGCGACAACAGCTGCACGCAGTTTGCCGTGCTGGGGTTGTGGGTCGCCTCCCGCACCGGGATCGACATCGAGAAGACCCTCCAACGGGTGCAGGAACGGTTTGAAGGGAACCAGACCGAGGATGGCGGGTGGAATTACGCCAAAGACCCGAAGCTGGAAAAGCAGGTCTCGAGCCCCCCCATGACCGGTGCGGGGTTGTTTTGCCTGGCCGTCGCCCGGGCGTGGCGGTTGAAAGAAACGCAAAAAGAAGGGGGCAAGAAAGAGTCGGCCCGGGCGAAGCCCGAAGAATCAACCGGCAACGGGGCCAGTTCGGGGCGCCAGACGCTGCTGGACGACGCGACGTTCGCCCGCGGCCTGAAGCGCACGGGGGAATTCGCCGGGGGGATTGGTCCGGGGGTGGGACGGTACTTTCTGTGGTCGGTCGAGCGGGTGGGGGTGCTGTTGGGCCTGGAGAAGATTGGGGACTCGACGTGGTTTCCGGTGGGAGCCAACGCGCTGCTGAAGGATCAGAAGGAAGATGGCAGTTGGCCCACGGCGTGGCCCGACACCGACTCCGCCGGTCTCTCGGACACCTGTTTCGCCCTGCTATTCCTGCGGCGGGCCAACCTGGGGAGCGACATTTCGCGGCTGCTGGAAGAAGAGCATGAAGAGAAGTTCGAGATTCTGGGTCGGCAGCCGGCCGCCCGGTTTCTGAAACTGGCCGATGCGGTCGAGGCCTCACAGCCGGGCGAGACAATTCGCATCAACGGCAATGGACCGTGGCGGCTGGGGCACCTCGAGGTGGCCCACGACCTGACCATTGTCGCGGGATATGGCTTCATGCCCACCTTCAAGTTTGAAGTGGCCCGCAACCGCAAGAATGCCCGTTACAATCCGGCGACAGACCCGGAAGGGCGTGACATGCTGGTCCTCCAGGGGGGCCGGCTGACTCTCGAAGGGCTGCGTCTGCAGATGGATGCCCCCAAGGATCCCCCGTTGGTTCCCTGGTCGGCCATCACCGTCGAGGGGGGCGAATTGCGGCTCTTGAACTGTGCCGTGTCGGAATCGGGCAACCAGGGAACTCCCATCGCCTGGCGCGCGGCGGGTCAGCTGGTGGTTCGCAACAGCCAGTTGATGGGGGGTCGCGCCGCCCTGGATATTTCTGGTGCGGGAGAGCAGGAACTGGTCTTCGACAACTCGCTGGCCTTTAGTGAGGCCGGGCTGACGCTACGGGGAAGCGAGCCCTCGCAGCGGTTTGGCCTGCGGGCCCGGCATGCGGTGTTCCACGTGAAGGAGGTGCTGGCCTGCCCCGACTATGCGGGAGAGATCTCGGTCGATACGGCCACCAGCGCCTTCCGGGCCGACTGGCTTTCGCAGAACCTGCTGAAGACCGGGAAAGATCCCCGGGCGGGGAGGTCGTGGCAGGGCTCGGTGAATTTGTACGACGTGAAACAGTGGGTGGGGGTGGCCGGTCAGCCCGCCGCCATCAAAGAGGCCAAGGATTGGGTGAAATACTGGAAACTGGGGGAGACCGACGCCGTGAAGCGAACGGCACCGTTCACGGGGACCCGCCGCCTGGGGAGCTACTCTCATGAAGCCAACATCCAGGACTGGCAGTTGGAGTTTCCGGCAACGGCCGAGGCGGCGCTGGCCCGCAATCGGGTGGGAGTGATCAGTTATGTGGCCGGTCCAGGCCCCGGTTACGACCAATACCGGGAGACGATCGGCTACACATTCTGGAGGGGTAATCGGCTGGAATTGAGCGGACGGATTCCGGTGCAGTCCCGGGAGCGGCATCTGGTTGGGGGAGGTGACTGATTGGTCAACCTCCAGAGAGGGGCGGCCGCAGTCCCGATCTGGAAAAATTGCGAATTCGCTGTGGACTCAGACTCCCGATTTTGCGAAAAATACGGAGTCACGTGTGCGTTTTTCCCCGGGAGGTGCCCAGAGTGCAGGTTCATGTTCATCCTGGAGATTGGATTGTTTACTGCAAGACCAAGTTCAGCCAGCACCCTGGCGAGCGCGCCCGGAATGTCGAGCCCACGGCCCACGGGGACGAGTACTGCTACACGGTCGACAAATACTGGATCATCGAATCGATGACTTCCGGGGGGCAGGTTTGTCTGCGGACTCCAGGGGGCAAGCGGCATGTGGTGACGGCCGACGATCCTCACCTGCGGCGACCTTCGTTGTGGGAGCGGATCTGGTACCGCAGCCGGTTTCTGGCGGCCGAACAGCAGAAAGCTGCGTCGACCAGCGACGGCATGGCGGTCGCTGGGCACTGATCGGCCGGGGGACAGTCCCGGCCGTCCCCCCATTCGTGTTTTCAGTCTCCCCTCAGAGTCGGCGGGATCAGCCGCTGTCGAGCGGCGATTGAGAGGGGACGGTGCTTGGGGGGGCCCCCCATCCCCGCCCAGATGCTCTTGCTGGTTCAGATGGGCTCGCTGGTTCCGTGCTGCCAGCACAATGCGAACCAAAAAAAGTGGACACCGATCCAGTCTGCCTGGATCGGTATCCACTTTTATTTTTGATCAGGCCTGGTGCCCGGTTCGCGTTGATGCCCGGGCAGTCAGCCGGATTCCGCGGAGAATTGTCACGGCTGTTCAGACGGGGCTTGGGTTGGCCGCCTCGATCGCCCGCAGGATCTGGTCCAGCTCGTTGGGGACCGCCACTGGCCGATTCGCGAAAGGGGTGCGCTCGACGCCATGCTTCAGCAGTTCGTCTCGCGAGGCGGAGTCGGAGGTGTGGTAGGCCACCGTGGCGGTGGGGTCCTTCAACTGATGGGCCGTGAGGATGCAGACCACCCGCTCTCCCGGTGCAATGACCCCCTCGCGCCGCAACAGGCGAACCCCGGCCACGCTGGCCGCGCTGGCCGGTTCGCAGCCGAAGCCCCCCGCGCCAATCTGCGCCTTGGCATCGAGAATCTCCTGGTCGCTGACCCGCCGCACCACCCCGTCGCACAAGTCGAGGGCCCGCAGGGCTTTTTTGAGATTCACCGGCCGGCTGATCTGGATGGCGGTGGCCAGGGTTTCGGCCCGGCGGCCCGTCTGGTCGAGTTCGGCGTAATACCCGTCGATCACCCCCTGGTCGACCTGGCCGCCGTTCCACCGCAAGCCCCGGCGTTCGTGCAGTTCGTACAGGGTGTCGGCCCCCGCGGCGTTGATGACCGCCAGCCGCGGCAGCCGGTCGATGAGCCCCAACTGCTTCAATTCGGCCAGCGCTTTCCCGAAGGAGCTGGAATTTCCCAGGTTGCCCCCCGGCACAACGATCCACTCGGGCACTTCCCACCCGAGCGATTCGAGGATGCGGAAGATGATGGTCTTCTGCCCTTCGAGCCGGAACGGATTGAGGCTGTTGCAGAGGTAGATGCCGGCCTGTTGGCAGACCGCCTGCACCTGCCGCATGGCGTCGTCAAAGTCCCCGCGGATCTGGATGGTGAGGGCCCCGTAATCGAGAGCCTGCGACAGCTTTCCATACGAGATCTTTCCCGACCCGACGAACACGACGACGCCAAACAGTCCGGTCGTGCCGCCATAGATGGCCAGCGACGCACTGGTGTTGCCGGTCGAGGCACAGGCCGCCTGGCGGGCACCGGTCATGCGGGCGTGGGTGGCCGCGGCGGTCATTCCGTTGTCTTTAAAGCTCCCCGAGGGATTCAGTCCCTCGTACTGCAGCAACACGGTTCCTTCCGGCAGGTCGCAGTAGCGGGCGACATGGTTCGAGGCACGCAGCTGGGTCTGCCCTTCACCAATCGTCACAATCTGATGGTCGGGGGCGAAGGGGAGCAACTCGCGGAACCGCCAGACACCACTGTACGCGAGGGGATCCAGCCGCTGGCTCCAGCGGGCTTCAAATTCCCGCAGCGATCGGGGGACTTTGACGCGGGCCCAATCGTAATCGACATCCAGCAGATCGCCGCATTGGGGGCAGCGTGTGAGGACCTCGGCGACCGAGTAGGTCGACCGGCAGGCGGGGTTGAGACAGCGTTGAAAGGCAGTGTCGGAAGCGGACATGGAAGTGCGGCACAAGTCGAGCGGACAATCTCTTCGTTGTACCAGTCGTGCCCCGTACCCGCCAACCGCCGCCTGAGCAACCGCGGAGGAATCGTCGAAATCGGACCGCCGGCGGGCCGGAACATTCCGCTGCGGCGGATCGTTCGGACCGGTTTCCGTAGGCCGCCAATTCGGCGATACTGGGCTGGCTGCTGTTCCGCCGCCCCACCGGGCCGTGGGTTGGTCCCTCATCCCCCAGTCGATCTTGACCCGATGAAACAACGCCGCCTGTTCGAGCCCGAACCCGAACCCACTCCGTGGGAGGTGGTCGACCGCGCCGACCAGGTCTGTGCCCAATTGGTGTTCAACCGCCCCCTGGAGACCCCCTTCGACTACCTCATCCCAGAAGGGCTGCAGCCCTTTGTGAAGCCGGGGATGCGGGTCCGGGTTCCGTTTGGTCGGGGGGATCAGGCGATTGTCGGTTACTGTGTGGGGGTGGGCCGGCCGTCGGGAGGTGCCAACCGCCTCAAGAGCGTGCTCGAACTGATCGATCAGGCCCCGATCTTGTCTCCGCGGATGCTCGAGCTGACCCGGTGGATTGCCGCTCGTTATCTCTGTGGCTGGGGTCAGGTTCTGGAGGCGGTGGTGCCCGCGGGGGTGAAAAACCAGGCTGGAACGCGCCGCACCCTGCTGGTGAGCATTGACCCAGCCCGCTGGCCGGGGGCGGAGCCGGTCGAACTGCCCGCCAAGCAGGCCGCGGCTGTGGCTGTGCTGCAGCGCGAAGGACGGCCGATGGGGATTGAGCAACTCGCGCGGTTGGCCCACTGCGGCACGGGTCCAATCAACGCACTGCGGCAGCGGGGGCTGCTGAAGAGCAGCTATGAACGGCTCGACCAGGGGGGTGCCGAGGTGGACGAACCTCTGGAGCGGCAGCCCGATCTGCAGCTGAACGTCGAACAACAGCGGGTTCTCCACGAGATTCTGCAGACCCTGCGGGGCGGAGTGTTTCGCCCCTTTCTGCTGCATGGCGTGACCGGTTCGGGCAAGACCGAGGTCTACATCCGGGCGATTCGCGAGGTGGTGGAGTACGGCCGCCAGGCGATTGTGCTGGTCCCCGAAATCAGCCTGACGCCGCAGACCATCCGTCGGTTTCGCAGCCGGTTTGACTCGGTGGCGGTGCTGCACAGCCATCAAACCGATGCCGAACGCCACCGGCACTGGCAACAGATTGCCTCGGGACAGGTGCAGGTGGTGGTGGGTGCCCGCAGCGCGGTGTTCGCTCCGACCCCGCACCTGGGACTCATCGTGATCGATGAAGAGCACGAACACTCTTTCAAGCAAGACACTGTTCCCCGCTATCATGCCCGCGAGGTCGCGCTGGAGCGGGCCCGCAGTGAGCGGGTTCCGTTGATCCTCGGCTCGGCCACCCCCACGCTCGAATCGTGGCAGCGGGCCCAGCAGGGGGACTTCACGCTGCTGTCTCTGCAGCGGCGGGCGGCGGGGTTGCGACTTCCCCCGGTGCACCTGGTTGACACCCGCGAAGATCCACAGTTCCGGGGAGGGGCGGCGATCGGACGAGCCCTGCGCTCAGCCATGCAGCAGGCGTTGTCCGCGGGGGGACAGGTGATTCTGTTCCTGAACCTGCGGGGCTTTTGCCCGGTGTTGTGGTGCCAGGCGTGCGGGGCTCCCGTCAAATGTCCCCATTGCGATGTCTCTCTCACCTGGCACCGCGAGCAGAACGAAGCGCGCTGCCACTCGTGCGAATACACCACCGAGCCCCCCCGGCATTGCCCCGCCTGCGGCAAGCCGGGGGTGCGTTATCTGGGGACCGGCACACAGCGGCTGGAGAGCGAGGTCCGGGCGAAGTTTCCCGGCGTATCGTGCGTGCGAATGGACAGCGACTCCATGCGAAAACCGGGCAGTCATGACATCGCCCTCGAGAGCTTTCGCACCGGTCAGACCCGCATCCTGCTGGGGACCCAGATGATTTCCAAAGGCCTCGACTTTCCCAATGTGACCCTGGTGGGAGTCATCGACGCCGACACCGTGCTGCACCAACCCGATCTGCGTTCGGGTGAACGGACTTTTCAGTTGATCGCGCAGGTGGCTGGGCGGACGGGACGGGGTCAGCAGGGAGGCCGGGTGCTGGTTCAGACCGCGTGCCCGGAGGAGCCTCCGATCCAGTTCGCCGCCAGGCATGACTACCTGGGGTTTGTGCAACGGGAACTGCGGCTGCGGCGGCAGATGGGCTATCCCCCTTTCGAAAGTCTGATTCGCGTGATCCTGCGCGGTCCCGACGAGGCGGTGGTGAACCAGGCCGCCCAAACCCTCGGCAACACCCTGCGCACTGCGATCGACAGCGGGGGCCTCGCCGCCCGGATCCTGGGCCCTGCCCCCGCGCCGGTGACCCGGTTGAAGAACCTCTTCCGCTATCACCTGCAGCTGGCGGCCCCGCAACTCGAGACTTTGCAGACCCTCTGGCGGACCTCCGGGGCTCCCTGCACTCTCCCCGCCGAGATTGAATTGGCGGTCGACGTCGATCCCATTAACCTTCGCTGATGCACTTACGATTCCTGATCCCCCGGCAGGCGTTGTAACGTTTACAAGCGACGGCCCAGCCGGACTCTCTGCCGAGTGCAATCCGGATCAAAAGAGATATCGCAAGTCATTTATTGATATCGCCTTACGATATTTCCAACGAGCTTCATTCCACTCTCGGGCACAGCTGGCCCAGGTTTTGCTGAGCGGAGGGTTGCTGCCCAGGATGTGGCGGCGGTTGCAGTTGCCTCTTCAGGGATGAGTCCGGGTCATGCTGTCGCGCACAAGCTGCTGGGTGGGGACTCTGTCGGTGTGGCTGGGCATCGGCTTGACGGTCGCGCCCGCCGCCGAATTCAAGACCACCAACTTTGTTGTTTCGGCCCCCACTCCCGAAGTGGCCCGCAAGGTGGGCGAGGCCGCCGAGCGATTCCGGAAGCAGATTTCCGTGGAATGGCTGGGGAAAGAGTTGCCGCGTTGGTCGGCCCGCTGCCCGATTCGGGTGCGGGTGGGACAGATCGGCGCGGGGGGAGCCACGACCTTCAACTTCCACCCCGTCCCCAATCGGCCCTCCGAGGTGTGTGACTGGAACATGGAGGTGCAGGGGACGCTGGAACGCATTCTCGACTCGGTGATTCCCCACGAAGTAAGCCACACCATCTTCGCGTGCCACTTCCGCCGGCCCTTGCCCCGCTGGGCCGACGAAGGGGCCGCCACGCTGGTGGAGATTGAGTCGGAACGGCGGATCCAGACTCTGACGGTGAACGAGACGATCAACACCCGGCGGCGGATTCCCCTGCGGCAACTGCTGGCGATGAAAGAGTATCCGAGCGATCAGGGGGCCCTGCGGGTGTTGTATGCCCAAGGCTATTCGCTGGCCCAGCTGCTGGTGCAGGAGGGGGGCAAGCAGCGCTACCTGGCCTTCCTCGAAGATGCTCACCGCACGAATTGGGATCAGGCGATCGCTCGCCATTACCCGCACAAGAATGTGGAAGGTCTGGAGCAGTATTGGCAGAAGTGGGTGCTGGCGGGCAGCCGTGAACTGGAGCGCGAGCCAGGCTTGTTGATTGCTGATGGCACGCTGGAAGGAACCGGCGCTGCGGGTCGATCGGACGAGGTGGTCATTCGCGGCCAGAACGAGGATGCGGACGACTTGATCGAAACCCCGGTCCGGGGGAAGACGGGGGGGCGTGACGCGGCTCGGGAAGTGGCCGGTCGCGGAGAAGTGGCGGCACCGGTTCCCCGCCGACGCGCCCAGGGACCGTCGCTGGGACAGGAAGATTCCGCCGATCGCGAGGAGAACGACCCTTATCTGACTTTGTCCCGCTCGCGTACGGAGGCTCCCGCCGGGAGCACCCGGCCAGCCTCCGCCACCCGCAAAAATCGAGAGCTGGCTGCTTCTTCGCCGCGAGCCAAACCGCCGTCTCGCCCCCTCGCCGACCTGGAAGGACCTCCTTCCCGTGCGGAACGCGAACAGGAGGAGGATGACCCGCTCGGAGCCGAGGAATTCCCCAGTGTCGTCCCGGCTGGCCGGGCCCGGGTTCGCCAAGGGGGAGTGGCCGATCGGGATGCCGAGCCCGCACCACGTCGTTCCCCAGAAACGGCTTCGCCCCCGGTCCCCCGCCGCAGACCACAGTATTCCGAAAGTCCTGCCGAATTCGAATCGCAATTGACGCTCATGCCCCGCGAGTCGCGTCAGTAGTTCACCCTGCACCCGATCAACTGCAGTCGGCTCTCAGCCAACCCCAGCCCGCGTGACCCAGCGCGGACTGGGGTTGGTGCGTGTTCTCGACCGCGAAAAGAAGTCGGCGGTTCCCTCGGCCAAATTGGCCGCAAAGCTCCTGTGGACCCTGAATACTCTGGCGCAGCTTGCAACTCAAAAATAGGCTGGTCTAAAATCTCTTGGGGTGAGGACGCTCCGCTTCGTCAACAAGCCAGGGAGGGGGCGGTTCTGTTCCCTTCGTCTCTGGCTTGCGTTCCATGAACTCATCTCCGCCGACTCACCCCTGGGGTGTCGCGCAAGTTTCACGTCCCCGGGAATATTTTCGATGGGCGTGATGCGGTTTATCGTGGATCGTCCGGAGTTATTGTCGGACTGGCCCGAATTGCAGCGAGGCTTTCTGAGCGGGTTTGATCAGAGTATCTGGCCAACCCGTGTGGAACGATTTGATTCCATCGTCACCTGCCGCCGAGCCATCTCGGACAGTGGCCGATTCCAGGTGGCCTGGCCGGTCGCGGGATTTGGGCGTCCCATGGTGAGCACGGCATCATTGCCCGAACGGGAGGAGCCCTACGTGCTGGCAGTCGAGCTGGCGCGGGGCAAGATTGTGCAGTTGCGAAATCAACTGGCGTTCTGGCAGTGGTCGGGAATGCAGGTTCCCGCCGAGGTGGCTCCGCTGCAACGCAGCGCACAGCGACTGTTGGCCCAGGCGGTGGCCCGTCAATCCGACTTGGCCGCCGCGAGCGCCTTGGCCCAACAGGCCCTGGAGCAGGCCTTTCAGGGGGCGGATCTGTTGACCCGGGCCTATGTCCGCCAGAGGCTGGGTGTGCGGCATGCACAGTATCCCCAGTTACCCACTGTGCTGGGCTGCAGCCTGGGGGACACACTCTTGTCGGATGAGCAGGAGCAGGTCTTCGCGGGGATGTTCAGCGGGGCGGGTATTCCCGTGCAGTGGCGGATGATCGAGCCCCAGGAGGGAGAGTACCACTGGGATGTGAGCGACCATCAGGTGGAGTGGGCCTTGCGCCACCGGCTGCTGATCCGGGGTGGTCCGCTGCTCGACCTGGGACCGGGAGGACTGCCCGCGTGGTTGTCGAACTGGTCGCACGACCTGTGGAATCTGCAGAGCTTTGTCTGCGACTTCGTGGAGACCGCCCTCACACGCTACCTCGGGAAGATCCGCATCTGGGAACTGGCCGCCCGGGCCAACACTGGCGGTGCCCTGGAACTGCCGGAGGATGCGCGGCTGACCCTCGTGGCCAAGATCCTGGAGGCGGCCCGCCGCGTGGATGAAGACGGTCAGTTCCTGCTGCGCATCGATCAACCCTGGGGTGACTATCAGGTCGAAGGTCGGCACCGACTGTCTCCGCTGCAGTTCGCGGATGCCCTGTTGCGGGCGGGTATCTCGCTCGCGGCCATCAATCTGGAAATCGCCGTCGGATATCATCCCACGGGAAGTCCCTCGCGCGACCTGCTGGAGTTTTCCCGCCTCATTGACACCTGGAGTGGATTGGGCATTCCACTGCAGGTGACCCTGGCCTTCCCTTCGACCACGGGACCCGACCCCCAGCTGAGCCTCCCCAGCGAAGTCGAGCCCCGCTCGTGGCGCGAACCGGTCTCGGAACTGACGCAGGCCAAATGGCTCGAAGAGCACATGTCACTGCTGCTCGCGAAGCCAGGAGTGGTGGCCGTGTTTTGGAATCATCTGTCCGACTCACAACCGCATCGCTACCCCCACGCGGGGTTGCTCACTTCTGACGGCCGAGCGAAGCCCGCCCTCGACTCGCTCAGGCAATTGCGGGCCGAACATTGGCCCCGGCCATGACATCCCGCCACGTCGTCCTGGGAACCGCCGGGCATATCGATCATGGCAAGACCAGCCTCGTCCGGGCTCTGACGGGAGTCGATACCGACCGCCTTCCCGAAGAGCGGGCGCGGGGGATCTCGATCGAATTGGGATTCGCCCAATTCGAATACGGAGATGTTCAGTTTCATGTGGTGGACGTGCCCGGTCATGAACGGTTCATCCGTCAGATGACCGCCGGTGCGACTGGGATGGATCTCGCACTGCTGCTGGTCGCTGCCGACGATGGGGTCATGCCGCAGACCCGTGAACATCTCGACATCCTCCGCCTGCTGGGAGTATCGGTCGGTGTCGTCGCACTCACGAAGGTGGATCTGGTCGAACCCGACCTGGTCACGCTCGCCCTGGACGACGTGCAGCGGCTGCTGGCCGACTCTCACGTGGGAAACGCCCCCGTGATTCCGGTCTCGTCCAAAACCGGAAGCGGTTTGGAAGAATTGCGTCAGGCGCTCGTCATTGCCGTCCAATCATTGCCACCCCGCCCTGCCGGGAAGTTGTTTCGGCTGCCGATCGATCGGGTCTTCTCGGTGCCCGGGCATGGGACCGTGGTGACCGGATCGGTCCTCTCGGGGGTTGTTCAGCCGGGAGACACTCTGGAACTGTTCCCCGCGCGGGTTCCGGTCCGGGTGCGGGGGGTTCAGGAACACGGTGCGTCCCGGGAGATGAGCGGGCCGGGCCGACGCTGTGCAATCAACCTGGCGGGGGTTCGCGATCTGGGGATCGCTCGTGGGGCGGAACTGGCCACACCGGATTTCCTGCAGCCCGCGACCAGGTTGTTGGTGGAACTGACCGTGCTCGATTCGGCGGCGGAACCGGTTCTCGACCGTCTCTCAGCCCGACTCCACCTGGGAACTTCCGAGGTTCCGGCCCGCGTCGCCCGTGTCGGCCCCCCCCTGGAACCAGGCCAGACCGGTTTCGCCGAACTCCGTCTGCAACGTCCCCTCGTCGCCGAGTGGGGGCAACGATTCATTCTGCGCCGTTTGTCGCCCGAGCAGACCATTGCCGGCGGGGTTGTTCTGGACCCGGGAGTCCCTCCTGCGGCGCGTCTGGCCGAGAGTGAAGAACAAGGGCGCTGGCGGCGCGACTCACAGCCGCGAACCCGACTCTCGGCGTGGTACGCCCAGCGGGGCATCGTCGAACCTGATCCGCCGGCCGCCGCCTGGAGTGTCGGGATCGATCCATTGGAGTTCCCGACGCTTTTCGATCAGCTACAGATTGTCGGTGAACTGCTTCCCCTGCCAGGCAATGCGGGATGGCTGCATCGCGACTTCCTCGCGACGCTGTCGACCACGATGCTGCAGCGCATTCGTGCGTCGGTGGCGGCCGAACAGCCCCGCCGATCGTTGCCGAGACAAACTCTGCTCAACGCCTGTCAGAATCTCGCGCCACCTCCCGTCCTGGAGTCGGGCTGGAAGCAGTTGCTGGCCGCGGGACTGATCGTGCCGGTGGGAGAGAACTTTGGTCCGGCCGACCTGCAGGTCCAGCTCAGCAAAGCCCAACAGTCACTGCTGTCCAACGTACTCCAACGGATCGAAGCAGGGGGATTGGCCCCCCCCACAGAGAAAGAATTGCTGTCCGAACTGGCAGCCCGATCCGAAGCCTTGCAGGCCATCTTGACGGTCTGCGTGGAAGATCACCGGCTTGTACCGCTGGGGGGAGGATTTTATTACACACCCGCGGCCCTGAAACGAGCCCGGGAACTGTGTACGGCCCGCCTCAGCCAGGGACCCGCCACGGTCTCTCAGTTGCGGGAGGCGTGGGGCGTCAGCCGGAAGCACGGCATTCCCTTATGCGAGTACTTTGATGCCCGGGGAATTACCCTGCGGGCCGGAGACCTGCGACAATTGGGGAACCCCTGACGACCGGGCCCCGGAATTGCGGGCAAGATTGTTTCTCGTTCCATTCTCGTTTCTGTCAGCAGACGTTATTTTCCGATGAACGCCAGTGTGGCCTGACCGCTTCTTCCTCCCGACCTTTTGAAGGCCCAGAGATGCTCTCGGATTGCGCCATTCATTCGACTGATTGCGTCCAGGGGATGCATCAGCTGGAAGAAGGGCGGGTGGATCTGGCGTTCGCTGACCCTCCCTTCAACATCGGTTACAAATACGATGTTTACAACGATCGGCAGCAGGCCGACCATTACCTCGAATGGTGCCGTGAGTGGATCGCCGGAATCCACCGTGTCCTGAAGCCTGAGGGGACCTTCTGGCTGGCCATCGGCGATGAATACGCCGCCGAGCTGAAGCTGCTGTCGCAATCCTTTGGATTCCATTGCCGTAGTTGGGTGATCTGGTACTACACCTTCGGTGTGAACTGCAAATCCAAGTTCAGCCGGTCGCACGCGCACCTGTTTCATTTCGTAAAAGACCCCCAGCGATTCTGCTTCAACAATGAGGCGATCCGGGTTCCGTCGGCCCGGCAGTTGGTGTATGGAGACAACCGAGCAAATCCCGCCGGGCGGCTTCCCGACGACACCTGGATCCTGAGGCCGCAGGATCTTGCTGAGGGGTTCCAGGCCGACGACGACACTTGGTATTTCCCCCGGGTGGCGGGCACCTTCAAGGAACGCGAAGGGTTTCACGGCTGCCAGATGCCAGAGCAATTGCTGGGGCGAATTGTGCGGGCCTGTTCGAATCCCGGTG
>CAIOTJ010000665.1 GCA_903861195.1 uncultured Planctomycetaceae bacterium | reverse complement strand
TAACGGTCCGGCTGTCGGTCCGTGTTGCGACTGTGGTGTTGTGGTTGTCATCTCAACAAAACGGAGTCTTGATGATGCGTCTGCGCAGTGTAGGAGTGCTGTTGATCGTGGGGTTGTCTCTGACTGTGTCACCCGTCCGCGCGCTGCAGGCCGGTTCCTTCAGCGCCATCTATGGGTTTGGAGACAGTCTGACCGATACGGGCAATGTGTTTCTGGCAACTGGGGGAGCCACGCCCCCCCCGGGATACTTTAACGGACGCTTTTCGAACGGTCCCCTGTGGATCGACCATCTGGCAGTCCACCTGGGGGTCGCTCCCCTCACTCCGGCCATCATTCCCGGGGGGACGAACTATGCCGTTGGTGGCGCAACCTCCGGGACGGGGTTCGCCCCTTTGGGATCCCCGAACCTCCTCACGCAAATCGGTCTCTATCAGTCCAATCTGGCTGGCGGATTCGCCGATCCCAACGCACTGTATACCATCAATGCGGGTGGCAACGACTTCCTGGGCGGCGAACTCAATCCTGCCGTTCCCGCCGCGAATATCGGTCTGGCCATCCAGGCGCTGGCCGCACTGGGGGCGCGACACGTGCTGGTCCTCGATCTTGAGTTGATCGGCAGCACCCCGCGCGCGCTCGCTTCGCTCTCCCCTCCCCAACAGGCTGGCCTCAACCTGCTGAGCAGCAGTTTCTCCAGCCAATTGCGCACCACGGTGGCCGGGTTGCGGTCGACCCTGGGAATTCATCTGGCCATGGCCGACATCTTCGATACGTTTGAAAAAGTCCATGCCAGTCCCGGCGCCTATGGCTTCAGCAACGTCACGGATGGGGCCTATCTCGTTGGCGATTATGCCGCCACAGGCTACCTGTACTGGGATGACATTCACCCGTCGGCCGCGGCCCACGCCCTGATGGGTCAACAGGCCATCGCCGCCATTCCCGAACCCTCGGCCATCGTGCTCCTGGGGCTGGGCACCCTGGTGCTGGGTTTGGCGCGCCGTACGTCCCGGACAGCCGCGTAACACCCGCCCCGCCAGAACTCCCCCTCCAAGAGACCTCCCTCTTCCAGACCACCCCCGAGCACTGCCTGGCTACCCTCAGCCCAGGGGGTGCCCGGGGTGTTTTTCTTTCCGGTCGGTTTTTCTCTCGCGTCCGCTGGGCCGCAGGTTGGTTCCCCGAGCAGCCAGCGGGCAGCGGCCCGGCAATCAACTCCCGGCAATCAACTCCCGGCCATCAAGGGGTCGCCCGGGGCATCAACGGCCGGCCAAACTCCTCTTCCGCCTGCCGCACGGTCAGCCAGAACAGCAGCGTGCCATCCCAGAAGTTGTCATCGATCGGGGTCTCCTTCACCTTGGGCAGCGGTTGAATGTGCTGGGCCACCAGGTCGATCATTCGCCGCGCCTCCTCCTCCCGCCCCAGCCCCCGCAGGCACAACGCCTGCAGAATCCGGATCCGCACCCGGGATTCATTCGTCTCCGGCTGACCCCGAAAGCGGGGTGACGTCTCGGCAGCCCCCAGAGCCTTCAAGCCCTCTTCGTAGCGGCGATTGCGGTACCAGACCTGTCCGGCATGGACGTAGAAATCAGCCAGCACAAAGTCGTTCGCGCCGCGGGCCAACCCCCGCTCCATTGTGGCCAAGGCCGCCTCGGCACGGGACGGAGAGAGCCGTGGATCGAGACAGATCACCGCCGCACTCACACACAAGTCGCGCGCGTCACGGTTGAGATCGCACAACTCCAGCAAAGCATCGCACGCACGGCCAAACTCGGCGTCGCGGCGGAACCACAACTCCCACAGGGCCAACCGTCGCCACAGCACGATCTCGGGAATGAGATACCCCGGATCGGGTCGCCGCCGGGCTTCGAAGGGACCCGCCATCGCCGACAGCTGGTGCAGTTGCGACAAAGGCCCTTCCAAACCAGGCCGCCCCGCCAGCACCGCCTCCTGCCGCTCGCGATTCTCTTCCAGCGAATAGGCCGCCGCCAACTGCAGCCAGGGATCCTGGATCTGCAGGGCGCACAGCCGCAAGGCCTGTCGGGTGAACGCCTCGGGATGGGCACTTCCCCACAGCCGGAATCGCCCCTGGTGCGGAAGTTTCGCTTGCCAGGGAGCAGTCAGAATGAAACGGCAACCCAGGCGCCTCGGTTCATCAGCGGCGGGTGCGACCGGCGTGGGTAGCCGCAGGACCGCATCAAATGGGTACTCGGGCAGCGGCCCCACCCGCCATGGCTGGAACCCGGGAGTTTGCGGCTCCGACCGCAACAGCAGCGCCGCCATATGATTGTCGAACCGTTCCATCTCCGATCCAGAGGGGGCCGCCCCCCCCAACCCGGTGAACGCGCCCGAGTCCCAGGCGGCGGCTGCAAACCGCTCACGAGCCCCCCGGGGACGAAGCACATCGGGGACCGACTCGAACCGCACCGCCGCGAGTCCCCCCGAACCCGAATCGAGCGTCAAGGTGTAGTCCCCGTAGGACCGGGTCTGATCCTCCACCAGAATCGAACCATCGGGCAGAATCTGGTGTGTCTGCGACTGCTTTGGAGCCTCGATCGCCGTAGGACGCAGCGGGCTCCATTCTTCGGGATGGGTCAACAACAGGTTCGCGAGGAGCTGGGCCGCCGGGGCGTCGTCGGGCTGGGTGGCCAGGCGTTGCTCCAGCCGTGACCGCAGTTCGCCGCGCAACGCCTGGACGGCGGGCCAATCGCCCCCCACCGCGAACCGTTCCAGAAACTCCAGCTGCTGGCCCAGGGCCCCCAGGTCGTCCGCGGGCAACTGCAGCCAATCCTCACGGGCCCCCTCCCACTTTTGAAGGCGTTCCCGGGCCCCGGCCCGTTCCTGCCGGGCCGTGCGGTCACCGGGAGAGACCTCCAGCCAGCCCGTCAGTGCCTGCTCCGCCGTCTGCCAGTCCTCCCCGGAACCCGACACGGTCGCCTGTGCCACTTCCGCGAGGGCCAGCTCACGAACCAGCGCCCGGCGAGTCTCCCCATCCACGGCATCCCCCAACGAAGCGACCTGCGCAACCGCCTGCCGCAGGTCGGCCCGCCACGCGCCCTGGTCGCCAGCCTGCCGCCGCAGTTCCCCCCGGACGGCCAGCGCAAGAGGCACCGCGGTCGGTTCCCGCTGCGGCTCCTCAAGGCGGGCCAGCACTTCGACGTTGTCATTCTCGGGCGCAACCGGTTGCCGGTCTTCAACCGACCGGGCCAGCGCCAGCAGTTCCAGGGCTTCCCGCAGCCGTCCCGTTTCGACCTGGCACCGTGCGAACCGGCGCAGGACCGGGGGACGTAACCAACGGGTCAATTCTTGCGCCGCGGGAGCCAATTGCCCCAACGCCTCGCTGGCGGCCTCCCATTTTTGGCTCCGCGCAAGGGCATCGACCTGCAGCAGCGATACCAGGCGGCGCACTTCAACAGTCGGGTTGGGATCGGCCAGCAATGCGTCGAGCAGACGAGGATTGGTCGAGAGCCAGCGCAGCGTGCGCCCGGGGGGAGCCGACTGGTCCCCCGCCAGCAGCCGCAAGCGGGCCAGCGCCTGGTCGGGAGTGTTCCAGACCGGGGGGGCGGCCGCCCAGAGGGTGGCGCCCGAGCCTCGCCGCGAGATGGCCAGCAGCTGATCTCCCGCGGGAGTGAATTCCACCGAGCGAATTCGCCCCAGCTCGAGGTCGCTGGCATTGAGGGTCAACAGTTCCCGGCGGGAATCGACATTCCAGAGCCGGACCGTCTCGTCATCGCTGCCCGACGCCAACGTCTGGCCATCGGGCGAAAACGCCAGCGACGTGACCCGGTTGGTGTGATGTCCATCAAACTCCAGAGGAGTCTCGTCGGGGCTTCTCCACAGCTTGATTCGGCCATGGCGATCATCCAGCGAGAGCATGCCGATGGCCACCCCACCGGTGGCGGAGGAATGCGCGAGCGCGTCGATCGGCTCGACTGTGTACTGCCCATACCACGCTTTCCCAGGATTGCGCCAGGTCGCAGGATCCCAT
>CAIOTJ010000664.1 GCA_903861195.1 uncultured Planctomycetaceae bacterium | reverse complement strand
TTGATGATCTTGATGACGACCGGGGTGAAGCCCGCCTGTTGCAGCCGGGCCGGGGCGGGCCCACGGCTGACTTTGACCCGGGCCTCGGGATTGATTGCGACCACGAGCAGCACCTGCGGGTCCAGGAGTTTCTGGATTTCGGCGCTGTCTTCCATTGCCAGGGCCTGTTGCAACGGCTTGCGGAGTTCGGGAGCCAGCGGCCGCCCCAGCAACTCCAGAGCCTGCAGCAGACGTCCCACCTGAGCCGCCAGCGGCTGCCCCTCGACGTCGATGACGGGAGGGGGATCGCAATAGACCCGGGTGGGCCAGGCGAGCAGTCCGAACAGGCACAGCCAGCGAAGAAACGAGGCCATGAGACGGCAACTCCTGCAAAGGAGGAATGAAATCGGGCGGTGGCCGGGGCAACCTCGAAGCCAGGCGGGCCCCTGGCGGGAGGGATGTGGCACCAGGTTCTGCGGAAGCGCAGGGGAGTACCAACGCGTCGTCCGAAGCAGCTCAAGTGTCTCCTCAGAATAGCGTGTCGCGTTCCACCGGGGACAGGGGGCGGGATCGAGGCGGCGCCTGTGACCAGGGGACTCAACCCAGGGGCCGAACGGCCCTCCGGACCGCGTTGGAAGCGGGATGTTGAGGTGGTGGTGTTTGCCGCCTGGGTTCCGGGGATGAGCCCCGCGGGGAGTGGCCGGAGGGAGTTGCCAAGTGGAACGGGCGAGTTCAGACGGTTCACATCGGATGTCGCCCAGACCTCGTCTGGTGTGGCCGATGGGATCCCGCACACAGACCGCCAGACCAGCCGGTAACCGGGACCCACCGGAAGCCGCCGGATGGCGAACCGTCAATTGACGCTGGGAGCTCTGATCTTTAAGATTCGTGAAGACAGAGAGGCTGAGAAAGCAGCTGTCAAAATTTCCGCTGTTGTCTGGATGTGCACTGTGCGTCACTCTGTGGAATCCCGCAGCCTGCTGCGTTCGCTGCTGATCAGCGAGGTGATTCACGTGCGCATTCGCCGGATTGATCTGGCCTGAAGCGGGAAGCCGAGTTTTGTCTGCACACAACCCCTCAGGCTTCCAGAGCCTGGGGGGTTTTTTGTTGGCCCGCGGAGGGGCTGAAGGACGGTCTATGTCTCGCATCGAGCTGTACGACACCACCCTGCGTGATGGGAGCCAGGGAGAGGGAATTTCCTTCTCTTTGGAGGACAAGCTGCAGATCACGCTGCGGTTGGACGAGCTGGGGTTCGACTACATCGAGGGGGGATATCCGCTGTCGAACCCGAAGGACATCGAGTATTTCCAGCGGGTGATCGATCTGCCGCTGCGACATGCCCGGGTGGCGGCGTTTGGAATGACCCGCCTCAGGAACAGTGCGGTGGAGAAGGATCGCGGGATGCATGCCCTGCGCGACTCGCGGGCCCAGATCATCACAATCGTGGGGAAGACCTGGGATCTGCACGTGCATGATGTCCTGGAGATCGATGAGGCCGAAAACCTCGCGATGATCGGTGACTCGATTGGCTGGCTGGCGAGCCTGGGGCGTGAGTTGCTGTATGATGCCGAGCACTTCTTTGATGGGTATTACGCCAATCCCGAGTTTGCCCTGAAGACCATTCAGGCTGCGGAACAGGCGGGCGCGCGGATGGTCATTCTGTGTGACACCAATGGCGGCCGGTTGCCCGAAGAGATCGCGGCGGCCGTCGCGGCGGCCCGGAAGGTTCTGGCCATTCCGGTCGGGATCCATTGCCACAACGACTGTGACCTTGCGGTGGCCAATTCGCTGGCAGCCGTGGCTGCCGGGGCAGTGCAGGTGCAGGGGACGATCAACGGGCTGGGAGAGCGGTGCGGCAATGCCGACCTGGTCAGTGTGGGGGCCAATCTGGCGCTCAAGAAGAAGCACGATGTGCTGCGCGGCGAGGGGGTGGCCCGCCTCACCGAACTGTCGCGGTACGTGTATGAATTGGCCAACATGAACTTCCGGTCGAACCAGCCGTTTGTGGGCAGCAGTGCGTTTGCCCACAAGGGGGGCATGCACGTGAGCGCGGTCAACCGATTGGCCCGCAGCTACGAACACATCCCGCCCGAGACCGTGGGAAATGTGCAACGCGTTCTGGTGAGTGAGCTGTCTGGCCGCTCCAACATTGTGGCGAAGACGACCAAGTTCCGGATCCAGAAGGATTCGAGACTGATAAGCCAGATCCTGGATCGGGTCAAAGAACTCGAGGCACTCGGTTACCAGTATGAGGCGGCTGAGGCGTCGTTTGACCTGCTTGTGTTGAAGCTGGCCGGGCAGTATCAGTCCAAATTCGATCGGATCCATTACCGCGTCAACGTCGAAACCGAAGCCGATTCGGTCCCCCTCACCGAAGCCACCGTCAAGCTGCGCGTCGGGGGGCAGATCGAGCATGTGGTGGGCGAGGGAGATGGCCCGGTCAACGCGCTCGATCGGGCGCTGCGCAAGGCGCTGTTGCCCACGTATCCGCGGCTGGCCGAGATTCAGCTGGTCGACTACAAGGTACGGGTGATCAACTCGGCCGAAGGGACCGCCGCCCGGGTGCGCGTGGTGATCGAAAGCCGCGATGGTCAGGATGTGTGGAGCACCATCGGGGTCAGTGAAAACGTGATCGAGGCCAGTTGGCTCGCACTGGTGGACAGTGTCGAGTACAAGCTGTTCAAAGATGCGGGAGTGTTGGGCGAGACGGGCGAGGCTTCCCAGGAGGGACGGTCGTGATGAATCCCCTGCGGCTTCGGTTTCTGCTGGCGGCCACGGCGATCTTCCTCGGGGGCGTCGCGATCATGCTGGTCCAGAAAGGGGTGGGTGACCACCCGGTCCTCAAGGGGGCCGTCGTCTGTCTGCTGGGGATGGTGCTGGCGGTGACAGGCCTGCGGCAGAAGGCCCCCACCACCGAGGTCGAGCCCCGCCCCCGATTGTTCCAGCCCGACGATCCCGATTTGGCCGAGTGACGGCGGTCTTTGATCCAGACCGGTTTTGATACACAGGTTTTCCACGGCGTTTTCCAGGCGTGACTTCATGAGTGCAGAGCTCCCCAAGGCGTACGAACCCAAGGATGTTCAGCCCCGCTGGCTGCGGGCCTGGAGCGAACAGGGGTGTTTTGACGCGAACCCTGATCCCTCCCGGCAGTCGCATGCCATCATGATTCCTCTCCCGAATGTGACGGGAGCGCTGCACATGGGACATGCCCTGAACGGCACCTGCCAGGACCTGATCACCCGCTGGCGGCGCATGCAGGGGCGCGGGGCCCTCTGGATGCCTGGCACAGACCACGCCGGTATCGCCACCCAGGCCGTGGTCGAACGCCGGATGTTCGAAGAGGAGAAGCTGACCCGTCACGACATTGGCCGCGATGCCCTGGTGAAGCGCATCTGGAAATGGAAGGACGAATATGAAGCCCGCATCCTGAATCAGCTGCGCCAGTTGGGAGCCAGTTGCGACTGGCGACGCACCCGGTTCACGCTCGACGAGGTCTGCTCGCTGGCTGTCCGGAAAACCTTTTTCAATCTGTTTCGCGACCGGCTGATCTATCGTGGCAAGCGGCTGGTGAACTGGGACACCTTCCTGCAGACCGCCGTTGCCGATGACGAGGTCTTCACCGAGGAGGTTCAGGGGCACTTCTGGACTTTTACCTATCCCGTGGTCGGTTGCGAGGAAACCATTTCCTTCTCGACCACCCGCCCCGAGACCATGCTGGGAGACACCGCCGTCGCGGTACATCCCGAGGACGACCGCTACCGCCACCTGCAGGGAAAGTTCGTCCGCATTCCGCTCAATGGCCGCGAGATTCCCATCGTGGCCGATGCCCTGCTGGTCGACCGGAACCTGGGGACCGGCGTGGTGAAGGTGACCCCCGCCCACGATCCGAACGACTACGCGTGCGGCCAGCGGCAGAAGCTGCCGATGATCAACATCCTGAATCCCGACGGCACCCTCAACGAGAACGCCGGACGCTGGCAGGGCTTGGACCGGGCCGTGGTCCGCGAGCAGGTGGTCGAAGAGATGCGGCGCCTGGGTCACCTCGTGAAGATCGAAGATCGGGTGATCCCGCTGGCCCACTCCGACCGCAGCAAAACCTCCATCGAGCCCTACCTGTCCGACCAGTGGTTCGTGAAGATGGACTCGCTGGCCGACGCGGCGCTCGAAGTGGTGCGTGAGGGGCGGGTCAAGTTCTTCCCTTCCCGCTACGCCAAGACGTACCTCGACTGGCTGGGTGAGAAGCGTGACTGGTGCATCAGCCGGCAGCTCTGGTGGGGACACCAGATACCCATCTGGTATTGCACCACCTGCACCGAGGCCGATCTGCAGCGGGCGTTTGCAGGGCGCAGCGATGTCATTTGGCAACGGGATGCCGAAGATCGCTGCTGGCTGATCTGCGCGGAGACCGATCTGGCCGAGGATGTGCTGGGGGCCGGTCACGCCCTGCAGCGTGACCAGGATGTGCTCGATACCTGGTTCAGCTCGGCACTGTGGCCCCTGGCGACCCTGGGGTGGCCCGATGAGAGCGGGAATCCTCCGCTGTCTGGCCAGACCGATCCGTCTTCGCCCGGCCGGAACGCGGTTCTCGACTACTACTACCCCACCAGCGTGCTGATCACCAGCCGCGATATCATCACCCTGTGGGTGGCCCGCATGGTGATCATGGGGCTCTACAACCGGGGACAGGTGCCGTTTCACCATGTGCACGTCCATCCCAAGATCCTCGATGGCTTCGGCCAGACGATGTCGAAGAGCAAGGGGAATGGGGTCGATCCGCTGGATCTCGTCGACAAGTACGGGGTCGATGCCGTGCGGTTTACGATCGCGTCGCTGGCGGGGGAGAGCCAGGATGTGCGGCTGCCGGTGGGTTATGAGTGTCCCGCCTGCCAGGAGGTGATTCCTCAGACAATCGAGCATCAGAAGGCCATTCCCGCCGGAGGGGCGAAGCCGCGGCTGAAGTGCCCGAAATGCAAGGCGACACCGCAGTACAGCAGCCCGTGGTTCACTCCCGACGAGGGTGAGCCAGTGGCCCGCGTGGTGAGTGACCGGTTCGAGTACGGCCGCAACTTCTGCAACAAGTTGTGGAACGCCACCCGATTCGCCTTCATGAATCTGGCGGGCTACACCCCCGGTCCGGTCGAACCTGCCGACCTGCGGTTGGAAGACCGGTGGATCCTGAGCCGCCTGGCGACGACCGTCAGGTCGGTGAATGCCGAGCTGTCGGACTATCACTTCGATGCCGCGACGCGGTCCCTGCGGGACTTCACCTGGAACGAGTTCTGCGACTGGTATGTCGAGATGATCAAGCCCCGGCTGCGGGACGAGGCGCTGCGTCCCGCAGCGCAGCGCGTGCTGGTGGGGGTGCTCGACGTGCTGCTGCGGCTGCTGTCGCCGTTTATTCCGTTCGTCTGCGAAGAGCTGTGGGCCAAGCTGAATGAACTGGCCCCCCAGCGGGGACTCCCCACGCCCGGGGCTTCGAAGTCCATCTGCATGGTGGCCGCGTGGCCCGAGATCCCCTCGGGCTGGCGCGATACCAGTCTGGAGGCCCGCTTCGACCGGCTCAAGGAGCTGATCGCGGCCGTCCGCAATGTGCGGGCGATGTACCGGATCGAAGATCGGGTCGAGTTGGCGCTGCATGTGCGGTGCCAGCCCGAAGTGGCCCTGGAACTGAACGACGTCGCGTCGCAGTTCACGAACCTCGCCAAGGTGGTTCTCAAGGGGGCCGGGATTGATGTCACCCGCCCCGGCACCTCAGCCAGCTTCTCGCTGAATGATGCCGATGGTTATATCCCGCTGGCGGGGGTGGTCGATCGGGAGGCCGAATTGGCCCGGCAAAAGAAAGAGGCCGAGAAGTTGCGGGGCTTCATTCTTGGGCACGAACGCAAGCTGGGGAACGCCAGCTTTGTCGAGAAGGCTCCCCCCGAAGTGGTCGACCAGGTGCGCGAGACCCTGTCTGGTCTGCAGAAGCAGTTGCGGAGTGTCGAAGAGATCATCGAGGCCCTGGGGCAATAGCGGTTGCCGTGATTCCGGTCCCACGCGAGGGGTCCCCTGCCGTGGTGTGCGTGGCGGCCAAGTGCCTGGAGCCGGTGGTCTCACGTCGCGCACGACGGGAGCCTCGCATCCGCGGTACGCAGAAGTTTCAGTCTGCTTCCTCTGCGGACAGAGTTGGCTCGGGAGGGACCGCGCCCGCTCTTTCGTCCTTCAGAGGGTGGAAATGCTCCGGCTCTGCAGCGGAAGAGCGTGAGACCCCCTCCGCATGCGCCTTCAGGATCGTCCAGATCTCGGCGATCGCTTCCGGAGCCCGGTGGACTGCCGTGTGCGAGGCGTTGATGACCAGTTCGGTCTGGGCCTGCGGATGCACGGCACTGGAAAGTGGTACCACACCATCTCCCCCTCCTGGACCGATGGTAAACAGCCACTTCCCGGCGATCGTGTGGACCTGAACCCGTTGGTCGATTGGCAGGGAGTCCACGGCCTGCAGCAGCGGGTGCTGTGGATCGAGCAGATCAATGCTGGTAGGAAGCCGGGCCTGGCCGAAGGCCGGTTTCCAGATCAGGCGATTCAGGAAGCCATCGTTCTGTTCGGCCAGTTGCACGAGGCGGCTCATCCCGTCGGGATCGCGATTGACCAGCGACGAACTGATTCGGCCGATCATCTGGTGGGCGAGTGCGGCCCCGCGGTGGGGTGTGCCGACGAAAATCACCCGCTTCACGGCGGGGGTTGGTTCGAAATACATCATGTCTTCAACGGTATCGCGCAGCTCTTCGGGCATCTCAAGATCATCCAGCGGTCGATCCGAGATGGTCGTCCACAGTTGATCTCCGCTGGAGGAGACCTGCAACTTGGAAATCAGGCCCCCCATGCTGTGCCCGATCAACACCACCTGGTCGAGCGCAGGATCGGGACAGGTGACCTGCAATTCCTCCAGAGCCAGCCGCAACTGTCGCCGCAGGTCGGCGGCCGCCCGCACGAACGGACGCCCGGTGGCGTAACCAAATGCCCAGAGTTGGAAGCGGGATGTGAACTCGGGGTTGGCCCGCAGGTCGTTCGCCAGATCGATCCAGGTCCGGGGGCTCGAGAGCAGCCCATGCACCAGAATGACTGGAATCTTCCCGGGCTGATACGGTTCGAGAAACAGCAGTCCCTCGAATTCGGGATTGTTGTCGGGATGGACGAACATCTCGAACGGATCAGGCAGATTGGCCACTTCGGCTTCATGGAATACGAACGGGGCCGAGAGGTCGGCGGCCAGCGGGACCGCCCCGTGCGGGCCGTCCACCTGGGCTGTGTGGCGGGGATTCCACAACTCGAGGACCAGGCTCGGTTCACCCTCGGCATCCGTGGTGGGACGGAGGATGGCTGTGGCGGTAAACAGGGCGTGCGGGCCCAGGAATCGGTCCCCGGGACGCAGGGGAGGATGCGGACCGCGCTCCACCACGACCGGGGCACCCACGCCGTCGCGGACGTGGTGCCGGGTGAGTGAGGGAGAGCTGTAACACCCCACGGCGCGCAGTTGCTGGAACTCCCCGGGCTGCCAGAGGAACCCGCGCGGCTCAATCGGAATCCAGACCGGACCCCGGACGGTGTGGATCTGGAATCCCTCTCCTGGCTTCCACAATCCCTGGTCACGAGCGGTTTCGAGGAACCGCCCCAGGGCCAGATGGTAACGCTGCCAAGCGGCACATGTCTCGATGTTGGAAACCGAGTGGGGGGCACCAGCAGGGAGTTCGCGCCAGGCGAGTTGAGCGGCCACCATCCAGAGTCTCGGGGCGTCTTCCGAGTTCTGTTCGTCGGCCTCACTTGCCGCCGCGAAGGCGCGCGCACATGCATCGTCACCCGGCGGGAGCAGCTGGAGAGTTCCCGGCGGGACCCACAAGGCTGTGGGACAGAGAAATGCGCAGCCCGGGAGGGTGGTCAGCACCCAGGCCACCAACACGACCTGGATCGAGCGCATTGTCAGTCTGGGATTGACGCGCGCAGCGGCGACGCACTGTGAAGACATGCTGGGAGGGGGGAGTCGGATTGAGACGGGGAGGAAACAGCCCGATTCGAGAACCCCCGAGGAGGGGTGATCCGCAAGAAACTTCAACAGCGCTCGTCTTCACCCAGGAGCGGAGTGGAGTGGTTGCGGACGTGGTGGGGACCGAACAGGCCGGGAAGGGCTTCGAGGAGGGAGCGGGACGCTATCACACAAATGGGGATGAGGACAATCCGAATTGTCGCGCAACAGCCATCGACGGCCGACACACTGGGGGGCTTGCAGGCTTGGGGAGGACCGGTTGCTGGCGGAACGTGCCAGACGGGGCGGGAAGATCGGACAACGCCGATTCCGGAATGCCAATCCGGGGACCGGAGCGCGGATGTTGGCCCCGGCGAGGTCGGCGGAGCCGTGGTCGGTGCGATCGGGCGTCGACGTCGTCGACCACAGCTGGGCTCGAATCACATCAGTCGAGCTTGAACTGCTGGATGTATTTCGCGATTTCCTCGGGCGACAGGGCCGGCTGATCTTCCTTGAGCAACACGCAGCGTTCGAGCACGAGCGCATCCATGTTGGTCGACAGGAAGCAGCGATAGGCGTCCTGCGGGGTGCAGACGATCGGTTCTCCCCGTACATTGAAGCTGGTGTTGATCACCACCGGACAGCCGGTCTGCTCGCGGAACTTGCGCAGCAGGTGGTGATAGCGGCCGTGCCGGTCGGCATCGACAGTCTGCACGCGGGCCGAATAGTCGACGTGGGTCACCGCGGGAATCTCGGACCGCAAGACCTTGAGCTTGTCGATGCCCGATTTTCCCGCCATTTCGGTGGCGCAGTCGGTGCGGCGCGAATCGGCGACGGGGGCCACCAGCAGCATGTAGGGGCTTTGCTCGCGGGGTCGCATCTGGAAGTAGTCGTCAACATGTTCCTCCATCACCGAGGGGGCGAAGGGACGGAACGATTCGCGGAACTTGATCTTCACATTCATGACCGACTGCATCCGCGGGCTGCGGGCGTCACCCAGAATCGAACGGGAACCCAGAGCCCGGGGACCAAACTCCATCCGTCCCTGCACCCAACCCACCACCTTGTCGCTACCGATCAGTCCCGCGACCGCGGTGCACAGCGACTCGTCATCGGGATATCGCCGGTACTTGGCCCCAATCGACTTGAGGAACTGTTCGACCTGGTCGTCACTGAAGGCCGGGCCCAACAGCGAGCCGTGCTGGCTGTCTCGCGGCTGCACCGTGCGGGGATTGTTGAGCAACTGATGCCAGATGAAGAGCGCCACCCCCAGGGCTCCCCCTGCGTCCCCCGCGGCGGGCTGGATCCACAGATTCTCGAAGGGACCCTCACGCAGAATCTTGCCATTCCCCACGCAATTGAGGGCCACCCCACCCGCCAGGCAGAGGTTCTTCAGCCCCGTTTCGGCGTGCACATGGTGGGCCATCTTGAGCATGACCTCTTCGGTCACCACCTGGATCGAGGCGGCCAGATCCATTTCCCGTTCGGTGAGGGGAGACTCGGGAGGCCGCGGCGGCCCGCCAAACAACTGGGCGAACTTCGGCGAGGTCATCCGTTGGCCCAGACAGTAATCGAAGTACGACAGATCGAGCCGCAACGAGCCATCGGGTTTGATGTCGACCAGTTTCTCGCGGATCAGATCGGCATACCGGGGCTCGCCATAGGGGGCCAGCCCCATCAGCTTGTATTCACCCGAATTGACGCGGAAACCACAGAAATAAGTGAAGGCCGAGTAGAGCATTCCCAGCGAGTGGGGGAACCGCAGTTCCTGCAGCAGTTCGAGCCGGTTCCCCCGGCCGACACCGTAGCTGGCGGTGGCCCATTCCCCCACGCCGTCGAGCGTCAACACCGCCGCTTCTTCGAACGGGGAGGGGAAGAACGCGCTGGCGGCGTGCGATTCGTGATGCTCGGTGAAGACCACCCGGCGGCGATACTGGCCCCCCAGGCCCGCTTTGAGTTCCCGCGGCAAAAACAGCTTCTGCTTGACCCACAGGGGAATCGCCTCGGCGAAGAACCGAAAGCCGCGGGGGGCGAAGGCGACCGTTGTCTCCAACAGCCGTTCGAATTTCAGCAGCGGCTTGTCGTAGAAGCCGACATAGTCGAGATCGGCCGCGGTCAGCCCCGCCTGGCGGAGGCAATACTCGACCGCCCGGGTGGGAAAATTCGGATCATGCTTTAGCCGGGTGAATCGTTCTTCCTGGGCGGCGGCCACAATCTGGCCGTCCACCACGAGTGCCGCGGCCGAATCATGAAAGTACGCCGAAATTCCAAGGATCGCGGTCACGCCTGGTCATCCTTCTCCGGGGTGAGGGGACTGTCACTCTCAGGCAGTCTAGGAAATCTGAGAAAAGAGTGCAGTACGAGTTTTGGAGCGGAAAGGACACGCGAGTCGGACTGATGGTTCAATTGGCCAGCGGACCGTGGAAACCAAAGACCAACGGGAGAGACCGGGGGATGAGGGGAACAGCCTCGACGCCCCAGCTGGCCCGTGCAGGCGATCGTGTGGGGGCCCACCCGCGCTGCGAAGATCTCAGAACAGGTGGCTGAGATCAGGGGCCCAATTCGATTCCCCCGGGGTGGGGGTTTCGACCTCAGACTCGTGCCGCTCGCGGAACACATGCAGCACCCGGGCCCGGTCGAGTTCCTTGTATTCCGGCTCGGGATAATTGGCGTTGAGAGGCGATTCGAAGTCGGGGGGTTGGATGGCCCCGGCGGCGATCTCGTGGATGATCACTTTGACCCCGGTCAGTCCCTGGAAATGGCGATCTTCGGCCCGCACTCGTCCGCCGTGCATGTCGTACAGCTCGAACATCTGCCGCAGGACCTTGACGAACCGCCGGAACGAGACCGAGCGTTCAATGTAGATCAGGTCGATTTCCAGGGAGGTGGTGATCTGCCAGAAGTGAAATCGGGTGAGTCGGGGGAAGATCTTGTGGAAAGGGCGGCCAATGATGCCATCGAAGACCGTCGCGTCGCGGTCATGCAGGTAGTCTTCATTGGCGTCGGTCCGCAGTCCCGAGACGAACCAGTGCTGCAGTCCCAACAGGAGTCCCGAATTGGCGGGCAGCCGCCGCCGCGCGGCGCGCTTAAACAGCCGCTCGAGTCCCCGCAGCAGTTGCCGCCGGCAGCGAATCTCCTGGGGCCGGCGGGTTTCGAAGTCCGCCGCCAGCGAGAGCCGCCGTCCCTCCCCGTCCAGCATGCGGCGCGGGTGATACCAGATTCCCTGCACCGCGAGCCGCAGAGCGTCAAACCCCACCGCCACTCCCCCCCCGAGGGAGACCCAACTGGTGATCCGTGCCAGGATCCGGGCGGGGTCGGACAGAGCGCGGGGTGAAAAGACCGACGACAGCCTCCATTCCCCCAGAAAAGGCAATTCGCGGCCTCCTCCCAACAGCAGCGACAGATTGATCAGGATCGCGACGGCGGCGACCGCCTGAAACCAGATAAACAGCCGGCCATCGAAGCAGCCGCTCCGCCCCTTCAGCTCCTGCCGCCAGACCAGCACCAGATCATCGCTGGTCAGCGCCATCCCCAGGGTGACAACCAGGCCAATCGCCGCCAATCCTGCCAGAGCAATCCACAGCGGCAGTGTCAGTCCTGCCAAGAGCAGCGCTCCGGTGCAGCCCAGCATCGCCAGCACTTCGCCGCGCAGGGGCCGTTCACCCTGGGCGTCGAAGTGGGTTACGGCGCGGTCATGGATCTCGGCCCACAGTACAAACAGCATCACGCTGGCCAGGAACATCGAGATCCCGAGGGTGGCCGTCCAGGGGATCAGAAAGCCCAGGTAAGACACCGGCACGATCCGCTCGCGGAGACCGTCCGGGAAGAGACAGACGCTGCCAAAGGTCAGCAGTGTCAAGGCGAGCAGTCCCCCGGCGATCCGCACCCAGGCCTTTGGCAAAGACCGCCGCAGCGGCGGCACGCGGCGCAGGTCGACCCCCCAACTGAAGGCCAGATTGGCCTGTACCCAACGCCGCGAGGGCAACCCCCCCAGCATCCAGGAAACCAGTTGCAGGGGCCGTGTGTTGTGGACCAACAGGGTGATCAGGCACCACCCCAAAATCGACACGCCCGCTCCCAGATCGAACCAGCGGTCATTGAATCGTTCCCCCAGCGTCTCGATTGACAGCAGCAGTCCCCCCCACGAGGCCCAGACCACCGCCTCACCGGGCGATAGCGTGCGCAGCCCCCGCGCGAGCTGCAGGGTCCAGCGGATCAAGAGGGGGGGCTGACTCATTGGGCGGGACCCGGGATTTGACGGGCGAACTCCATTGTCGAACAGAAGATGCTATCAGGCTTCCACCCACAGGGCGAGTTGCACGGCCGCATTCAGCGGCATTTCCGCCACCCCCACCGCGGTGCGGACATGCCGGCCGCGGTCTCCAAACAGATGCACCAGCAGTTCCGAGGCGGCGTTCAGCACCTGGGGCTGATTCGAAAACCCGGGGGCCGACAGCACATACCCCTCGACCCGCACCACCTGCCGCACCTGCTCGAGGCTCCCTAGGCAAGCCTTCACCTGCGCCAGGGCATTCAACAAGCAAATCCGCGCGGCGTTACAGCCATCTTCTTCGTGCAAATCCGCCCCCAGTTTCCCGGCGAATGCCAGTTGTTTCCCAATGAAGGGAAGCTGGCCGCTGGTGATGATCAGTTGGCCCGTCCGGATCACGGGCACATAAAATCCGACGGGGGGAGGAGCCGTCGGGAGCGCGAGGTCCAGTTCATGCAGCTTCTGTTCGATGAGGTTCATGGCGTCGGGAAAGAAACTGACGGAAGGAAATGGACAGGAAAGGGGGACGGATCTCAGGTGGGGCCGGCCTGGATCGAGAAGTGCTGGGCCTGGCCCGGATCGGGCTGGGGAAAATCATTGCGGAAGTGGGTGCCCCGGCTTTCGCGGCGGCTCAGGGCCCCGGCGATGATCAGCCGCGACACCAGCAGCATATTCTGCAACTCCCAGCCGCGGGGGTCGGCGAACTCTTTGGCGGCGACGTAGGTGCTCCAGAAATCGACCTGTCGCTGGGCTCCTTCGAGGCCCGCGAGGGTCCGTTGGATGCCGACGTCGCGCCACATCTCCGATCCCAGCGAGTTCCGCAGATCGGTCAGGTCAAGTTCGTCGTCGGTGGGCCCCCCCGTAGGCCAGTCGCTGACCAGCGGGATTGGGCGGAATTCATCGGGGGTGGCGGCGGCCGCCGCACCGGCGTTGCGCCCCGCCCGGCGACCAAACACCAACCCCTCCAGCAGGCTGTTGGAGGCCAGCCGATTCGCGCCGTGCAGTCCCGTGGAGGTCACCTCACCGGCGGCCCACAGTCCTGGTACGGTGGTGCGGGCTTCGTCATCGGTCGTGCAGCCGCCAATCATGTAATGGGCCCCCGGCCGAACCGGAATGAGGTCACGGGTGATGTCCAGGCCGAAGTCCCGGCAGACCTTTCCAATGTGGGGAAATCGCTCTCGCACCAGCTCTTTGGGAAGGTGCGACAGGTCGAGATAGACGCAGGGGTGGCGCGTCTTCTCCATCTGCCGGACGATGGCATGGCTCACCTCGTCGCGCGGGGCCAGTTCCATCTGCGATGAGTAAGCCCCCATGAATCGCTCGCCGGTGCAGTCGCGCAGGTAGGCCCCTTCCCCCCGCACCGCCTCGGAAATGAGATGCCGCGAACTGCCGGCGATATAAAGCACCGTGGGATGGAATTGCATGAATTCCATGTCCCGCAATTCGGCCCCGGCGCGGAAGGCGGCCGCATGTCCGTCGGCAGTGGCGATCGCGGGGTTGGTGGTCTCGCGATAGATCTGTCCCGCCCCCCCGGTTGCCAGAATGGTCTGTTTGGCCCAGACCAGCGTTTTGCCATGTTCCCGGTTCCACACCACTGCTCCGCGGCAGACTCCCTCGTGGGTCAGCAGGTCGATGGTGAAGGTTTTTTCCCAGATCTCGGCGTTCGGAAGTTCCGTCGCCCGGGCGATCAGTGCCCGCATCACTTCCTTGCCCGTGGCGTCCTGCAGCGCATGGGCCACGCGGCGATGGCTGTGCCCCCCCTCCCGGGTCAGCGCGATGCTGCCATTCTCCTGATCAAAGACCGCTCCCCACTCGATCAGCTCGTGAATCCGCTCGGGAGCCTCGTGCACCACCAGCTCGACAATCCGGGGATCGCAAATTCCCTTCCCGGCGGCCAGTGTGTCGGCCACATGGTTCGAGAATTCATCCACCGGATCGAGCACACCGGCGATCCCTCCCTGCGCCCAGGCGCTGTTCGAGAGCGCCACCTGGTCTTTGCTGATGATGATCTGCTGCAGACCGGCGGGAACCTCCAGCGCCGCCCGCAAACCCGCGATCCCGCTGCCGATGATCAAGACATCGGTGAAGGCGTGAGCAATCCGCTTGGGATGAAATCGAACCAGGTAGCGGTGTGGTGAAGAGATCAGCAGATCGGCCAAGTCAGCTCTCGTGGGAGGAATCGCCCAGATCGAAACAGGCAGGCCCGCGCATCCCGGCAAGAGACGGCGGGCACCGGTCAACAGAGGAGGGAACTTCCCGTTCCGTGATCTGGGGGCGATCCGGGGAATTCCCGATGCAGTCACTGACGACTGGCACGATCATAATCGACCATGGCGTGTGACGCATGGCTGTCCATCAGCAAATTCCCCGTCGCTCCCCCGGTCCGCCGGATTTGCGTAGACTTTCCCCAGAGTTCACTTCCCGTTTGCGAGCGAGCCCACCATGCGCATCTGGCCAGGACAGCCCTATCCTCTGGGTGCCACCTGGGATGGGTCGGGGGTCAATTTTGCCCTGTTTTCCGAGGTGGCCGAACGGGTGGAATTGTGCCTGTTTGACGATTCCGCCGCGCCGGTCGAAAGCGCACGTTACCGCTTGCCGGAAAAGACTTACCGGGTCTTCCATGGGTATTTCCCCGACATCAAGCCGGGGACGGTTTACGGCTTTCGGGTGCACGGACCTTACGATCCCTCGGCGGGCCACCGCTGCAATCCACACAAGCTGGTCTTCGATCCGTACGCCCGCGCCGTGGGACGAACTCTGCAATGGGATGATTCCTTGTTTGGCTATACCCCCGGGGCCGGGGGAGGTGACCTCTCGTACGACACCCGCGATTCGGCCGCGTTCGCTCCCCTCGCGCAGGTGGTCGACTCCGCCTTTACCTGGGGAGACGACTGTCCCCCGCGGACTCCCTGGGAGCAGACCATCATCTACGAGATTCACATCAAGGGCTTCACCCGGCGGATGCCCGGCGTCCCCGAAAGGCTCCGCGGGACCTACGCCGGGCTCGCCTCCGAAGTCTCCATCCGCCACCTACGCCGGCTCGGCATCACGGCGGTTGAATTGCTGCCGGTCCATTTTCATGTCGACGAGCGGTTTCTCGTTGAGCAGGGGCGCGACAACTATTGGGGTTACAACACGCTGGGCTTCTTCGCTCTGGATCCGCGCTACGCCAGCGTCCACGACGCCGAATTGGCGATGCACGAATTCAAGTCGATGGTCCGTACCCTGCATGCGGCGGGCATCGAAGTGATCCTCGACGTGGTCTACAACCACACCGCCGAGGGGAACCAGTGGGGTCCCACCCTCTCCCTGCGGGGAATCGACAATCGCTCATACTACCAGCTTGCTCAAGACAATCTCCGGTACTATCTCGACTACACCGGCTGTGGGAACACCCCGCGACTGCAGCATCCCCACGTCCTGCAACTGATCATGGACAGCCTGCGGTACTGGGTCACCGAGATGCATGTCGACGGCTTCCGGTTCGACCTCGCCGCCACCCTCGCGCGGCAGACCGGCAACATCGACCTCATGAACGGCTTTTTGAACGTGATCCACCAGGATCCCATTCTGTCGCAGGTCAAGCTCATCGCCGAACCGTGGGATGTGGGTGAGAATGGCTACCAGGTGGGGCAATTCCCGGTCATCTGGACCGAATGGAACGGACGTTACCGAGACTGCGTGCGGCGTTTCTGGAAGGGGGATGGCAGCACCGTCGGAGAACTGGCCACGCGGATGTCGGGGAGTGCCGACCTTTATGAGGATGATGGACGGCGTCCCTCGGCCAGCGTGAATTTCATCACCTGCCACGACGGGTTCACGCTGCGCGATCTGGTGCTGTACCACCAGAAGCACAATGAGGCCAATGGCGAAGACAACCGGGACGGCAGCAATGTGAACGACAGCTGGAACTGCGGCGTCGAGGGGCCCAGCACTGACCCCGCCACCGAAGCGCTGCGCCGCCGCCAGATGCGCAATCTGCTGGCCACGCTGCTGGTCTCGCAAGGGGTTCCCATGCTACGGGGGGGCGACGAACTCTCGCACACGTCGCGGGGGAACAACAACTGCTACTGCCAGGACAACGAACTCTCGTGGCTCGACTGGAACCTGGGGGAGGGGGACCGCGAGTTTCTCGATTTCGTGCGGCGGCTGATCGAGATCCGCCGCACGCAGCCCGCCCTCTGCCGGCGCAATTTCTTCCAGGGTTCGATCCTGGGTGGGCTGCGAGACGTCTACTGGCTTGATCCCTCCGGGACGCAGATGAGCGTCGACGCGTGGAACAGCAACCAGTTGCGGACATTGGGCATTCTGCTGCTGGGGGACTGCCGCCAGACTGGCCAGACGGGCGAGTCGATCGTGGGGGATCACCTGCTGATCCTGCTGAATGCCCACGACCACGGCATCGACTTCCAGATGCCGCCGTCGATCCATGAGGTCCCCGGCCTGGAACGCCTGTTCGACACCTACGACGGTAACATCCAGCGTCAGGCGTTCGACCCTCATCAGCCGTATCACCTCCGCCCGCGCAGCATGGCCCTGTTCCGCAAGCAGCTCGCCGGCGCGATCCCCTGGAACCGTCTGGGTACGGATGCCGAAACTTCAGTCAGAGTGACTGCGGAAAGTCAGTCGGGCAAGCCGTGACCGATTCTTCGGCTGCCTGACCAACCGGGTTCGGGGGAGGCGAACAGGTGTTGGTTGAGGAATCAGCGGTTGAGGGTCCGTGGAACAGGCGTGTCGGCTGTTCGCCCAATCCCATGTTTCGGCTGGCTTGTCCACTGCGGACCCACGACCGGCCCAAAAGCCCTGACGGCCGGGGGTGAGCCACACACGTCAGCTCTTCGGGAGCGGAATATGGACCTGACCCCTTTTGTCTCGTCTACACCACTTCGTGCAGCGGTTCGTTCCCCTGGTCGACCAGGTACTGGGGGACGCCGGCCTGGTCGAAGACGCGGATGTTCTGGGCGTCGATGCCGGCGTTCTTGTAGAGCGTGGCGAAAATTTCCTGGAACTTGACTGGCCGCAGGGTGGGGTTTTCACCATAGCGGTTGGTGGCCCCAATCACCTGGCCGGTCCGCATGCCGCCGCCGGCCAGCAGGGCGGTGTTCGCCTGCGGCCAGTGATCGCGGCTGTTGTTGCCGTTGATTTTGGGGGTCCGGCCAAATTCGCCCCAGACCACCACCGACACGTCACGATCCAGACCCCGCTCGTGCAGGTCCGAGATCAACGCCGCCAGGCCCTGGTCGAGCAGCGGGCATTCTTCCCGGCACTTGGGATAGTTCATGCCATCGGGGCCGTGCCAGTCCCACCGGCTATAGTTGAGCGACACAAACCGTGCCCCCGCCTCGACCAACCGCCGGGCGATGCAGAAGTTCTCGATCATGGGCGGAGCGCCATCGCGCTGGAACTCTTCCACGCTCTTTCCATACCGGGCAACGGTGGCCGGATCTTCTTTGCTGAGGTCGAGGGCGTCGACCAGCCGCGAGGTGGTCAGAATGCCCATCGCCTGCTGGGCGTAGACATCCATGCTCTCCATCACTCCCTTGGCGTCGGCCTGCCGGCGGAACCGGTCCAGCGACTGCATCAGCGAAGTGCGGTCTTTCAGCTTGTCGAGCGTGACCCCTTGCAGAACCATGCTGTCGGCGGTGCTGCGGGCTTTGCGCCCCAGCAGGTTGAACGGCGCATGGGCGACCCCCAGAAAGCCCCCGTCGCCTGGTTCACCCCAGGTGCGGTTGCCCGTCGTGTACATGAGGGCGAGGTGCGGGGGAATGGCGTCGTTCACCGGCCCCTGGCACTTCGAGACCCAGGCTCCGCCAGCTGGCCAACCTCCGGGAGGAACCCGGCCACCCCGCTTGCGGCCCGTCATGCACTGGTAGCCGTCGTGGCCGCCGTCCGAGTCGGCCAGCGACCGCACGATGACGAACTTGTCCATCATCTGGGCCATGCGGGGGAACATCTCGGAGACTTCAATCCCCGGCACATTCGTCTGAATGGCGTCGAATTCTCCGCGGATTTCGCGGGGTGCCTGGGGCTTGGGATCCCACATGTCGAGATGCGGCGGCCCACCCGGCAGATAGATGTTGATGATGGCCTTGTGGCCCAGACCGGCCCCCTTGGTCTCGGCCCGCAGCACGTCGGTCAGGGAGATCCCTCCCAGGGCCATCCCACCCACCGTCAGAAAGTCGCGCCGCGAGACCCCGCTGCAATCCGCCTGACCAGGCAACGCCCGTCCGAGAATCGTGAACATCGTCGGATCCTTTCTCGTTCTTTCTGTCGCAGTTCGGTGGTCCCAGTCGCAATCGCCTACGCACCGTCACGTGGTTCGGCTGGTCCCGCTTCATCCATCGGCATCACTTTATTTGATCGGCTGTGGGAGGTCAATCAGCTTCGGCCGGTGGGGCCCCTCGTCGCAGAGCGCCTCATCGTTTCGATCGGAGGCGGGGCGCGGCACCTCGGCGGGGCTAGCCGCGGGTCCAGGCTGGGCGGCGGAAGGTTGGACGCAGATCCCAGAAGGCCCAGGGGACCGAGATGGCCGCGAGGAGAAATCCCCAACCCCCACCCGGCAACCAGCCCCACCACATCAGGCCGGCCAACGCCAGCGTCAGGCTGCCCCGGTTCTGCAGCAGTTTCCAGAGTGGTGTCAGCCACCACACCAGCAGGGCCAGGGTCAGGGTGGCCACTCCCAGCCCTCCCCAGCGAATCCGATGTCCGGGCCAGACCGTCAACCCGGAGATCACACCGCCGTTCCGCCACTCCTCCATCGCCCGGGGCGATCCCACCGCGATCCGTTCCGACTCCCCGCGTGCGGTTGGGGGAAGAGTCAGCCGACCCCGAAGTTCCCCCAGCTCGGTTCCGGTGATCTCCCGCCAGGGGGGGGCGATCGACAGCCAATTCCAGGCGTCCGAATTCCAGATCAGCGTCAACCTTTCCAACTCGGCGTCGGTCACCCTGGGAAGTTCGGGGAGTGGCTGGGGCCAGAGCGGCGGCGGACTGTGGGGGGGGGGCTGGGGCAGTTGCCAGACCGCCTGCAGCAGTCCCTCATCGGTGCGGGCCGGGACCACGCAGGTCCATTGCGGGCCGTGGGGTGAATTTTCTGCCCGACATTCGAGGGGCACGCCGTTCCACTGCACCGCCCGGACCTCGGCCCCGCTGGGAGCCGACCAACTGAGGCGGTGGGATTCTCCTGGAGAGAGCCAGAGGCGGACGAGACAGGTCCACGGAGGGGTGGTCGGGGCGGCCAATTCGAGCTCGGCATGCCGCACCACGAGGGGGAGAGTGTCTGGCGCTGCCGACGACTCACCGGGACCGGCCTCATCGGCCGGGTTTTCCGGGGCATCGGGCCGATCGGGTGCGCGGGGGGCGGGGCCGGTGAGCCGTAAGGTCGGCCATTCCTCTTCGGGATTGCTGGGAGCGTCGAACAGCAGCAGCGAGCCGCCGGGAGCGCGGCCCGGGGCGTCTCCCTGGGTGAGTCGGGCGGAGACGACCTCATCGACCACCGTGAGCAGCCGACGTTCGATGGTGGGGCGCAGACCCCGCAGGCTGACCAGCGGAGGAGCGATCTCACCCGTCTCGGGGAGGGGGAGCGAGCCCGAGATGTCGACGGTCTGGGAGGTTCCTGCGCGGGAGGCGAGGAAGACCGTGAGCCGATCTCCGTCGCGGGACCACCGAGCCACCCGGTCGGTCTCTTGTTCGCGGACATGAACCTCGCGGATCTCGATCCGCGGGTCGACCGCCAGTTCGTAATGAAACACCGATTTCTTCGAACGGACGTCGGCGGCGCGGTAGTTCCAGTCGAGCTGTCCGCGCCGGATTTCGCCGCGCTGTTCGATGGTGGCCGCCTGCAGGGGCGGCGCGGCCGTCTGCATCAGCACCATCAGGGAGAGCGGGCGGTCGAGTTCGAAGCCGAGGTCGGGGGTCACCTCGCCGAACCGCGATTCGCGCGCCAGGTCGGCGGGGGCCAGGACCCGCAGAGGCTGGTCGATCATCGGGGAACTGACCATCAACTGCCGATCGGAGGGGGAGCGGAGCGCGACACGGTCTTGCCGCAGGTCGAACCGCAATCGGCCCAAGAGAGTGTTGTCGGCGGGGTCGGGGAATCGCAGCTCCAGCGGATTCCCCTCGAAGGCGGAGATGAGGTCGAGGATCACCTCGAAGGACTGGGTCTGTGGCTCGGCGAATTCGAGGCACAGTCGACGATCGCCCCCCTCGAGCCGCTGCCAGGTCTCTCCCGAGAGGGGAGGGCCCTCGATCTGGCGGACGGTCATTCCCCGGGGAATGGTCCAGCGGACGGACTGGACCTGGGTTCCCCCGGGGAGGTAGCGGGCCCAGCAGCGGGTGGTGGTCACCTGGCCGTCGAATTCCACCAGGTTCCAGCTTTCGACCCGGATGGCCTCTTGTCGGACCGGGGTCTCGCCGGGGGCGGTTTGCCATTGCAGTTCGGACGCCTCGACTCCCCATTCCTCGGGGAGGCCAACGCGCGGCGGAGGATGATAAGTGGCCGCCGGTTGGACCAGCGTCCAGTGACCGAGCCGCGTGTCGCCGGGGAGCCGCAGCCGGGTGACGGCCGCGGCTGGCAAGGTGACCCGCCGGGCCCGGCGGAGCGTTTCATCGGGCAGAGGCAGCAGTCGCAGGACAATCTCGAGTTCGGTCAACACGTCGAGGGGCGCGGCGGGGAGGTCGGCCCTGGCGGCGGGAGTCTCGTCCGGCAGGGGGACGCTGGGCGGGCGTGGTTCCCTCCCCACGGGGGGGCCCAGATGTTCGTGGGCCGCGAGAGACACGACCAGACCGCCGTTGGCATCGGTCCGCCAAACATCGTGCGGTCGTCCATTCACCAGGCACGACACATCGTCGGCGAGAGTCAATCCCGCCAGTTGCAGGGGAATCTCCACTGGCTCGGTTCCCACCCGCACCCCCCGGAGGCGGGCCTCCAGCAGGTCTCTTGACGGCTGGTCTCCCTTGAGCAGCGGATCGCCCGGGCGTTGGTCGGGCAGGCTCTGCAGCGTGGTTTCCTGTGCCAGCCAGCGGGGGAGCGTGACCTGCCGCAGAGGTTCGGCAACATTGCCGCGGAATTCGGGGGAGACGTACAGCCGATCTTCGGCAACACCGCCGACATCGAGGGGGATGAGGATGTCTCCCAGCGATTCGAGGGGCCCCAGCAGGGCCCGCGGCGGTCCGTCCGTTTGCGACCGGGCTCCGCTGGCCAGCCAGAGACACAATCCGAAGCCGGCCCCCAGAGTCCGCGACAGGCCCGCTGCGGGGGCTGGATCGCGCCGCGAGGCGAGATGGGGGGGGCGAGTCTGGCCCCAGCCGCGCCACGTCATCCAGGTGGCGGGAATGAGCAGCGAGATCAGGCAACCGAGGGCGGCGGACTGCAGCAGTGGCCAGAGCAGCGGGGGACTCCACAGGGCGGCGATTCCCAGCAGGGCCAACAGCAGGGGGATCGCGGCGGTGTCCCGGTTGGGCCTGTGTTGCCGGACAGACAGCCCCAGGGCCAGACTCGCCAGGCAGGCCCACCACCCCAGGCCACGGGCTTCGGTCCGATTCCAGGTTGCCAGCTCGACATGATCGGGAGATCCCGCAGCCTCTCCCTGCCACGACCACTCGGCAATCGGTTCGGCGGTGGGGCCGCCACGGGTTCCCTGAATCAACTGCCACCAGTGGTCGGCGACCCAGGGGTTGAAGCGGGATTCGGCTGCATTTCGAAACCAGCTGTTCGCCTCGGGGGCCGTCGGGTCTCCCGTTGGGAGGAACCCGGCGGGGGGGGTGGCCAGCAGCAGGGTGGCGGGGAGGCGGAGGTCGAGGCAGGTCTGGATGACGGGGAGGTTGGGCACGGGAAGTTCCAGACGCCGCTGCCGCAACCCATGCCGCACGCCGTCGTCATGACGATACCGCAGCGCCACGCGCTGCATTGTCTCGCCCGCTTTCCGGGCGGGGAGCAGTACTCCCTGCCGGAAACTTCCCGACTGGTCGAGCGGGGTGCCAATCACGCCATCGACGACGACCCGGGGAGACTCGGCCCGCTGGGGAAAACTCCACCGCAATGGCCAGGTGTCATCCCGGGCCGGGACGAGCCATGTGACTTCGTAGTCATCCACCTGATCGCCCCCCGCGCTCAGCCGGACGCGCGTCGCGGCACGGGAGATCCAGGCAGGAAGGTTCGCGGTTCCGGCGACCCGGGAAAGATTGGGTCCTGGCTCGACTGGTGTCCCCAATTCTTCGGCGGGGGAGGACTCGGGAGGAGACGGCAGTCGGAGGCGGCCCTGGGCCTCTCCTGAGGAAACCACCATTTCCACAAAAGGGGACAGGTCCAATTTCCGGGAGAGTTCGGCCAGAAGGGGGGGCGACTTCCAGATCTCGGGGAGTGCGGCGACCAGCCCTTCGCGGGGCACCTCCGTTCGCCGGTATCCTTCGCTGGCCTCCAGCCGGTCTGGCAAGCCCCCCGGAAGCAGCGTGATCTGTTCGGCGGCGCGCCCTTCGACGGGCTTCACGAGGGGGAGTGGAAGCGAGCCTCCCCGGCCGGTTGCCGGGCCCCGAACCGTCATCTGGAGTCGCACGGGATGTTCACTGTCAAGTTGTTCCGACAGCTCAGCCACCACGTGCTGCCAGGCTCCCTGCGGCACCAGGGTCCAGTCGATCGTCCGGGTCTCGTCACTTCCCGACTGTTCCTGTCGGCGCACATCCAGCACTTCCCATTCGGCGGGAAGCTGACAGGCGACCGACCAGCACGAGCCCTCCCCCAGCGTCCACAGCAGGTGGCATTCGGCCTGCCAGGGGGAACCGGTGTCAAGAATCGACAATGACTGGAACGCCATCCGCAGGGGCCCCTGGACCGGGCTGAGTTCGAGCGTGGCGTCCGGACGCAGCCGGCGGAATTCAAACACCTCGCCATCCTGGGGGGAGGGATCGTAGCCAAACTGCCGCAATCCCGTGTGCCGCAGGCTGGAGACCGGCTGCACCCCCTGCAGCCGAACTCCGAGGTGCCCTTCCAGCTCGAGTGCTCCCGGAGTGCCCAGCGGGGGCATTCGCCAGGTCTGGTTCAACGAGCCGGGCAGCAGTCCCCGCAGTTCGATGCGCCGCAGGGAACCGCGGACCTTTTCGGGGAGGGGAATGATCAGGCGACCAGGCTGTCCGGGGACCCCATTCCAGGCGGTGGGAAGATCTCCATACAGCACGTTCGCGATTTGCAGCTCTTCGGGGACCGCCACCTCGACCGAGTCGACTTCCCCTTCCCAGGCGGCGAACTCGAACATCGCCCGCACGCGCGTCGCCTCAGGCCGAACCGTGAAGCTGATGTCCGGACGCGCGGTCAGCCGAGGGGCCGAGTCACGCTCTCCGGGATCGGGGGCCACCCGCAGCCGGCATTCGTGATGCTGCCCCAGCTCGATGCGCCATAGGTTCCAGCCGGCCGGGGCCCCCGCTGTGGAGACCCGGCAATCTCCCACCGAGGTCGTCAATCGCAACCCCTGCGGGACGCGCAATTCGAGGCGGGTGACCTGCGCGGGGGGCAGCACGAGAGCGAACACCAGCGCCGGTCCAAACCGTTCTCCATCCAGCGCCCAGTCTCCCTCGAGCCGGGGCCGCCCGACGGTTCGGCCAGGAATCTCTGGCCCCGTCGAGCCGGCACAGATAAAACCCAGCCGGCCTCCCACGGTTCGTCCCCAGGCCAACGGGGTGATTGACCTGGCGGAAGTTTGGCTTTCCGCGTCTTCCCAGGCGAGCCGCTGCAACACCAACTGGCACGGCTCCAGCTCGACGAACCTCGGTTCTCCGTCGCGATCTTCAACGGTCCACCACAACCGCCCCTCGGCCAGCGAGTCTCCCAACAGGGTCGCCTGGTAGCGGGCGTCGGCCAGGGCGGGGGTGGCTCCCCAGGAACGGACGCGGCGAACAGCCCGCAGGCCCTCTTCGACACGCTGGGCACTCCAGGGCTCCCACGGACCGGTGGGCCATTGCTCGGGCTGGTTCGCGGGGACGAACAGCCTGCGGACAACCGGTTCGCCCCGCACCGGAGGGGGAGACTGTGCCGCCGCAAACTGAGGAAGCAGAAGCAGTGCGAGCAGGGCCGACAGGCGGGTCACCCGGCCGAGTTGAACCCCGCCGTCGTGAAGCGATCCGCGGTGAAGCGTGCCGCTGGACCGGGGCATCATCGGCCCCCCGAATACTGGGGTTCGAGGCCCGAACCCGCCCGCACCCCGCCGGGCCGCACCAGGGTGGCATCTTGTGCCGAGGCGGGGGCCCCCGGGGGGGGAGTTGCCAAAGGGGCTGAGGACGCCCCTCCGGGCAAAGGGGGAACCGTCGGGGTGAAGCTGGCTGCCGCGGGGAGTTCTCCCTCCCGAGGCCGGGACGACAGCCGGTCGATCAGCAGGTAAAAGGCCAGGACTCCCCCCCCCAACAGAGCCGGTTGCAGCCACAGCAGAACCAGATCGGTCCACCAGACCGCGACCAGTGCGACCGACGCGGCCGCGGCGGCGGCCAGGGGAAGGCTTCGCAGGCTGCGCCAGCGCCGGACCATCAAACCTCCCACCAGGACGGCTCCCACCGCCGAGAAGACCAGCGGCAAGCGCCCCACAAACCGGGCGGACAGCTGCGCGGTGCCCCGGGTGGTCTGCAGCAGGTACGCATGGCTCTGGGGATCAGGCTCGAAAGGGGGAAGCCCCTCGATCTCCCCCACCCAGCGCCGCAGATCGCGATCGGAATAGAGCGGTTGACGGCTCCAGCCGAAGCCGGTGCGGGCCCATTCATACGCCGACGCGAATCCGTCGGTCCGCGTTGCCAGGTATTGCTCGGCCGGAACCCAGACCTGCCAGAAGCAGGTGCCTGGGGTTTGGTCGGGGGAGAGCCGGGGAGCGGCCAAATCGAGATCGAGGCCCCGGGGGGGAATCTCATGAGGAGGACCGCGCAGGTCGAGGGTTACCACGGCACCTTCCTGCGAATCCCCTTCCGGGCAGGTGATGCTCCAGGCAATCGCTTCTCCTTCCGAAGTGGCCGAGCGCCGCTGCCCGGCGCGTTGCGAGTTCCACCAGGCGTTCTCCAACTGCCACCCCACCGGCAATTGGCAGGGGAGAGCCAAGACTCCCGCGGAGACGAGATACTGGGCGCGGGTCCGCAATGAGCCGTCGCCCCCCACCACGGTCCGCAGCCAGGCGCGGTCGACCCGGGCGATGGCCTGTCGGGCGTTGAGGTCGGGCCAGCGCAGCTCGATGGTCTCTGCCGCGCCCTCCCGTTCCCACACCGGCACCCCCTGCGGATTGAGGTGGCGAGTCCAGGCCGGGCCCACCAGTTCCAGCGGCAGGCCGGTACTGTCGAGTACCTCCACACGGCTGGTGGCGGGGTGGGCCGTCTGCAACTCGAGCAGGGGAATGGACTGGGTGTCTGCCGGCACGGCACCGCCGGGTGAGGGCAGTTCGACAGCGTACCGCGCCACGGGAGCGAACCGCCCCATGCGGGGGGGGCTCAACGACACGGTGGCCAGTCGGCGGGCCGGGTCGATGCGGGTGGGAAGACGTTCGTCGCCAATCGAGACTTCGACTTCCGCGGTCAGCAAGGCCTCGGGAATACGCCACGCCAGTTCTGTGGCCGGGGCGAACTCGACCTCGAGCGGGAACGTCTGTTCGACCCGGGCCAGCCGCTCGCGCAGCCGAATGGCCGTCTCCTGGCGGGCCGAGATCCGGCGGTCCTGCCGCTGCAATTCGAGGACCACCCGGCTGCCCGCCCCGTCGAGCAGCCAGTCGCCGCGCGGCGTCAGCCCGCGCGCTTCCGACAGTGGTTCCTGTTCGCCCCCCGACTGGGGCCGCAGGGGACGGTCCCCCACGCTGCGGAGCCGCACGTCGAGATCAGTCGCCGCCTGGACCGACAGCCGGATCGGTTCGAGCCGCTGCACCTCGCAGACCGGGAGGGCGGTTTCCAGGACCGTCTCGTCCCCGGCCATCTCCCGCAGCGAACGGAGCCGCAAGATGAGGCTGCCCCCCACGGGATCGGTCAGTTCGACTTCGATCTTGTCTTCGTTGGTCCGGGATTCCACCACCCGGGCTTCCCCCGCCGAGGGGATTTCCACCGTCGGAACACTCCACCCGTCGGCTTGGAAGGCGGGCCAGGAAATCGTCACCCGGTTGAGCGTGCCGCGGCGGATCTGCAGCCGTTGCTCGCTGACCAGTTCCAGCTGTCCCGGACGGCACAGCAGATGATTGACCGGTTCGACACCCGCCAGCGGGGTGACCCGTTCAAATCGCAGTGGCAACTGCAGGCGGCGGAAAAAGCGGTAACCGAGGCTGGCCTGCCCGGCCCGCAGGTTGGCGGGCAATTCCGACAGGTTGACGCGATGCACGAATTGCCCGGCGGCCAGGTCGCGCACGCTGCGCAGCTGTCCCACGACGGTGACCACCACGAACCCGCTGTGGGCACTGGCCGACTGCACGTCGAAACCGTCCAACGTGAACGACTCTCCCGCCTGGGGAGGGGGGGCCCGCAGGGTGTATTTCAGTTCGAGCCCGCCGGTCACCGGTCGCCGGAGCCGCACCTGGTAACTGCCCGGCGAACCGGGGACGGCGTCGCTGGTGAGCACCTCGGGGCTTTCCAGACGCAGCAGTTCAGCTCCTTCGGGAAGCCGCACCTGGAACTGCTCGATTCCCACCTGTTGTGCGGTGGGCTGGATGCGCTGCGTCGCCTCGATGGTGGTTGATTCGTTCTCGACGAGGGTGACCGCCACATGGGTGGTCACTTCGAACACCGGGGCCGAAGTCGACTGCGGGGGGAGTGGCTGCCAGGCGAGTTCCAGGCGTCCTTCGAGCCCGACGAGGTCGACTTCGGACTGCCCATTGTCCTGACGCACTCCCACCGTGGTCCGTTCGCCGCTCTTGACCGAGAGGCGGGTTCCCGGCAGCCGCAGGCGGGCGGTTGCGAGGGGGGCGGCGGGGAGTCCGAGTGCGAGTCGCCGTGGGAACTGGCGGGAGAGGAGAGGGACCCGCAGAGGGAGCAGCAGCTCATGGCGTCCCTTGCCGCGCAGCCAGCAATCGAATCCGGCTTCCGGATCGAAGAGACCGGGCGAAAACTCCCCCCCGCCCGCATGGGTGATTTCGCCGGTCAGTTGGGCCTCGCGCAGTCCCAGGGGAACACGCACCCAAGCCCCTTCGACCGAGACTTGAACTTCGAGCTTCAGCAGCAGATCGGCATGCTCCTGGTCGATGTTTCCCTCGATGCGGACGCGGGTCGCACTCGCCTCGGGGGGCCCGAGGTGCTCCCGTGTCCGCAGGAACTTCAGGAAGTCGTCGTAAGCGGCCCGGTCTGGAATGGGAACCAACCGGCCGTCTGGGGTGGGAAGATACCGCAGATCGTCCCTGGTCTCCGTATTCCGGGAGGTCGTCGTCTCGGCGGCCCGGGGCGTCTCTTCCGTCTGTCCCCAGGCGCGCCCGGTCCCCATGACCAGCAGGCTGATCCACAGCAGCGGCAGCGGTGAGAGCGGCAGACGGCCGGGCATGGGGCGGTTTGGGGGAGACGGGAAAGCGAAAGCAACTCCACAAGATGATACGGTGCCGGAAAATGAGCCGGTAGGGGGGGCGGCTATTCCGTACGGAGAAACAGGCAAGTCGGCTGGGGCCCTGCGGTGCGTCAGCGAAGTTTGGCAGAACCGGTTCCTGGACCAGATTTGCTCAAGTTGGCGGCACCGGCTGACGACCCGGGGGCGAGGGGCCCGCAGAGTTGGTGCAATTGATTCGATCCGGTTCTTCGACCCCGAGGGGCGCGCGGCCGTGAAATGAACGGCGTGCGTTCGAACGCTCGGCCTCGTCGTGCCGTGGGCCGGGTCGGGGGACACTTGGGCGATGAACAGGTTGGGAAACCCGTTCTACGTCCGTGGGATAGGCTTTCAGCCTGTCGAGTCAAAACCCATTCCTTTGCCCAAAACCCCCCGCCGGCCCACGACCTACCTCGCAGAGGTGACTTCTCTCAGCCCGGGGTTGCCGCCTCAGCGGCTACCCCGGGTACCGGCCCTCAAACACCACTTCGACTCCAACGGGGTTGCTTTCGTTTCGGTAACCGATCAACCGTGGTGTTCGAACGCTTGTTTCCGGCGATGAATGCAATCTTTACAGGATAGAAGGGATGTTGTTCGCGGCCTGACCTGGGGGAGTCGCGGGCGCGACAACCCCAGGCTGAGGGAAGGGTCTTCGTTGGGGAATTCAGCCGGTCAGTGAACATGTGATGTTCTTGATCGAGAGCGTTGGTGTCGTTCCCTGAAGCGGAACTCGGCCGGGGGCCGAGAGGGGAGATCAGGACAGGAGGAAAGCAGGAGAAACAGGTGGTGTCCTTCGCAAATGGAAATGCAACTTGGCATTGGGAATTCCGGGTGGGCGTGGACCAAGTCTGAAGGACTTGTCTTGGATAGCCCAGGGTTCGCCGCGCCGCGGCTACCCTGGGTCAGGGACATCCCTACTCGGCCTGAACCCTGAAGGGGTTCGCTTCCTGCTTGGCTCAGGGAAACCGGCAGCGCCTTTGGTCTCCTGATGGCAAAAATGCCGGTCGAATTCGGATCGTTGTCGATTCGTCTGCCGTGCAGGAAGCCAGCCCCTACAGGGCTGCGGCGATCGGGGTGCCCAGTGACCCAGGGTAGCCGCAAAGCGGCAAACCCTGGGCTATCCAAGAATGTCCCTTCAGGACATGGCTTGGCTCACCGTCCTCTTCCCGACGTCCAACCGTTCTCCTGCACTCCTTATCGCCTCTCTCTGCCAACGGCCCCGTTGGGGAGTTTTTCGGATGTGGCGTCGAGCCCGAGACGTTGGGGCGTCGTGATTGACCTCGGAACGCGGTTTGACTTGCACGAACAAATTTTCAAATTTGTTCTACGGTCGTGGGATAGGCTTCCAGCCTGTCGAGTCAAAACCCATTCCTTTGCCCAAAACCCCCTTCTCTCACCCCGGGGTTGCCGCCTCAGCGGCTACCCCGGGTAAGAGATCCCCCAGCGCGACATCGACCCTGTAAGGGTTGTGTTCGTTTCGGAGCATGGAAAATCGTCGGATTCACATGTCTTTCTCCCGGCGAGCGAGGCAATCCTTTCAGGATAGAAATCGCATTATGTGGGGGCTTCACCTGGGGTAGCCGCAGGTGCGGCAACCCCAGGCTGAGGGAAGGATCCCCGTTGGGGAATTTGTCGGATGAGGCATCGAGCCCTAGACGTTGGGTCGTCGTGATT
>CAIOTJ010000663.1 GCA_903861195.1 uncultured Planctomycetaceae bacterium | reverse complement strand
CAGACAGGACTCAATCCTGTAGGGATTGCATAGGCCGCGGGCGGGGTGCTTGCGCGGGGCGGCGGATTTCGTACGGCTCGGAGCGTGGACCGTGCGGCATGGTGCGGCCACGCAGGGGATCGTTTTCACGAACCGAGTCGAAGCCAGGTCCCCCGTAAACATTCCCTTCAGGAATGAAGCGATCTTGGGGGGCACGGACCCGGGGTAGCCAGCGCGTCGCTTGGCAACCCCGGGCCAGGGTATGCACTCCCTTCAGGAATGGTTCGGCCGGTCGGTTGGAGTGCGCGGGAGGGTCGTGGATCGTGGGGCCGTTTGGGGAATTCGTCATCGAGCCCCCATCGGAAGCGATCGCCGTGCCGGCATCGCACACCTCCGGATGTGTCGCCAATGACTTCATCTCCATCTGTCGATCACAATCCTTGTTTGTTGCGGTGACAAAGCACCAGGCCGGCCGGCGGACCCGGTCCTCTGGCTAACGCAAGAACCGCCCGCCGTTGATGTCAAGCAGCGCCCCGCTCATGAACGCCGCATCGGCCGAAGCGAGAAAGGCGATGGCCGAGGCCACTTCCCGCGGCGTGCCATTGCGTCCCAGCGGGGTTTGACGGCGATACTCTGCCATCCGCTCGGGGGTGCTGAACTGCTCGTGATGGGGCGTCTCGATCACCCCGGGCATGATGGCGTTGACCCGCACATCGGGGGCCAGTTCGCGCGCCAGCGTGCGGGTCATCACCTGCAGGGCCCCCTTGGCGGCGGCGTAGGGTCCCGCCCCTCCCGCCCCGCCGGTCTGCACCGAGAGGGACAGATTGTTGATGATGCACCCCTGCGCGGCCCGCAGGGCGGGAATGGCCGCCCGGGTGACCAGAAACGCACTGGTCACATTCACGTCGAAGGCGCGGCGCCACAGTTCGAGCGAACAGTTTTCCAGTGACGTGCGCTCGACCACCGAACCGGCGTTGTTCACCAGCACATCCAGCCGGTCGAACCGGGCCAACGCCCGCTGCACCAGTTGGGCGGCCTGCACTTCCGAGGTCAGATCGGCCTGTAAGGCCAGCGCCCGGCCCCCGTCAGCTTCGATCTTCCGCACCACCTGCTGGGCCCCCGCCGCACTCTGGTGGTAGTGCGCGATCACCCGCGCTCCCCGTTGGGCGAACATCAGGGCGGTCTCGGCTCCTATGCCCGTCCCCGCCCCGGTGATCAACACCACTTGCCCCGACAGCGCTGCCTGGTCCATGCTCATTTCTTGTGCCGGGTCACTCCCGGGCGTCTCTCGGAACCCGGTCGATACCCGCCCGGTCGATCCCTCGCCGCACGAACCCACCCGGAGTGGACGGGGCAGTGGTCACTCACTCGTCAGGGAAACGCTCCCTGCATCGATCGAAGAATGGCCGATTCCAACAGTTCATCGCGCCCCAGCAGAATCCACCCCTGCGGGGCCGATTGCTCCACCACCAGGTCGAGATCGCGGCGCAGCGGGTTGGTTTGCTGGAACGTGGCGGCCGAGGCGGTGTTGCCGGTGGCCGACGGAACGTCTTCGAGTTCCTTCACAACTTCCACGGCGATGAGGTAACCCCCTTCGGCCGGGGTCACATTCACAATCGCCCGCCGGCGAATCGACTGCAGCGTGCTTTCGGTGCGGGCTTCGAGCCCCTGCGAATCGGTGTGCCAAGGCTCGAGAATGCTGGAGCCAACCTTGTAGCGGGTCTCAATCACCCCCGGCTGGCTGCCGACCGCGCGGTTCTCGCGGGCAATGTCGAAGTAGTCATGCACCACATCGACCGTCCGGTCCCAGACGTAGTCCGAGTTGTTCGCCCGAACGAAAATCGGGTTGGAACTGGCGGGCGGAGGCCGGCTCGTGGCACACCCCACCCCACCGGCACACCACGCCAGAACCAGCACCAGCGGCAGAAGTTTGAAGCCTGGCATGAGCAGGGGGCAGACCGGGAAGAAAGACACAGCGGCGGGAGACACGACGCAACGCGCAGGAAGGGGGCCCAGAGTCCCCCTGTGAAAGGGGGCGGGAGTGTGCCACAACCCGCCTCTCCCGGCAAGCTCAATTCACCCGCCGCGGGGACTTGGGAAATCGACCTGTCGCCCTGAACCCGCTCCCCTCCCGCCCGGCGTCTCCCGATGCCAAAATCAGGTTCCGGAATCCTTCGCTCGACTCTCGTGGGAAGGGGCGGGCCGGCCGTGGAGGAGTCTGTTTTTCGACGCTCAGGCTCACCGGTCGGTTCCACAGTGAGGGGGGGACGGAGACTCGCGTATCCCCAAACTGGTCCGCGGCCCCTACACTTCCCTTCAGGACACGACTGCCGCCGGGACACGACCTTGGCGGGCGTAATCACCTGTTCCTTCCTCCTGGATCCCGCTCCCCAACGAGATGGCTGAAGACTGGGATGTCTATTTCACCTCCCGCCCCCCTCCACTCCGGTCGATCCTCGTCGATCTGGGTCTGAGCGAGACGGCCCCAGATGCCTCCCGCGGCACGCTGCTGCGGACCCGCATCTCGCTGTTGGTTCCGCGTGAGGACGGATTGAGCGACGAGAGCGAGACCGAAAGCCTGTATGCCCTTGAAGATGCCTTGTTCCAGGAACTGGGACGCGGCCTGGGGGCCCGCTACGTGGGGCGCTGCACCCGCGCCGGTCAGCGGGAATTCTTCTATTACGGCCGGGGCAGCGAGGGGTTTGCCGTCGCACTCATGTCGGTGCAGATGAAGTTTTCCCAGTACCAATTCGAGGCCGAGACCAACGAAGACCGCGACTGGAACGTTTATTTCGAACAGCTCTACCCCACCGAGATCGACCTGCTGTCGATCCAGAACCGGCGAGTGACCGAACAACTGTCAGACCTTGGCGACACTCTGCTCGAACCGCGCCAAGTGACGCATTCGATGTACTTCGCCTCCCCACATTCGCGCGAGCAGTTTCTCAAGACCATCGCGGCCGAGGGGTTTGGGGTCACCCTCAAAGAGACGGAAGAACCCGATGCCGAATACCGCTACGGCGTGGATCTGACCCGCCGGGACCGGGTCGATCTCAATTCGATCGACGGGTTGGTGGTCGACCTGTATCTGCGGGTGGTGCAGGCCGGTGGCGAATACGAGGGCTGGGACACCTTGCCCGTCACAGACCACTCGTCCTGAGCCTGGGGACCAGTGGGCCTCGCCCTCCCGCCCCGGTCATCCTCCCGCGACCAGGGGCGTGGACGGCGTCACTGGTCATACACAGTCACCTGCACAGTCACCTGCACAGTCAGGACGAGTGCGGCGGCTGAGGGGGAGTCGGGCGAATCCACTGGTCCCCCTCACGGACCAAACCCGCCTCGGTGGCCAGGTGGGTCAGAAATTCGTCGCGCGGGGTTGGGGAAATCAGCACGGCCTGAAAGAGCCCCGGCCCCCAGCGAATTTCCAGGCGGTCGAGCGACAGGGCGGGAGAGCTGAGCGGGTTGCGCGTCGGCTTCACCCGCTGGATCTCGGCCAGGGGAATGCGCTGCCGGTGGAACCCACTGCGAACCTCCAGCCGCCCCTCCCCCACCAGATACCGCAGGGGAAACACCAGGCCCCCATAGATCAGCACCACCACCCCCAGCGCCAGCAGCGACCACGTCAGATCGACCGAATTCCCCACCACCAGAGCCCGGGCGGTCAGCCCCAGCGAGACCACCGGCGGCACAAGCAACACGGGGACCAGCCAGGCATCCACCTGCGAGCGGTAAGTGCGCGATCGGTTGGTCGGTGTGTCGGAAACAGGCATCGTTCACAAACCTCCTGGTCCGCCCCCCCCGCTCCCGAGTGTACTGGATCGCCGCTGCGCGGGGCGAACTTCACCCCACCCCCCCCCTCCGTTCCGATCGCCACAGGCATCGCGAAGCGGGGTGGAGTCGCGGGGAGAGTCATTTTGTTTCCCACTTGAATTTGACTCTCCCCCCGGTGTGACGTACACTCAATGCATCGAACAATTTTGATGAATCTGTGAAGAACCGAGTTCACGGATTGACGTCTTGTTGGAGTCGACCCTGGCGCATGGGTCGCAGCGCGCAGCCGGAAGTTGGAATGGCCGGCAGT
>CAIOTJ010000662.1 GCA_903861195.1 uncultured Planctomycetaceae bacterium | reverse complement strand
GTCGCGGCGGCGAACTGGCAGACTTCGGCCAGAGAGAGCTCCGGGAGAATCGCACTGACAAAACCGAGTTGCATCACAGGAACACCAGCCCGCTCGGGGCGCACAGAGAGCCAAATCCAAAACCAAGGGAAGCCGCAGACAGAGGAAATCGGGACCGTTCTCGCCTCGCGGCTGCCTTCGGGAGATGGCGACGTTATCGCACAGCCGGGGGCGCGGTGCAATTGGGCACCCCGTCGTTGCCCGGAATGGGTCGCCCGGTTGAGGGAACTCGTACGGAGGTGACTGCGCAGCCCAACACTGGCTTTGGATTCCCTTAGGACTCGTGTCTGAATCACTTGATCGATCGTTTCGCTGATCCGATGAACAATCGCGATCAACTTTTGAAAAACATGGGAATGATTCTGGCGAGCGGCCCCAGCCGACGTGGGAGCCATGGTGATCGGGTCGGAACCAATCGCACAACGCCCCTCGGCCTTCAGTACAAACCTCTCGCCAACCCATCACCTACCTCGCAGAGGTGACTTCTCTCAGCCCCGGTTTACCGCTTGAACGGCTCCCCGGGGAACGCGATCCCCAACAGAAGCTGAACCCTGAAAGTGGTTCCTTGCACCGTGGGCTCGCTCACTGATCGATCCGCAATTATCACCGGGTGTGGAAAGCAATCCTGACAGGATAGAGGTCTTGGTGGGGATGGCGACCTGGGGTAGTCGCCTGCGCGACAACCCCAGGCTGAGGGAAGTATCCCCTACGGGGAAGTTTTTGGGTGGGGCCGTGGTGGCTGGTGCAGACTGTACGAACTCGCGGGGGAATCACTGGAGCGATCGGTTTCTTGATCCGATGCGCAATTTCGGTAATGTCCTGGAAATCATGTGAGTTGTTTTGGCGAGCATCCTTACTTGGCCGCCCGCGGCTCCAACAGCTTCACCATCGCCTGCCCCATCGCCTCGCCGATGAGGTAGTACGTCTCGGCATTCGTGTTCCAGTGGTACCCCTGCCCGCTCGGCGAGACACTCGCGTCGCGCCAGAAGCGCTTCGTCCCCACGAAGGCGACATTCCCGCGGAACTCGTCCCGCTCGGCCACCGCCGCCTGGGCCTTCATCAGGCTAAGGGCCCGCGGATGCTTCTCGGTCTCGCCGGTCATCCCCGTCTCGGCAATCACAAACGGCAGACCGGGGGCCCCCAGGTCACGCCGCATGTCGCGGATGAAGTGCGACAGGTTCTCTTCATACTCGGCATTGAACCGGTCGCTGATCCGGTCGTTCCACCCCTGGTGCCAGCCAAACCCCGCCAGCTCGGCCGGCCCCTCGCTCCCGGGGACCAGCTCGGCCACCTGGGCCAGCGCCTCTTTCACCCGCGAGACCGTCTCGCGGTAGTACTTCCCCACCTGCTCGGGGCGGGCCGCCAGGTCGGCATCCCCCTTCTCCCCCAGCGAATACGGAATCTTTCCCGCACTCGGCGGCCGGAAATCAACCGCCAGACTTTTCCCGCCCCAGGCGCATTTCACCAGCAACACCGGCTCGTCGAGGGTGTCCCCCACCACCCAGCCAAATCCCAGCTCGGGACCAATCCGGTCCGGCTGTGCTCCATATCCCACCGTCAACGCCCCCCGCCGGTCGAGATACGAGATCCAGACATCGTCGCGGGTTCGCCAGCGTCCCTCTTC
>CAIOTJ010000661.1 GCA_903861195.1 uncultured Planctomycetaceae bacterium | reverse complement strand
GGGAGGAATTGTTCGCAGTGAAACCTCTGAAGAATGAGTTGACTCAAGTTGCCTCCGCCATCGCGGCCAGCGAGACGACGTGGGGCCGTATTGCGGCGGACCCTCTGGATTCGGCGTCTCGGCTGCCAGCATTTCGTCTCGTTCACGTTTGAATTCCCGTGGGCTGCGGATGTCGCCCCAAACTCGAATCCTGTCTGCTAAGTGTCACCCATCGAGGCCCTCCATGGCGTCGTTATCGCTTCAGGACTGGTGGACCAAGTTCATTTCCCGCGCCGGGCACCGTCGCCGCCGAAGTCGTGCGGCAACACCCTGTCCAGCCCAGGCCCTAGAACAGCGGCAGTTGCTCACGGGACTGATCACCACCCTCACTCCCACCTCGACCTCCGGCACCTCGACCCTGGTCAACGGCGGACTGTCGACTATCACCGGAGTGTCGGGTTCATCGGGCGGAACGACCACTGCCGGAACCACTTCGGGCACATCCTCCTCGGGCACCTCGTCGTCGGGGACCTCGACCAAACAGGCACCCAGTTGGTTGGCCCCCTTGCTTGATTGGCAGTCGACGCTCAAGACCGCGACGGACCGCTATCAAAAGAATGCCACGGACAACCGTTCGCAGTTGTCCACTCGGCTTGCCGAGGTGCTCGCCACCTACGAGGGGGGGGAAGACCTGCGGGCGAAACAGTCGGAGGCGCTGCTTGCCGAGGTTCGGGACCGTCTGGAGTCGTCCAGCGAAGAACTCGCCGACAGTCTACGCGATCTCGACGACCTCTCAAACAGCTCCCTCTCCTCACTGTTGCTGGTTCGCGACAGGACCGCTTCAGCCCTGCAGCGTCATACCGCCGAGACCGCGCAGTCCGACGGCGACTACCAAGCCGCCATCCTCAAGATCCAGCAGACCCATTCTCTGTTGCTCAAGCGGGCGGACGACGATTTTCAATCGGCGATGGACCAGGCGACCACGGATCGACAGTCGGCTCTGACGGCCGCCGGCAATCGCCATGGCGATGCCATTGCCGCGGCGGCCGCCCGCTTCGACTCTGCCATGGACGCCGCCGATGCGGCGTTCGATGCGGCGGTGGACAGCGCAGTGGGGCAGTTGTCGGCGACGGTGGACGCCGAACTGACCGCGTTCGACACGGCGGTCTCCACCGCCCAGGCCGCCCGCGACGCCCTGACCGTTCCGCTTTCTTCGGCGTTCGACCCGCACGCTCCCGAGTCCAACGCCGACTACCTCGCCGCAGTCGCGGCCGCCCAGACTGGTCTCGAAACCCGCGTCTCCGAAATCATCGCCGATTTCGAGCAAGCGATGCAGTCGCATCTCGATCAGCACCAGGCTTCCCTCGCTGCCGCCGACGCGACGTTCCAGGACAGCCTTGAAACGGCCGACGCGACCTATGCCGGGCAGATGCAGGCTGCTTATCAGGTGCATCACGACTCCGTCACTGAGGCAGTCCGCACATTCGACGAGGCGGTTCAGAAGGTTCAGGAGCGGTTTGACGCCGCCACCACCCAAGCCTTCGACACCTACAGCCAGGAATGGAAGGCGGCCGACGACACTTACAACGCTGCCATCACTCAGGCCGACTTGACCTACGAGTCGAAAACCGCCTCCCTGCAGAAGGCCTACGACGAGTACAAGGCAGCTTCTCCCGCCGAGTACACCGCCCAGGTCAAGGCGGCCGCGGATGCCTGGGTGGCCGACATCATGAGTGCCCGCGACTCGGCTCG
>CAIOTJ010000660.1 GCA_903861195.1 uncultured Planctomycetaceae bacterium | reverse complement strand
GGCATCGCTATCGTTCCGCGACTGGTGGAATACATTGGCTTCACGCACCGGCCATCGTCGCCGCCGCAGTCGTGCGGTCGAACGCTGTGCTGCCCAGGCCCTCGAACATCGCCAGTTCCTTTCGGGGCTGATCACCACCCTTACTCCCACCACGACCACGTCGACGTCCGGCACCTCGGCCCTCGTCAGCGGCGGATTGTCAACCATCACGGGGGGAGCGACGTTCTCCGGCGGAACCACCAGTTCCGGCTCCACTTCGGGCACAGCCAGTTCGGGCACCTCGGCGACGGGATCCTCAACCAAACCCGCCCCCAGTTGGCTGGCCCCACTGCTTGACTGGCAGGCCACGCTGAAGACTGCGGCTTACAGGTATCAGCAGAACACCGCCGACAATCGCTCCCTGCTGTCCAGTCGGCTGGCCGAGGTGCTGGCCACCTATGAGGCCGGGGAGGATCTGCGGGCGAAACAGTCGGAAACTCTGCTCGACGAAGTCCGGGAGCGTCTGGATGCGTCCGAGGAGGAGCTCTCGGCCAATCTACGCGATCTCGACGACCGCTCGAACCGAACCCTCACCTCGCTGCTGCTGGTCCGCGACCGGACTGTCTCGGCACTCCAGCATCACACCACCGAGACCGCCCAGTCCGACGCCGACTATCAGGCCGCCGTGCTGAAGATTCAGGAGACCCACTCCCTGTTGCTGAAGCGGGCCGATGACGATTTTCAATCGGCCGTTGATCAGGCGACTGCCGATCGAGAATCGGCACTCACGGCTGCCGGTGACCGCCATGAAGATGCACTTGCCGCCGCGGCCGCCCGCTTCGATTCGGCCATGGACGCGGCGGACGCCGCCTTCGATACGGCAGTTGACAGTGCAGTCGGGCAGTTGTCGGCGACCGTGGAGGCCGAACTGACCGCGTTCGACACGGCTGTCTCCACCGCCCAGGCCGCCCGCGACGACTTGACCGCCCCCCTCTCGTCGGCGTTCGACCCGCACGCTCCCGAGTCCAACGCCGACTACCTCGCGGCGGTCGCTGCGGCCCAGGCCCGTCTGGAAAACCGCGTCGCCGAAATCATCGCCCGCTTCGAGCAGGCGATGTAGTCGCACCTCGACCAACACGCCGCGTCTCTCGCCGCGGCCGATGCCGCATTCCAGGACAGTCTCGAAACGGCCGACGACACGTATGCCGCGCAGATGCAGGCCGCCTACCAGGTGCATCAGGACTCGGTGACCGAGGCGATTGAGACCTTCGACGAATCGGTCCAGCAGGTTCAGGAGCGGTTTGCGGACGCCACCACCCAAGCTTTCGAGACCTACGATCGGGAATGGAAAGAGGCGGACGACACCTACTCGGCCGCCATCACCCGGGCGGACACGACCTACGAGTCGAAAACCGCCTCCCTGCAGAAGGCCTACGACGAGTACAAGGCAGCTTCTCCCGCCGAGTACACCGCCCAGGTCAAGGCGGCCGCGGATGCCTGGGTGGCCGACATCATGAGTGCCCGCGACTCGGCTCG
>CAIOTJ010000659.1 GCA_903861195.1 uncultured Planctomycetaceae bacterium | reverse complement strand
GTCTCCCGCGTGGGTGGCAACGCCCAGACGAAGGCCATGAAGAACAAGAAGGTGGCCGGCGGTCTGCGTCTGGACCTGGCGGCCTTCCGTGAACTCGAAGCGTTCGCCCAGCTCGGAACTGAACTCGACAAGGAAACCCAGGGTCGACTCGACCGGGGTTACCGCATGGTCGAGCTGCTGAAGCAGCCGCAGTTCCAGCCGCTGCACTTCGCCGACCAGGTGACCAGCATCTTCGCCGGAACCCAGGGTTACTTCGACTCGGTCCCCGTCAACCGGGTGGCCGAGGCCGAGAAGGAATTGCTGCGTTTCATGCGGGAGGAAAAGTCGGAAGTCCGCAACACGATCATCGAGTCGAAGAACATTTCCGACGACACCGAGAAGTTGCTGCGGGCGGCTCTGGATGAGTTCCGCAAGCGGTTCGCCGAGAGTTCGAAGTCGTCGTCCGTCTGAGTCTTCCGTTTCCATTTCCCTCGCAGCCCTGCCGGCAAAGTCATGGCCAAAGCACGTGCCGTACTGAAACGCCTGAAGGCGGTCAAGAACATCCGCAAGATCACGCGGACCATGGAATTGATCGCTACCGCGCGGTTCAAGAAGGCGATGGACCGCGCCACCCAGGCGTCGGCGTACACCAACAAGATCGCCGAGCTGGCGTCGGATCTGGCCTCTTCGGCCACCGACTTCGTGCATCCGCTGTTGGAGGGGCGCACCGAGCAGAAGAACGGGATCCTGCTGATTCTGACTTCGAACCGCGGCCTTTGCGGCGGGTTCAATGCCGGGGTGATGAAGGTGGCCCTGCAGCGGATCCGCGACGCCAAGGCGGCCGGGCAGAACCTGCGGATCGAGGTCTCTGGGAAGCGGGGGATCAACATCCTCAAGTTCCAGAAGATCGACTACGGCCAGTCGTTCACCGGGTTTGAAGACAAGCCCCGGTTCGACGAGGTCGATCAGATCGCCTCCCGCTACATTGCCCAGTACACGGCGCGGTCGATTGACTTCGTCGATGTGGCCTATGTGCGGTTTTTGTCGGCGGCGAGGCAGGTCGCGACTCTCGACTCGCTGCTGCCTCTGGCCAAACCGCAGGTCAAAGAGGGGGCGACGGAAGCGGCCGTCGATTACGAGTTTCTCCCCAACCCCCGGGAGATTCTGGAAGAGATCCTGCCGGCGGCTTTCAAGGCGCGGCTCTTCAAGTGCTTCCTGGACGCGGCTGTGTCGGAACAGATCTTCCGCATGGTCGCCATGAAGGGGGCCACCGAAAATGCCGGCGAAATGATCAGTTCGCTCAGCCGGCAGTACAACCGGGCCCGTCAGGCCCAAATCACCAGCGAGCTGAGCGAGATCATCGGTGGGGCCGAGGCGATCAAGTAACCCGGTCGCCCCGCTCTCCCCACATTTCGCTTTCCAGTTCGCCCACCACGCAGACTTTCACGACCCCCACGGGTCTCCCGAGCATCCGGAACAGACACATGGTCACGGCTACCGGCTCCAAGAACATCGGCAAGATCACCCAGGTTATCGGGTCGACCTTCGACTGCGAGTTCCCCGATAACAAGCTTCCCGAAATCTACAACGCGGTGAAGATCGACTCGAACCAGAAGGGAGTCGAGATTCATCTGACCGGCGAGGTTCAGCAGCACCTGGGAGGGGGCCGGGTTCGCTGTGTGGCCCTCGGCTCGACCGACGGTTTGATCCGTGGGATGGACGTGGTCGATACGGGGGCTCCCGTATCGGTTCCCGTCGGCAAGGGAACTCTGGGTCGCGTGTTCAACGTGACTGGCGATCCGATCGACGGCCGGGGAGAGGTCAAGACGGAGGAACGGTGGCCAATTCACCGGCACGCTCCCGAATTGGGCAAGCTGAGCGCCAAGACCGAGGTCTTCGAGACCGGGATCAAGGTGATCGACCTGCTGACCCCCTTCGTCCGCGGTGGCAAGGCGGGCTTGTTCGGCGGGGCCGGTCTGGGCAAGACCGTGATCCTGACCGAGCTCATCGCCCGTATCGCCAGTGCCCACGGTGGTTTCTCGGTGTTTGCCGGGGTGGGAGAACGGACTCGCGAAGGGAACGATCTCTGGCTGGAAATGCAGCACACCAAGATCGGACAGACTGGTCGCAGCGTCATCGAGCAGACCACGATGGTGTTCGGCCAGATGAACGAACCCCCTGGAGCCCGTCTGCGAGTCGCTCTGACCGCGCTGACGATGGCCGAGTGGTTCCGTGACGCCACTGGCTCGGATACGCTGCTGTTCGTTGACAACATCTTCCGGTTCTCGCAGGCCGGTTCGGAAGTGTCGGCTCTGCTGGGGCGGATGCCCAGTGCCGTGGGCTACCAGCCCACCCTGGGAACCGAGCTGGGTGAACTGCAGGAACGGATCACCTCGACGACGAGCGGGGCCATCACCTCGGTGCAGGCGGTGTACGTGCCGGCCGACGACCCGACCGACCCCGCCCCCGCCACGGCGTTCGCCCACCTGGACGCGTTCATCTACCTCGAACGCCGGATTTCCGAAAAGGGCATTTACCCCGCCATCGATCCGCTCGCCTCGTCGAGCCGGATTCTGGATCCGCAGTACGTGGGCGAACGGCACTACAAGGTGGCCCGTCGCGTGCAGCAGATTCTGCAGCGGTACCGCGAACTTCAGGACATCATCGCCATTCTGGGTGTCGATGAGTTGAGTGAAGAAGACAAGCAGGTGGTGAACCGGGCCCGCCGGATCGAGCGGTTCCTGTCGCAGCCGTTTCTTGTGGCCGAGGTGTTCACCGGCAAGTCGGGCAAGATCACCCCGCTGGCCGAGACGATCCAGAGCTTCGAAGAGATCTGCGACGGCAAGTGGGACCATCTGCCCGAGTCGGCCTTCATGTACGTTGGCGGTGTGCAGGAAGCGGCCGAGCAGGCCAAGGCGATGGCCGCGGGCTGATCCCGACCGGCTCCTGTGGCGGCTGATGTTCTTCTTCTGATCTCGTTTTCCCCACCTGCACGACGACCCGTTCCATGGCCCTTGGCAAGAACCTGCAGATTGTGCTGGTCACCCCCGAGACCACGCTGCTGAACGAGCCAGTCGATTCGATTCGACTGCCCATGTTCGACGGCCAGCTGGGAATCTACCCCTCCCGGGCCCCGGCCGTCGGACGCCTCGGGGCGGGTGAACTGCGGTTGGTGCAGGGGAGCAGCAGCCGGAGTTACTACATCGACGGCGGTTTCGTGCAGGTGAAAGGTCCAGTCGTTTCTGTTCTGACCAACCGTGCGACCCCAGTGGAACAGCTCGACCCCCGGGTGGTGGAAGAAGAAGTGCAGGCGGTCAAGAAGCGGGTCGCCAAGACCGACGACGAATTCGCCGC
>CAIOTJ010000658.1 GCA_903861195.1 uncultured Planctomycetaceae bacterium | reverse complement strand
AAGTTCCCCTGTCTTCAGCAGGCCAGCTTCGCCCCCCTCACCACCGGCTGCGATGAGCCCACCCGCTTCTGTGCGAAGGCCGAAACGACGTGCCAGACTTCCAAAAACGTCTGTTTCGGCGTCTCTGCCACTTTTTCAGCAATCGCGTGTGACGAAATGCCCTGGTACGGCGAATCATAAGGAAGGATGGGCTGTGCGGTAGGGAACGCGACTGACCGGTCGGGGACCTGCCAATCCGCCTCGCTGCTTCCCTGACCCCCCGGTTCCTCTCCGCCAACTGCACCGGTTTCGATGCGATGCGCCGTGATGTCCCTCACCACGACGAGTTCCTCACCCTGATCGAGGCCCACCAGCGGGCTTTGCTGAAGGTGTGTTGGGCGTATGGTCGGAGTCGCCATGATCGCGATGATTTGTTGCAGGAGATCATCGCCCAGCTCTGGAAGGCTTTCGAGCGATACGACCGCAGCCGCAAGTTCTCCACCTGGATGTTTCGGGTGGCTCTGAACGTGGCGATCGACCATCGACGTCGTCAACGGCGGTGGGGTCGGACCGCCACCCCACTGGAACTGTCCGAGGTCGACCCAGCCACATCCGACGAGGGCGACCAAAAGCGCCAGCAGCTGCGCGACCTGTGGGAGTTGCTGGAACAGCAGTCGGAAGTGGACCGGGCCATCGTCGTACTTCTGCTCGAAGGGTCGAGCCACCGCGAGATTGCCGAGGCCCTCGGTCTGTCGGAGTCGAATGTGGGTACCCGGCTGAACCGGCTGAAGAAATCACTGCGGCAGTCCTTCCAGGAACAAACCGACACCCCCCGCGAGTCCCTCTGATGTCGATCGACAATCTCCCCACGCAATGGGCTCACCTCGAACAGCAACTCGACCGGCTGCTCACGCTCGAAAGCGACCGGGTCCGCCGGGTCGCCCTGCGGCCGGCACAACGCCGTCTCACCCGCCAGGCGGTCTGGCCTCTGCTCGACTTGGGTTGGGGCGGGGCGGTTCTGCTGGGTTGCGGCGGGCTTCTTGGTGACCGGCCAGTCGATCTCCGACTCGCGTTGTGTGCGGTGGTCGTCTTGGCGGGTGTGGTTCCTCTATTGGTCAGCAGTGTGCAGTGGCTGAGACTGTTGTCCGGTCTTGATTGGACCGGTCCCGTGGCGGCGATCCAGGAAACGCTTGAGCAAATTCGGGCACTCCGCATCCGCCAGTTTCAGGGGATCATCCTGGGGTCTCCCCTGGTGGGCTTCTGTGCGTTACTGCTGGGTCTGCAATGGCTGCTCGACCGCAACGGTCCCCCGGCGGTCTCGGTATTTGAACGGCTGCCGCCGCACTGGGTGCTCGCCAACCTGATCTTCGGCGTTCTGTTCGCGTGGCTCGGACGCCGACTGGCCGGTCACCTCTCGCAGAGGTTTCGCCACCATCCCCTGTGGCAGTCGATCCTGGAAGAGATCTCGGGAACCGCACTCGCGTCGGCCCGGCATGATCTGCGGCAATGGACCGCCACACCCGACGCTGCCCCTCCTAGCAAAGGGGACAGGTCCATTT
>CAIOTJ010000657.1 GCA_903861195.1 uncultured Planctomycetaceae bacterium | reverse complement strand
GGTCGTAGGTATACTGAACCCCGGCCAATTTGGTGCCCGTGGCCGAGAACGTGGTGACGCTGGTCAGCCGGTTGCGGTGGTCCCACGCGAGAACCTGGTACTGGCCGGTGGTTCGATCGGTCCGTCGGGTCCGGTTTCCTTCGGCATCGTATTGGTAGTCGTATTTATCATCCGCCAGCAGGCGGTTGTTGGTCCCGGTCGACGTGCCGGTGTTCGTGCGGTTGCCGTTGCTGTCGTACTGGTAGTCCTCGCTGACTTGGCCGGTGTGTGTGACGCCGGTGACCTGGCTCGACTGGTCGTATTGAAAGGTGCTGGTGCCGTCGACTGAGGTCTGTGTCACCGGCCGCCCGAGGGGGTCGTAGCTCCAGGTGTAGCGGTTGATCTCAGCCCCGGCACTGTTTGAGAAGTAGACATCCCCGCCGCCCAACCGAACTCCTCGACGTTCTCGGATCTCTTCTGAAACCGCCTGAGCTGGTCGATCCACTCCGCATGGAACTGCTCCCGCCGACGTTTTGTCATCCCACGCTACGTCGAGACCTGGGGTCACGCCCCGCAAGCCGGTCAGGGCACGCGGCTGAGCAAGGGTGGTGGGGGATGGCGCTAACCAGAGTACACCGGAAGAGGTGCCTTCCGCTGGGGACGAACTGAAAGCCAGCCACAGGTGCCCCCCGGGATAACGGGTGCCACAATCAATCATCAACCAGCCCAATCCCCCTTTTTCGAACGAATCCGCTGGCTGTGCGTTGGGCACCCCCGAGTTCCCGGTTCTGGGGTGCCCTCTGACACATCCTCAAGAAGGATCGTCATGCCTTACTTACCTTCTACGCCTTCCCGACAGGGCACTGGAGCCACCTGTGGACTACCAACACCACTGAAAGTACTGTCGGGCTGGTTCGCCCCACCAAAGGTTATGGAACCCAACAGGTTATTCTGGTCATGATATTCAAGCTCCCCCATTCAGCGACAATCTACTGGCGCAAACTCAGCACTCGCGCCCTGAACCTCTCCCTCTTCGAAGGCAAGGTCTTCACCGACGGAGTTCTCGAACTTACTCACGCCGCCTGATCCAGATTCCGCAGAAAACAATCCTTGACAATACCTCATCCAGAGGGGCAGTCCTGCTTCATCGAATTCGGATTTCAATTATTCAAGAACGCGAAGATCACTTCGATGTTGGCTTGAGTTCCCAATACTGCTCTCGGTCCTCCGGTCCTGGATCGGGCAGGTCAAAAATCTCAGCATCTTCCGGTGCAACGAACTGTTTGTAACAGTCGAATTCCACAATCTTCGTCGTACCTGGAGCAATTGAGGACACAGGCAGATGTATGCCCCCGTTTAGTGGTCCGTTTTTTGGCGGTCGCAACTTTCCGCGATAGCCCAGCGAAAGGGATGGTAGGACAGAATTTGACCCATTATGAATCTCGAACTGGAGATCGCCATTTGCAGCGATGCCCACCACTCGCCATCGAAACTGCCTTCTGGCGTCAACAACGGCTAATTCTCTTTCCGTAAGCGGCGAGGGACCTTTTTCGATGGCCGCCCACTCTTTGTTCGAGTATTGCTTCCTAGCCCACCTGCATTTTGAGGTTACCCAGTCTAGGAAGCCATCGGCAGTTTTCCGCAGCCCTTGACCATGACGCCACTCAAAAACCGGTGACTCACTACCTTCTACCAGCAGCGACTCCTTGAAGTAGGCAAGTGAAGTATGAGTTCTCCCAAAATGGACAAGCGGTTCTCCCTCGGCACTAACGGCTTCTCTCGGACCAGCGTAAACCTCTACCAGCCAATAACTGGAACGTCGGTAGAGCTTCGCGTTGCCGAATCGCAATACGAACTCCTCATATGTAGGCGGTAGTCGCCATCCAGATGCTTCGACTGCAGCCCTAAGCTCCGGTGACGCTGGTCCGTCCACCAAATAAAACTTTCGGGTTTTGATCTTTGACATCTCATCCACGAGCCATTCGAACACGGCGGGCTTGCCTCACTGTGAGTTCTGTTTGGGTGGCCGACCACCTCGTCTACCCCACCGCTGGAAATCGGTAAGTCCGTCTGGTCCCGGTGTCATGTGGGGCGCTTTCGGTCCATTATAGCCGGGTTGAATGAATAGCGGATCACCACCGTTACCGATTGCTCGTGGATGCTCAATATGTGTTGCATCTGCAGGCCAGTCTCGACCTGTCCTTTGCTCCCACCACCTTTTCGCGGCGTCGCGATGACGCTTGAAGAAATTTCGGGCTTGCTTAACCCATCCTGGGGTTCGCATCTGTCCAATTGGCAATTCATCAGTCACCTCGGGAGGTAACGAAGTGGGGATGATCGGACGAGTCAATCGATCGGGCCGGTCAGCCGCTGCCGCCTCCTTGGCGGCCATTTCCGTCGCCGGATCACCTCCATTAAATCCACCCTGCACAGTCATCGCAAGACCGCGCGCGGCTTGAGCCGTCAGTTGTGTGGCGGCTGCCATTGCGCCAGCCATGACAAGGGCTTTTTGCTGGATGTCTGTATGGGTCAAGACGTAGGTCAGCGTTCCATTCAGATTGATTGCCGGTGCCATACCGGTTGGAACACGCAACGAGCCATTTCCAACGCTTCCCCCGATTGCCTTCCCTAATCCCGCTCCGATTAGTCCGCCTGCTGCTCCAATGACACCGTCGTGAATGACTTTCCCAGGAT
>CAIOTJ010000656.1 GCA_903861195.1 uncultured Planctomycetaceae bacterium | reverse complement strand
TTCATAAATCCCCGGCGGCAGTGGACCCGGGTCAAATTCGGAATCTCGCATGAAACGTCGTGACCGCCGCGGAGAGAGTGGAGGGACTCACTTTGTCCTGCCAGCCTCCCTGCCGTCGCCAGGTTAACGCCCGGCCAACGGCGCGCCAATTGCCCGGCGAAACGGACAAGACCGACTTGGCAGGTCTGGAAGCCCTCCACCACACTCCAGCTCTCCCCAACCTCCGCGATACCCTCGTCATCTCCCGTCCCAGCCTCACCACAGCCTCCCAACTTCCCCTCTCCATTCGCGTCGGTCATGGCGATATCCTCGGGGATCGGTTTGGCGATACTCCCCGGCTTGAGAGACTTCGGCCTCTTTGGACGGCACGGCGGTGGCGTGTGGGACGGGTCACGCCGTCATGGCGCAGGAGACCTTCGGATGGAGCCCGACGGCCGCTTGTGTTGGCGACCGAGCCGCCGCACGAACGCGATCCCAGCCCGCCATGAACCCGAATCCACCGAAGCCCCCACCAAGCGCCCGGATCGTTTCGTCCTCCACAAACTGTCAACAGGCCGCACAGGATGGATTGGACTCCCCCCGGGGTCGCCGCTTGTCGCAGCCACCCCGGGGAGTCAGACCAGTCCGGCGGAGGCGGTTTCCGTCCCGGCACACCGCGACCGGCCTGCCATGCGAATCCAGCCCTGGCCTTGCGACACTTCGATGCCTTCGCCAGTCGATGGGTTCGTGGTCATGACCTGGCATACGTGCATGTCCCTGTCGAGATCCTGCTTACGAAATGCAGGCCGAGAGCCCCCCATGCACTTAAGACAAAATAAACTCCAACTTGCATTTTTTTATGTTCACTGGTGTCACGGAGAGCGTCAATCCTCCGCTTTTCGTGCCTCTGAAAATGCCTGTCGCCCAATCCTGCCGCCATTGGATTTCCATGCCTCCCGCACCTGTATGTCGGCCGTTCTCCAGGGACACACCAAGCTCACCTTGATCGGACTCAAATCGCAACATCCCTTGAAGGGAGTTTTCTGAAAACTTGGCCTCTAACCAAACCGCGTGGTTTTGCCGTTCATGACGGTTGATTAATTTGATCTCGACGTGCTGTCGCAAGCAGAGAAAGCCGTCAAGGATCTTGGCTTCAAACTCAAATTCGCCTTCGATCCGATTGATTTCGACTGTCGAAGAGTTCTGGAAAATCATCGTGATCGGCAGGCTGCCATCTTCGGCCTCCGCTCCGCGTTCCAGGATGAAAGAACCAGTTTCAATCCCATCGAACAGTTCGGAACGCGAAGTCGTCAGATATTCTCCGCCACTTTCGGAAATGACGAATCTCGCCAACATACACTCGCCCGAGTCGGAAGTGAGGAATTCAGCATTCAAGACTCGGATGGTCGGAGTTGGCTGGAGTTGCCCATCATTCATCCAGGTTGTTCCCTGCAGAGTTACTGGCACAGTCTGCTCATTGATCCTCAATTCACCAGACACTTCCAGTCTCAAATACTGCTTGCCACTCAGGGTTCCTGTCAGAGTTCCAGTCAGTTGGTTGCCGCTCATCGCACACGTCCTCTCTGTTTTGCGACCGATTTGATCGAGGTGAAGCCGAACCCCCGGACCCCATGACCGAACTGGTCCTGAACCCCACGGGTCGAGACTTCGGCAAGGATTTCGGTTTGGCTTCTCAAGAATTGGGAGTGTGTGGCTGGCGACTGACGCGCGAAATCCGCCTCAACATCAAAAATTCCAAAATTGGCAAACCCAAACCCCTGGACGTGTCTGTCGACGCGTGACACGGTTGCCGCGGATTGAGATCGGACGGAGCCCGGATTTTCGGACCAGCACGCCGCGTGGCGTCGTCCAAAGTGCGTTCCGCCATCGAACGGGAACGACCTGGAAAGACTTTTGTCAAATCTTCGATTCCCGGCCCGCAGTCCGAGTTAAAAGTGATCACCTGCCCACATCAGACAGACGTGTTCCCTGTATTCCGGACGTGTGCCGTTGGGCCTCACCAGAGCGGCCCAATTCCACCGAAAAGGATCTGCTTTCACCGCCAAGACGTCCTTCAGTTGGCGGGAATTCGCCTGTGCGGGGGCGTACGGAACCATGGATTGCCGAAACCTTCGGCACCGCAGTGTACCTGAACACCCGTTCACAGACATGATCCCTTACGGTTTTCAATGGGGAAGCCATCGATGGTTCGTGGTCGCGGCTCGGAATTCCCTTTGCCAATTCCCACTCCATTCCGCCAGACCCGAATCGCCAGGGCGGTTTCCCTCAAACAGACGTTGTTGTCTGGCCGCTTTCTGCTTGACCCCGGCACCACGAACAAAACATTCCCAGGCCATTCCGACCGATTGCCATCCGCTCTCCCCAGACGGGCGTCAACTGGCATGGCATCCGGCAGGCCCCGCGGGTTGCAGTTCGACTTATCCCGGCGGCTCGGTTTTTTTGGCGATCGCACGGTGTTGTATCAGTTGATTCAAAATGGTCATTTCCTGCTCAACCGACTTGGCTTCGTCCGCCAACACCCTGGTGTCGATCATGGAAAGATACAGTCCATCGAGAATGGCTCGATCCAGCAGAAGAGCGTCTGGATACATGTGGGCATTCCCTAAATCGAGAGGCCATTGATGCCAGGCTTGGCGCAACAGGCTGGACGCCTCGCCACGCTGGCACTGCTCGTCGAGCCATATCGCCAGCATGGTGGAACTTTTCATCCCCACCGACAGCCGAAACTGTTCGTCGCGGAGGGATGGCATGGGCTTTTCGGCGATTTTGACCAGTTGCTCGAGCACCGGCATGGCCGAGGCGCGCAGGCCAATATCATCCATGGTCCTGGCGTCCTTGAAGATGCGGTCCAGCTCAAATCCTCGGGACTCACCCGATTTCATCGATTGAGAGAGATAGGTGTCTGCCAATGCCTGCTTTTGGGATTCCAGCAGACGCTGCGCCTGCTCAATTTCCGGCTGGTGTGGTTTTTTGCGCAAGATGTCGCGCAGCTCGCGATCCATGACATGAATCTGTTGCAGGCTCGCCATGAAATTATTGCGGGCCAGATCACTGTAGCGCTGCGCCGCCGCCTGGGCCCGCCGGGCCTCGGCAGCTTGCTCATCGGCGGCTCGCCGCAGTGTATTCTGCTGCCACGCGAACCAGCCCCCCCCGAGGCCCAGCAGGATGAGGGAGAGGGCCGATGTGGCCAGTGCGGCAGTGAGTCGGCGGTTTCGGCTACACCAGCGCATCGTCTTGCCGACCTGGCCGATGGGCCTGGCCAGAATAGGCAGCCCCATCTGGAAACGCTCGAGATCGTCGGCCAGGGCAGCGGCCGTCTGATATCGACGCTGAGGCTCTTTTTCCATGCACTTGAGGCAGATGGCTTCCAGGTCGTGGGGGATGGCCGGGTTCACATGGCGCGGTGCAGGAGGCTCGTGTTCCTGAATCATGCGGATGCTTTCCGCGACCGACTCGGCGAGGAAAGGCGGCCTGCCGGTCAGGCATTCGTAAAGAATCACGCCGAGGGCATAAATATCCGTCCCGACTCCGACCGGTCCAAACGCCTTATTGACGCTCTCAGGAGCGAGATAGGCGGGTGTGCCAATTCCGCCGGCGGATGCCGTGAGCCGCTGACCGGTCGTCATGAGCCGAGCCAGACCGAAGTCCGCAATCTTGGCGAACCATCCACCGGAATTCGCCTCTCTGTCTCGAACCGCAATGGCTGTATTCGCCTGGGGAACCGGCTTGAGCAGAATATTGGACGGTTTGAGGTCACGGTGGAGAACCTGGTGGGCGTGCGAAAAGGCGACCGCCCGAGCCACCTGGAGCATGATTTGCAAGGTCGTACGGCTCGTGGGAAGCTGCTTGCGAATGAGCTCCGACAGAGTGATTCCCTCCACATACTCCATCACGATATAGGGATGGGCCGTCGGGCTGACGTCAAATGCGTAGACGGAAATGATGTTCGGGTGATTGAGGCTGGCCTGCAGATTGGCCTCGCGGCGCTGGCGGGCCAGGAACTCGGGCCGGATGCGGCTGAGCGGAATCGCCTTCACAGCCACCGGGCGATTGAGTTCGAGGTCTTGGCACAGGTAAACCTCCCCCATGCCCCCCTGACCCAGGCGGCGGATGACTTGAAAATTGGGCAGATCCCAGGGGAAGGCTGGTGCAACTCCAGCGGCCTGGGGGACCGAGGTTCCCGGATTGGCGTCGGACGACCAGCCGGCGGCGACGAGTGTCGGGGCATGGATCTGAGCCAGTGAGTCGTACCGATCTGCGCATTGATGGCAGTCGACCAGGTGACTGATCGCCCGATCCAACCCTGGGGCGTGGTCGTCGGCATTGAGCAGTTCGATCAGTTCCTCGGCGGTGAGACACTTCATCTCTGGGACCCGAATTGAACGGCAAAGGACCTCAACATGGCGGGGGATTAGTCGTGCACATCCAATTGGCTGGCGAATTGAGCGACTTTCTTGCGAACTCGATAAACGGCGGCGTGCACGGCGGGCAGAGTCAGGCCGAGCGATTGAGCCACTTCCTCACCCGGTCTCTGCCTGATTTCCATCATTTCAAAGGCCTGCCACGACGATTCACGAAACAGAGGCCGGGCCCGATCGCACGCCAGGTCGAAGATCTCAGCGTTGGCCATCTTGTCGAACATCTGCAACAGGTCTTCGCGTGATCTCGCTTGATGGATCGATTCCATTTCGCTGAAGCAGTCGTCACCCAGAGCGCCTCGCAGCAGCAGGAAAGCCTGCTGTTTTCTTGAGATCTGCCGCCAGCTCCGCCAGGCGACCACCTTGAGCCACGATCGGAACGAACTGGTGGGATCATATTCAAAAGCAGGCATGGACCGCAGCACATTGAGCAGGGTCTGCTGAACCATGTCGTCCTCGAGATCTTGCCTCGCCCCCCAGCGCCTTGCCCAGGTTTTGAGCAAGGTGATGTATCTCAGAACGAAGCGTTCCCAATCGATCGCAGCCCCCCGGGTGCGGACTGCCTGCAAGAGAGTGACACTGGTTTTGAACCGGTCCATCAGCACGCTGCCGGGAACTTCTGCAGACGCGGGGGACTCGCCCTGGGCCGCCTCAGAGGACACGGCCGTGTCACCAAGGGGGCCGTTCTCTGTGGAAACAGAAGTTATTCTGTCCAGAAAGCCTGGCAATGTACTGCGAGGGTTGGCCACGTTGGTGCCTGTCAACAACCTGAGGCGACCGGGTGAGCGAGACATCTTCCCGGATTTGGTTCAGTCAGTTGGATGGTACTCTGGAGGAACCTCGGTCGAGCCGAGTTCTCCATCCGCATCGGATGCGATTGTGACTTGCGGGAACTCATCCGGCAACCTCGGCGTCTCCCGGTCACTCGCCCCCTTCAGACCTCTTCAACACATTGGTCACCGCGATGCGTTCGATCACGGGGCACAACCCCATGGGATGATCAGTTCAATCCTCGATGGTGATCCGGTTCCGAGACTTTTTCCATGCCGATGGACAGCATTTAGCCAGACAACTCGCTGCACAGCATGCGATCAGAACCTGCAACGCCCCGTGCAACACACTCCACGTCACCCGCACCTTCGCAGTACACTCCCGGTATCTCCAACCCAGTCCCCGCATCCCCCCCCTCATGCCCCTCCCCACCCTTGTCGGTCTTGGCGAAATCCTTTGGGATCTGTTTCCCGATGGCCCCCGGTTTGGGGGAGCCCCCGCGAACTTCGCTTGCACGGC
>CAIOTJ010000655.1 GCA_903861195.1 uncultured Planctomycetaceae bacterium | reverse complement strand
TTCCGTTCTTGCTGTTTGACGGCAGAGATTCCCCCGGCCCCAGAAGCCCGTAGTGTTGCAGTTCGGCCTTGTACTCGGCGGCCAAGGCGAGCAGCAGCGAGTTGTCCTGATAGATCGGCAACTCGTTCTGCGGGAAGGACGGCTGGTCGCAATGGGCCGATTCGGTCATTGGGGGGAAGCTGGTTTCAGGATGGAACACACTGGTTGGGGTCAGCATACTGTCCTCGGCGCTGCGGGGGGGAGACGAACAATCACCAGGCATCCCGCTCCCTCGGTGCCTGCTGAACTCTCTCTTCAAGGAGGTCTGCTTCCGGTTTTTCGCGACCAATGCGGAGAAATTCAGCAGATTTTCTGCCGCCCCCTCCCCCTGGCAGCGCGCCCCACTGCCGCCGCGCTCGCTGCAAGATCATGCCCAACAACGGCTTAGGCTGTGGTTGGCCCCATTGAATCACCATTTTCATCCCGCCACGGTTCCGCCTCTCCGTGCCGCCTCCCGGTACGCCAGACCAACCCCCTGCGGGTCGATTCGGCAGCCAGCCCTCGCGGTTTGCGTCCCGTATTCCCCCGGCCGGCCTCTGGAGCGACTCGCCCAGACAGGTGCCCTGCGGATGATGAACTGGCGTCCCCGGGATGGTATGCTCCGGCAGTTGAAGCCGGCGTGCCCGGTACTCAACTGCCGAGGCCAGACCCGCCCCTACTGCTCTCCACTCGTCCATGAGTTCGTCTCCCAAAACTCCCGTTCCCTTCATCCACGACCACGGGCTGTTTGAGCTGCTCTGTGCGTCTGGACAGGAGCGTGATTTTTTCCTTGACCTGCGGCAGTCACGTTTCGGGGCTGACGGGACACCACAAACACCCACCAAACAACCAGAGTCCCGTCGTTCGACAACCAAAACGGCAACGAGCGAAAAAACCCCTGGCTGGCATTTGGTCAAAGACCGGGCGACGGTGCTCCGCGACCCCTCCCTCAGGCGCCTCTGCCTCACCATCGAGGGGGGTATTGGCAAGACCACCGCCCTCCGCCAGGCACAGTTCTTGTGGCACCAGACCCCGGGAAACCTCGCGGTCTTCATCGAGGCGAAGGATCTGCCAACCGATGTGAATCACTTTCTTGCGAAGCAACCACGTGATCGCGACTTGCCGTTGCTGGTGGAACGACTGCGCGATGAACTCGACAAGGCACTGGCGGCCGGCCCAGAACGGGGAATGCCGGCGTCGCTCAATGATCAAAGCCTGCGGCGACTGCTGGAGACGGCCCTCCGGCACGACCGGCTCATGCTGCTGGTCGATGCGTTCGACCAGAATTCCTTTGCCGACGACGGTGAAGCCCGACACCGCGTCCGCCAGTTGACCAAACTGCTGGACCGGCATCCCCGGCTGCGCTGCGTGATCGCCGGGCGCCCCTATGCCATCCAGCACCTGGGGGGCCTGGGAAACACCCAGGGAAACGATCACCTGCTCGCGCATCGCGATCCCCCCTGGAGGTTCTTCCAGGTCCCCGAGTTCAACGATTCCCAGGCCCGGTTTTTTTTGGACCATGGTGAACCCGAGTCGCGCTACAACGCCCTGCGATTGATCGAGGCCGACCTGCTGCAGGTTCCCCGCTTTCTGGAGCGACTGCGCCGACTGCCGTGGAACGACCTGCGGAAATTGCGAACAGCCAGTGACGTGTATTGGGAGTCGCTCCGACCGTTGATCGAGACTGGCATTCAGGACCAGCCCGGCGACTGGACACTTGAGCGGCTCGTCCGCTTGTTGGCCCTGTTGGCGATGGAGATGTATCGCCAGGGCTACCGGGTGGCGGTGCCGGCCGCCCAGCGGCAGCGGTTTCTCAAGGAGATCATTTGGGCTCGTGGAGAGCATCTGGACGCCCACGAATTGCCCAACACTCTGGACGACCTGACCGCGCAAGTGCAGAAACTGTGGAAGCTGAACTGTCTGGTGGACCATGCGGTGATCGACCGGCGCGATCCGGGGGATCTGCGGTGGAATGACCAGACGCTGCAGGATTTCTTCGCAGCGGTCTGGCTGACCCGCCATGCCGGCCCCCGCGAGGGACAGGGTGACGCCGCACTCGACGATGTCAGTTGGTTCACGACCGGCCCGCGGTTGCACCTCGAGGCGGACGAGCAGACACACCTGTGGCATCCCGTCTGGCGATTTGCGGCCGGTGTGCCATGTATCGATCGACTCTCGTCTGCAGATTGCAGAGAAGTGATCTGCTCTCCCGAAAAGTACGTCACTCTCATGGAGCGCCTGCTGACGGGGGGCGACGGCACCACGGTCATTCGATCGACCGAGATGATCTACCGCTGCTGGCCGAGCCTGCTGGCGTTGGCGGGGCAATTGGAAGTTCCCGAAGACCGACCGTGGTTCGAGCGGGAAGTTTCCGAAGCAACCACCCAACTGCAGCGAGAGATCTGGCAGAGAGTACAGCAGAATCCGAATTGGGACCCGGAGACCGCTGCGCCGTCAGGGGCGGTCCCCTTGACCGGCAGTGGTGATCCCCAGATGCGATTGGC
>CAIOTJ010000654.1 GCA_903861195.1 uncultured Planctomycetaceae bacterium | reverse complement strand
GCCCCGACCGAACCTTTCATCGACGACGATTATTTTTCCCCAGGGGAAGAATAATTGTCGTTGAACACATATTACCAGATCGCCCACCGACGTGGGCCCTATGCGGCGTTCCTACAGAACGCCATCCTTCCTCACACCCATACCCGGGGTTGCACCCCGGGCTGGTATGCCGTGCCCCGTTGGGGCACCCACTTGGATTATCGACAGCCGTATCCCGCTCCTTTGACACGTTCGGTCTCGTCGATTCGTTCAGGTTGCCTCAGGCTGATGAACATCGATGAGCAAGCAGTTTGGAAAACGTCCTTGTCCTGCGAAGGGTGAGATCATTGCGTCGTCGGAATGCGGTTCGAGCCGGAATCGCTTGTTCGTGTGCCCCGCGGACTGCCCATTCAATCCGTTCGCATTGGCCAATTACGAGCGGTTGATGGAGATCGAATCGAAGCTCGACCGTGAATGCTTGGACTGGCTGCATTCCATCGCCGCAAAACCACAGGCGCTGCTTCAGCAGTTGTCCCGGTTACATGCTTCCGGCGACCCGGTTGCACTCCACTCATTCATAGCCGTCCGGCTTTTCCATGAGCGCAACGATGCGGGACTCTCGGCCGGCGAACGCTTCTTGGAATCGCGAGACCACGGGTTGAGCAACGATCAGCAGGCCCTGCTGCGATCCAGATGCGGGATGCGGGTGACGCTGCTGGAGGTGCATAGGGTCATCGACCACGAGCGTATCGAGGCCGTGGATCTGATGGCGCCGGAAGCGGGCCGTTTCCTTATCATAGACCGTTCGTTGGCCCGCATGGCGGTGCGCTACACCACCGTGCTGGCCTGGCGATACGAATTGCCACACTTTCAGCGGTTCTGGGGAGTCGCGATCACCGTTCCAGAAATCGTCGATCTGGATCCCGACGCGGTGGTGAGGGAGATCTCCCGCCATCTGGGCGGACCGGAGTCCGGGCCGGAGTTGCTCGGGTGGCTCGCATTGAACTTCGTCCGCGTGCAGGCATCGATCAACGCCATCCATGCGGTGCTCCATTACGACATGCTTTCTTCGGTGGATGCCCGCCGTGGCGTAGCCGTTTACAACCTGCGACGACCTCTGGCCCTGTGCTTCGAGCATCTGATCCAGTTGATCGAATGGGAGCCGGGAGAACTCACCGACGGGGAGTTCAAGGAGGGATTCCTCGATGCGCTCGACTGTCTGGATGCTCCGGCCGAAGGCAAGATCGCCAATAGTATTCTCGGCAGACTGCTCGTCGGCGACGGCCGCTGGCGCCTGGAGGCCAACGGCGGCGAACGCTTCGCCCGGTTGCGTCGTGCGTTCGAGTCTCACATGGGCGATCGGGTTGAATTCGCGGGCGAACGCTTCGACGACGTGGCGGCCGGCATCGCTCGGCCTGTTTCCCAAGAGCAGTTGGCCTTGGTGCCGCCCGGGCTGCGGTTGCAACCCACGCAGATCGAACTCACCACCACCCGCATCGTCGACACGGAGAATTCGCCCGCCCAGATTGCTGCTGCTGCCCGTGAAGAATTCTTGCGGATTTATCCCGATGTAGCCGTTCCAGCGCTGGGCGGACTGACACCACGCCAGGCCGCCACCGACCCGAAGCACCGTCCGGCCCTGCTGCGCCTGTTGAAGGGACAGGTGCGCTCTTTTGACGAGGAGAACCTCCGGCAGGGCACCTCCGGCGACATGGATTGGCTCCTGCGCGAACTGGGTGCCAACGAATTGATTCTACCGGCTCCTCCGCTGCGTCCGCCCTCGGAACTCCCCAGCCCGACATCCGCGGCGGACGACGTATTGGATGGCCGAGGCGGGCAGTATTCTTAGGCTTATTTGGCGTCACTGGATGGCCAGTCAGTGCTGCCCCAAATCGGCTCGCCAGGACGATGGTTCGTTTTGAAACGTTCATGATCGAGGACATAGAGTATATCCAGCGCTTCCGAGCGTGGTTGGGCCAGCAACCGGTACCCCAGTTGGTGGAGTGGTTGGTTGAGGCCGGATTTGCGCATCGTCCGCTTCTGGTGGCCTTGACTGCCGCCTGGGAATGTGGGGCTGGCGACGGATGGAAACCAGATCCCGTCCGCGAGGCCATTCGTTGCCTGACCGAACCGCCGGCCGTGGCGACGTGGCGGGAGTCGGACGCCATCGGGAATCAGGTGGCCCCCATCGGCAGCCTGCTGCGCCATGTGCTCGAAGAGAAGCACGCCGCCGATGCCGTTGGGTTGGCGGAGTATGCGCTGGAACGCATCGCCGAGTTGAGCATGGGGACCCAAGATTCGGAGGTTTGGTCCGTTCCGCTGCTGGATGACG
>CAIOTJ010000653.1 GCA_903861195.1 uncultured Planctomycetaceae bacterium | reverse complement strand
TAGAACTCGGCGTGTTTGGGCGTGCGCGGGAAGGGGATGACGTCGCGGATGTTCGTCATGCCGGTCAATAGCAGCAGGACCCGTTCGAGGCCCAGGCCGAACCCGGCGTGCGGCACTGTGCCGTACCGCCGCAGGTCGATGTACCACCAATACTCTTCGGGATTCAGTCCGCATTCCGTCATGCGGTGCAGCAGCATGTCGAGGCGTTCTTCGCGCTGGCTGCCGCCGATGATTTCTCCCGCCCGCGGCACCAGCACATCCATCGCCCGCACCGTCTTGCCGTCTTCGTTGCACCGCATGTAGAACGGCTTGAACGAGCGTGGGTAGTTGTAGAGGATCACCGGGCAGCCGAATTTCTGCTCGGTCAGCCAGCGTTCATGCTCCGACTGCAGATCGAGTCCCCATTCGACCGGGTATTCGAACGTCTGCCCCGACTTCTGCAGCAACTCGATCGCCTCGGTGTACGACACCCGCACGAACTGGTTGTTGACGATGTTCTCGGCGGTGGTAATGACCGTCTTGTCGACCCGGTCGGCGAAGAACTTCATGTCGTCGCCGCACCGTTCGAGCGCTTGCCGCAGCACGAACTGGATGAACTCCTGGGCGAGCTGCATGTTGTCTTCCAGCTCGCAGAAGGCCATCTCGGGTTCGACCATCCAGAACTCGGCGAGGTGCCGGGCGGTGTTCGAATTCTCGGCCCGGAAGGTGGGCCCGAAGGTGTAGACGTCTCCCAGCCCGCAGGCGAAGGTCTCGGCCTCGAGCTGCCCACTGACGGTCAACGAGGCCCGCTTGCCGAAGAAATCCTGGGTGAAGTCGACTTCGCCGCGCGACTGGGCCAGCCGGGCCAGGTCGAGCGTGGTGACCTGGAACATCTGCCCGGCCCCCTCGCAGTCGCTGGTGGTGATGATGGGGGTGTGAACGTAGAGGAAGCCGCGCGACTGATAGAACTCGTGGATGGCCGCACAGACGACGTTTCGCACCCGGGCCATCGCCCCGAAGGTGTTGGTGCGGGGGCGCAGATGGGCGATGTCGCGCAGGAACTCGTAGCTGTGCCCCTTCTTCTGCAGGGGATACTTTTCGGCATCGGCGCTGCCATAGACGTGGACGCTGCGGGCGTGGACCTCAACCGCCTGTCCCTTGGCGGGAGAGGCCTTCAGTTCCCCCTCGACCCGAATGCTCGACCCGGTGGTCAGTTGCTTCAGCAGGGTGTCGTACCCCTCGATCGACTGGTCGACGACGATCTGCAGGTTGGCGAAGCAGCTGCCGTCGTTGAGCTCAACAAACGCGAATCCCTGTTTCGACTCCCGCCGGGTGCGCACCCAGCCACGCACATCAATCACCGAGCCGACGGGACCATTCCGCAAGACTTGGGCAATCTTCAGCCGAGACACAGTTCGGGCTCTTTCCTGTCGGGGGGGGGCGAAGTGGCAGAGTCGGGCCGGGGGGGGGCGGGGAAGGTCGCTTGCAGTTCACCCCCGGCCTTCTAAGATGACAACCGACCATCTGTTCCTAGTCGTTTCCCCCCGAGACCGCAACCATGCCCCAGTGTTCCCGCGTGGTTCCCGGCCTGTTGCCGGAAGCCGGCGTCTCTTCCCGCCCCCCCGGCCGGCACCTCAAGCTGGCCGTTCCCGCCCTGTTGACTTTGGTTTTGCTTCCAGGCCAGGTCCCAACGCAGGGAGCCGATGCCCAGTCGGGTCATCCGCTGGGGCTGCCCGCGGTGGTCGCCCCCAAAGACAATCCCCAGACCCCGGCCAAGATTGCCTTGGGGAAGCAGTTGTATTTCGACCGGCGTCTCTCGGCCGACAATACGGTGTCGTGTGCCGACTGCCACAACCCCGCCAAGGGGTTCAGCAATGGCGAGCAGTTCGCCACGGGCATCAAGGGGCAGAAGGGGGGGCGCAATTCGCCCACCGTGCTGAACGCCGCCTACCAGACCTTCCAGTTCTGGGATGGCCGGGCGGGCACTCTCGAGCAGCAGGCCCTCGGCCCGATCGCCAACCCGATTGAGATGGGCTTGCCCCTGCCCGAAATGGAGAAACGGCTCAACGCCATTGCCGGGTACAAGACGCAGTTTCAGCAGGTGTTTGGGGTGGCTGAAATCCGCGCCAGCGAAGTGGCCAAGGCGATCGCCAGTTACGAACGGACCGTCCTCTCGGGGAACTCTCCGTACGATCGCTTCCAGCAGGGAGAGGTCGAGGCGCTGTCGGAACAGGCCCGCGAAGGGATGAAACTGTTCTTCGGCAAGGCGAACTGCGCGGCGTGCCATGCCGGCCCGAACTTCACCGACAACGCTTTCCACAACATCGGCATCGGCATGGACAAGCCCGAGCCCGACGTGGGGCGCGAGGCGATCAGCCAGCTCGAGGGAGATCGGGGCAGCTTCAAGACCCCCACCGTGCGCGACGTGGCCCGGTCGGCTCCCTACATGCATGACGGCAGCCTGAAGACCCTGGCCGAAGTGGTCGAACACTACGACAAGGGAGGCCACGCCAACCCCTGGCTCGACGAAGAACTGTTCCCCCTCAAGTTGACCGCCGCCGAGAAGGCCGCCCTGGTCAAGTTCCTGGACGAAGGGCTGACCAGCCCGGCCACCCAGGATCACGCCCCGCCGAAGCTTCCCTAGGCGAAGTCCGGCCGCGCCGGCTGGGGGCCGCCAGGTCGGCCGTGCCGGTGTGTTGCGGATCCATTTGTCCCGACCATCTGGTCAGAGCGTCTGGCCAATCTGGCGTGCGGTCCCGCGGTGGTTCCGCCCCGACGATCATTTCCTTCATTCACCTCCGAGAGCCTTCCATGCGACGTCTTGTTCCCTCTGCCGGCGCGTTGCTGCTGACCGGCCTGTCGACCGTCTCCGCTTTCGCCCAGGTCAAGGCGGTTCCCGTGCTCGAGGGGCTCGACAACCCCAGCGGCGTGGCAATTCATGCCAAGACGGGCCACCTGTTCGTCGCCACTCATCCCGCCGTGCTGCGGGTCGCCCCCACCACTCCCGCCAAGTCGTTCGTCGAGGTCGACGCCTTCAAGACCGACGTCTATGGCAAGGGACCCAAGTACGACATCGGACCCCTCGGCGTGGCCCTGCTGGGTGACGAACACCTGATCGTCGGCGACGGCAGCCTGGCCGACGCCGCCGAACTGGTGCGCGTTTTCAAGATTGGCGCCAATCCTCCCGCCCAGCCCACCGCCGCCGACAATGCGGCGTTCAAGCTCGGCCCCATCGGCCCGGGCGAGGCCTCGGCCAAGGGGGAAGGGAATTTCTACGCGATCGCCGTCGGACCCAAGGCCTTCTATATCACCGCCAATGGCGATGACACCAAAGGCTGGGTCCTCAAGGCCGACATCGTCGACGGCAAGCCGGGCAAGCTGGTCCCCTTCATCGCCACCAAGCCGCTGGTGAATGTCGACGCCCCCGTCGGCATCACCATGTCTCCCGATGGCAAGCAATTGGTGGTCGGGCAGATGGGTGAGGTGAACATGGCCGGCGACAGCCAGCTCAGCTTCTACGATCCCGAGACCGGCAAGCTCATCAAGAACCACGCCACCGGGCTCAACGACATCGCCGGGCTGGCCTACAGCCCCAAGACCGGCAAGCTCTATGCCGTCGATTACTCGTGGGTCGACACCAAGAACGGCGGTCTGTTCCGTCTCGATGTCACCGACAGCGGCGTGAAGGCCGAGAAGATCGTGTCGCTCGACAAGCCCACGGCCATGGCGTTCGACAAAGAGGGGAACCTCTACATCACCGAGTTCGGCACCGCCGCCGAGGGAAGCAAGACCGCTCCCGGCCGTCTGGTGAAGATCGCCGCCGGCCTGTAACCGCGGGCGCGTTCGAGACCCGGTCGATCACCGCGGCTGCTGTTCAGGCAGCCGCGGTTTTTTTTTGCGCCCGATGGGAACCTTCCCAGGCAACGCCCCTTGAGCCGCTCAGCGGGTAGGGGACACCCGCACGCGGCGCCAGACCGCCCCCAGTTCGTCGGTGTAAATTCGCCCCCAGCCTGGCTGTCGGTCGAGTTCGGCCATCAGTTTCGACCGGCCGGCGTGGTCGAGCACCACGGTCTCGATCTGCAGCCGTTCGAGCACCGCGGGCCAGTCGTCCTTCCGCCCCACGACGGTGAGATAATCGCGCCACAGGCTGGTGGGCAGCAGGTGGACGTGCGAGCCGAAGAGAATCGGGTGCTGTTCCGACTGCGGCATGCGCCACTGCAGGTAGTCTCCCCACTCAATGGGGCAGAGCAGCCGGCCGGCCGGGGTTTGCGCGTGCAGAAACTCCCCCAGGGCCAGCGGGGTCTGCGGGTCGACCATTCGTTCCAGCGGCACGGTCTGCCCGGTGCGCCACCAGGTTCCCAACGGACAGCGCCCGACGGCCATGCCCCACGCCAGCGCGGCGGGCAGCCACCACACGAGGCGGGGGCGCCACCAGCCGGCCGACCACGAGGGCCCGGTTCTTCGCGGCAGCAGAGTGGCCAGCCACAGCCCGCCGAGGGGACCCCACCACACGATGAACCGGGCCGATCGCAGGGTCGCGCCCGCCAGCAGCAGTCCGCAGAGGACGAGCCACACGGGGGTCGACCGAAACCAGCGGGAGGCGGAGTGTCCGCGACGCCATTCCCCCAGCGCTCGCCCCAGTCCCGTCACGGCCAGCAGCGTAAGACTCCCCAGGAACACCCGTCCCTGCGTGGTCGACAGCCGCAGCGGCTGCCATTCACTCAGGTCACGCAGGTTGGCGTTTCCCGCGATGTCGAGAACCGCGGCGGGAAGTTGCCCGCCGTACGGATTGATCCAGACGGCAGCCTGCGCCACCACCAATCCCCACAGCAGGTGACGGGCCCGCCGTTCGGTCTGAGGCCGCTGGCAGGTTGGGAAGGAATTGCCGACGGGAGAGGTCCGCCAGAGGCTCCACCAGGCAGAGCCCGTCGCAACCAGCAGCCACAGCCACCCCATCACGAATGAACCGTGGAGGTTGGCCCACAGCACGAAGATGCCGGCGAGGGAGACCAGTGCGGCGCTGCCGGTCCGGGAGGGATTCCGCCGACAGAGCCAGGCCAGAGACAGGGCCGCGCACAGGCTCCCCCCCAGTTGGGGGCGAATGACCTGCAGCTGGAACCAGGTGGTGCCGAACCAGAACAGAGCCGCCGCGGTTCCCGCCCACCACGAACGGGTGAGTCGAAACCCGGTCCACGCCAGCAATCCGCCCGTCAGCACCACGAGGCCCGCATGCAGGGGGGGCAGGGTGGCGAGCCCCCCGGTTTCGTACAGCCGGAACCCAATCCACTGAGACAGCCAGGCCGAGTCGACGTAGGGGCCAGCCTGGACTTCGGGCAGCAGTGGCTCCACGGGGGGGATGCCGTGCGAGGCGATCCAGCGGCCGTAAGCGAGGTGTCCCCACAGATCGGTCCGGCGGAGGGGGAGCCGGCTGAAGTGCAGCCAGGCCCCCGCCGCCCAAAGCAGGCCGAGAGCCGCTCCGGGGGCCAGGGGAGCCCAGCCTCTGGCGAGGGGTGGAAGCGGATGAAGGCGAGGGGGGGGCGGGGCGGATTGCGGCAAGGGAAGCGACAGCCGAAACGACGGAAGGACCGAGGGGCAACCTCGCCGCGATTCTACGAGAAACCGTCGGCGGGCGCGCTGGTCCTGGGTTGATTCATGGCCCGGGGACGGGGACAATCGCGTGGAACTTCCCCCTCTTCGAGAATTCCCAATGGCGGATCCGGCTGGCCCGTCAGCATCCGAGTCATCGCAGAATTCCGAGCGGAAGCTGGGTCCCTTTGTGCTGAAGGGAAAGCTGGGGACGGGGGGCATGGCGGTTGTGTACCGGGCGGTGTACACGAAAGAGAACCGGGAGATTGCCCTCAAGCTGCTGCCGGCGGAGGCGCACGAAGAGCCCCGGTTGGTGGCCCGGTTCGAGCGCGAAGCCGAGATTTTGCGCCGGCTGAAGCATCCGCACATCATTCCCTGTTTTGGGGGTGGTCAGATTGGCGGGCAGCGCTGGATCGCCATGCAGTTGATGACGCAGGGGACCCTCTCGGCCGAGTTGAAACGCCGGGGGCCGTTCCCCTGGCAGGAGGTGGTGCAGATCGGGCTGGCGGTCGCCTCGGCTCTCGAGTGCGCCCATCAGGCCGGGATCATCCATCGCGATCTGAAGCCGTCGAACCTCATGCGCTCCCAGAGCGGCAAGATCAAGCTGGGAGACTTTGGCATCGCCCGCGACAGCGAGCAGACCGGATTGACCGCCACCGGACGGACCGTCGGGACGTTCGCCTATATGGCCCCCGAGCAGGTGCGGGGCTATCCACCCGCTTCTCCCCGGACCGATCTGTATTCCCTGGGTTGTGTGCTGTTCGAACTGTTGACTGGCAAACCTCCCTTCGAGGGTTCCAGCCCCCCCGAGGTGATGTATGCCCACATCGAGAAGCAGCCGTCCCGCCCCAGTTCGATGGCTCTCGACTGTCCGCTGTTTCTCGACACACTGGTTCTGCAATGTCTGGAGAAGGACCCCGAGAAACGCCCGCGCGACGCTTCGGCGGTGATCGTGGCGTTGCACGAGATCCAGCAGAAGGTGGCCGAGCAGGCGGGGGTCAGCAAGCATCTGGCCACGGGCGGCCCCTCGGCACTGCACCTGAGCGCCGACCCCCAACCGGTCCGCAGCCTGCTCAAACCCCGGAAGAAGCGCCGTTCGAAAGAGACCGGGAAACCGTTCTACGAACGGACTCCGTTCCTGGCGGCGATGTTGGCGGTGATGGTGTGCGGATTGGCCTGGGCGTTGTGGCCCTTGTCCGAGCAGCAGCTCTTCGAGCGGGCCAGGGTGATGCTGGAATCGGACGATCCTCTGCAGTGGGATCGGGCCCAGCGTGAGTTCCTGCAGCCCCTGCGGCGGCGGTTTCCGCAGTCTTCCCATCTGGCCGACGTGCAGGCTTGGGAAGACCGCATCGAGATGCACAAAACCGAAGAGAAGCTGAAGTTCAAGCTGAAGCTGGGCCGCGAGTTCGACTCGGAGGGGGAGCGGCTGTATGCCCGGGCCCGCCAGTATGAGCAGTTTGGCGATCAGGTGAGCGCCCTCGAACGCTATCAGGCGCTGGTGACCTTGCTGCAGGCAGACGACAAGGCGCGGGTGTTTGTGAATCTGGCCCGCCGGCAGATCGCCGCCATTCAAAACAGCGGAACTGGCCATACCGACCGCCTCGAACTGGTCCGCGGAGCACTGGAGCGGGCCGACGGACTGCGGCGGGATGGCAACACCCTCGCCGCCCGCGAGCTGTGGCAGAGCATCATCCGGCTGTATGGAGACAATCAGGAACTGGCCCCGCTGGTCGCCCAGGCCCAGCAGCAGCTCGACGAGAGGAAATGAACCCCAGGCGGAAATCAAACAATGGGCCGATCCCGGTGTGAAACGGCTCGGGGTCTGGTACCTCGTCCCAGATCCCGAATCTGGCGGTTGAATCTCGCGTCGGTGGGGTCGATAATCGGCTCGGTTCCCAATGGGTCGGCCGCACGGGCGGGCGGCCTGCGGGTTGTGCTCGCTTGTCTGGAGTTCGACGATGCTGAAACGTTTCCTGTGCGTGGTGACCCTGGCCCTGATCGGCGGGCTCGCCGCTCCCCTGGCCGCCGCCGAGAAGGTGGCTCCTGTCCGCATGGGGGCGGGCCTCATGACTTTCGACACCGTTCCCGGATGGGGACTGGGCCCCGATGGCAAGTCGCAGATCGGCCCGACCCACGGCGGAGTCGTGATCGACAAGGCGGGAAACATCTACACCAGCGCCAACATGGGGGTCTTCGTCTTCAACCCCGAGGGACAGGTCATCCGCCGGTTCCTGGGAGAGAAGTACTCCAACATTCATGACATGAAGATCCGCGACGAAGACGGCGTGGAATTCATCTACGGGGCCCGCAACGCCAATGCCGAGGGAATCAAGTTCCACTCCGAGACCGGCGACATCGTCCTCAAGCTGCCGTTCCCCAAAGAGTCGGGCCTCGAGTTGAAGGCGTTCTCCCCCACCGCCATCTCGGTCGCCCCCAATGGCGACATCTTTCTCTCCGACGGCTACGCCAGCAACCACATCTTCAAGTTCGACAAGACCGGCAAGTACCTCAAGCACTTCGGTGTGAAGGGGAACGGGTTGAAAGAGTTCAACACCGCCCACGGCATGGTGCTCGACACCCGCTACGATCCCCCGCGGCTGCTGGTCTGCGACCGCAACCATGAGCCCAAGGGACGGTTGGTGCATTACTCGCTCGAAGGGGAATTCATCGACGAAGTGATCACCGGCCTGGGCATGCCCACCTCGGCCGCCGTCCAGGGAGATTATGTCTCGGTGCCCGATCTCCACGGCCGGCTCGTGATTCTCGACAAGAGCAACACCATCATGGCCGTCCTGGGACACAACTCCGACCCCGCCACCCGCGTGAACTTCAACGTGCCCCAAGAGCAGTGGAAGGAAGGGATCTTCAGTGGAACCCATGGTTCCTATTGGGACAAAGCCGGCAATCTCTACGTGCAGGACTGGAACGTCTCGGGACGTATCATGAAGCTGGTCCGCGTGAAGTAATTCGAGCGCTTTTCCAGGCTTCAGCGACACGTCGTTTCTGCGCAGCCTGTCTCTGACATTCAACAACACAGCCCCGGTCGATCGGAACGATCGACCGGGGCTGTTCGTTTGGATGGGGAGGCTTCGCGATCAGATCCCGGGGCGCGGGGCGCTGCGGCGTCGCCTGCGGCCGGTTCCCGAGTGGCCTCCCGGATCGATGGATCGGTCAGTGGACCCGTTGTCCGGGGACGGCACCGCTGTCGGGGGAGAGCAGGAAGATGTCTTTGCCCCCGGGACCGGCGGCCAGGACCATCCCCTCGCTGAGGCCGAATTTCATCTTCCGCGGGGCGAGGTTGGCGCACAGGATCACCAGCCGGCCCACCAGCGCGGCGGGCTCGTAGACTCCCTTGATCCCGGCGAACACGTTCCGGCGTTCCTCCCCTCCCAGCCCCAGGGTCAGCCGCAACAGCTTGTTCGAGTCTTTGACCTCTTCGGCCGCCAGCACCCGGGCCACGCGCAGATCGACTTTCGCAAAGTCATCAAAGCTGCAAGTGGGGGTCAGCGGTTCGGCCGCCAGCGCTTCAGGGCCATCGGTGGTGCTGGCCGCCGCAGGCGTTGCGGGGGGGGCCGCGGCCGCGGCTTCGTCCCGGCTGTCGGCGAGCATCTTCTGCACCAGATCGGGATCGACCCGTTTCAGCATGTGCTGGAACTTTCCAACGGCAGTGCCGGTCAGTGGGGTCTGCGCATCGGACCAGTGCTGGATGGGGGCGTGCAGCAGCTCTCCCGCCTGGCGGGCCAGCCGGGGCAGCACCGGGGCCAGAAAAATCGCCAGCTGCCGGAACAGGTTGAGCGTCACCGTGCAGATCTGCTGCAGCCGCTCGGCCTGCGTGGGATCTTTGCGCAGCGTCCAGGGGGCCTGTTCGTCGATGTAGCGGTTCGCCCGGTCGGCCAGCCCCATGATCAGCCGCATGGCGGTGTTGAAATCGCGATGTTCGTAAGCCGCCGCGATCGCCTCCCCCTCGGCCGCGGCCTGGGCGAACAGTCCGCCATCGTCGGGATACTGGGCCGCGAGGCCGGTGGTTTGGACAAACCCCGCCGACCGGCTGGCCAGGTTGACCACCTTGCCCACCAGGTCGGAGTTCACCTTGTCGATGAACTCTTGCAGATTCAGGTCGAGGTCGTCGAGTTTGCTGGTCAGCTTCGAGGCGTAGTAGTAGCGCAGGTATGACGGGTCGAGGTGGCGGGCGTAGACCTCCCCCCGGATGAACGTCCCCTTTGACTTCGACATCTTCTCACCATCGACAGTGAGAAAGCCATGAATGTGCACCTGATGCGGCAGCTTGAAACCGGCCGCCTTCAACATGGCCGGCCAGAACAGCGTGTGGAAGTAGGTGATGTCTTTGCCGATGAAGTGGTGGATTTCGGCTCCCCGCGACGGGGCGTCGGCTCCGCGGGGCCACCAGTCGTCGAACGATTCGTTGTGCCGGGCGCACCACTCGGCCAGACTGGCGAGATAGCCAATGGGTGCGTCGAACCAGACATACCAGAAGTTCCCCGGACTGTCGGGAATGGGAAAGCCGAAGTAGGGGGCCGGGCGGGAAACATCCCAATCGCGCAGCGGTTCCCCCAGGAAGTGCCCCTTGAGATAGTTGGCGACTTCGGGCTGCAGGTGGTTGCCCGACTGGGTCCAGTCATTCAGGAAGTCGTGCAGCGACTCGATCCGCACGAAGAGATGGCGGGCGGAGCGCAGTTCGGGCCGGCTGCCCGACAGCGTGCTGACCGGATCCTTGAGGTCGGTGGGGCTGTAGGTCGCTCCGCATTTGTCGCAGTTGTCGCCGTATTGATTGGGGGCGGCACAGCGGGGGCAGGTTCCTTTGACGAAGCGGTCGGCGAGGAAGGTGCCCGCCTCGACGTCGAAGAGCTGGGTGACTTCTTCTTCGACGATGAGGTTGGCCTGCCGCAACCCTTCCCAGATCTGCCGGCAAAGGGCGAGGTTCGCGGGGCTGTTGGTGCTGCCGTAGTTGTCGAACTCGACATCAAAAGAGCCGAAATCGCGGAGATGGGCGTGCCGCATGTCGGCGATCAGGGCCTCTTCGGAGCGGCCCTCCTGGCGGGCGCGAATCATGATGGCGGTGCCGTGGGTATCGTCGGCACAGAGAAACAGGCAGCGCCGCCCGCGGAGTTTCTGGAACCGGACCCAGATATCGGTCTGGATGTACTCGACCAGATGGCCGATGTGGATATGGCCGTTGGCGTAGGGCAGGGCGGCAGTGACGAGGATGCGATGGCTCATGGCGGGGATGGTATCGATGAAATTGGCGGGGGGGCAACGGAGGGTGGAAGCGGGGGCGGAGGGGTGGCGGTCGGGAAGGGGTGCCAGAGAGACCAGGAAGGGCGTCGGGGGGTTCCCAGGAAATTTCTGAAATTCTTTCCCTCTGGTGTTGACCTCCGCCCCAAAGCCCAATACTATGGGACCAACGCAGACGGGAAACGACAGAAGTCGACCCTCAAGGGGCCGAGAGCTGTTGTTTGTTCGTCTTTTTCGCGTTTACCCTCTGTCGCCTGTCGGCAGTATCCGTCTGGTGTCGATAATTCGTCACTGGGACGATTCGGGATAAGTCAGAGTTGAGATGGGCGATGCCTGTTTCGGCTGATATCCCATAAGGGTGGCTTGGCAGAAGCTGCCGCGGTCCCGCTGGGTCTGTGGGTGAATTTGCTGAGTGTTGTTCTTTGGCAATTTGGTTGGAGAGCCCTGAGAAGTAGGCGTCACGTGATGTGGCGCTAGCTTCGGAGCAATTTCTGTGATTCAGAAAAGTGCCCGATGCCAGCGGCAAGCTCTTCGTGGGAACAGAAGCCTTGGGAGGCGTAAGTCTCTTGAGGAATAAGGAAACACAATTGAAGGGTT
>CAIOTJ010000652.1 GCA_903861195.1 uncultured Planctomycetaceae bacterium | reverse complement strand
TTCTGGATCCGGCCCGGTTCGAAAAACGTCGCCACGTCGAAAAACGTCGCCACGCGGTGATCCCGCCGGGAAGTCCGGGCACAACCCGTTTTACCGGGCGCAACCCGTAAAGGAGAGGGAGCAGGTGTGGCGCACCCGATTCATCAAACGGGGCCACGGCCCCCCCAAAAAACACCGCAGGGGGCCGCGTGAATTCACGAACGAGGGCGAGCGACGCTGTCAGGCGTCGTCGTCCGTGTCTTCCCGCTGGACTTGCAGCGAGCGCCAGGTCGCGATGGCCCACTCCTCGTCCGACTTGTTCTGGTACAGGATCGTGGTGATCGCGATTTCGCCCGCCACCGCACACTTTCCGCTCAGTTGCCAGTGGGGCGTCTCAGCATCGGTTTCCTGGCGGATCCGGGCCGTACCGATGATCTGCTCATCCGGACCGAAGGGAACCTCGGGGCCGTACGTCGAGGGATCTTCCTCGTCTTCGATCAATTCATCGGACGCCAGCAGATCCTCGGCGGGAATCGGCTGATCGAACTTGTCGACAATCGAAATCGAACTGACCCACACCTGGCGCAGGTCGTCTTGCGATCCCCAGTTCCCTTCGTCGTCGATCAGTTCCTGGAAGGAACCCGGGACCACCACCGACCATCCTCCCGAAGTCCGCGTCCGGAGATTTCCCCGACGGTACCCAATACGGGGCTCTTTCTCGTGCGCGATCGCGAATTCATTCAGCGTCTGCCGCAGGTTGTCTTCAATCTCGAGTTCATGCTCTTCATCGAGGAACCCGACAATCTCGTTCCATTCGAACCACGGCAGGGAGACCGAGGGATCGAGTTCGTACGCCTGGCAGAGATCGTTGTGGACGGAACTGAGCAGTTCGGCCTCCTGTTCATCCAGAGGGGTCCGCCAGCAGACGGCATCCCACATCCGGCACAACGCTCGGTTCCGGAACACAAGCGCCAGCGGCTCATCGTGCCACCAGGGGAAGATGTCCTTGCCGCGTGCAGGGTCGTTGATCACCTGCTGCAGCCACTCGGTCGAGCGGGGGCCCAAGACGGTGAGGACGGGACCAAAATCGAGGAATTGCGGACTGATCGGCATGCTCAGTCCCAGGCCCTCGTAACCCCGCTCCTGATACTGCAGCAGCGCCTCGCAGGCCAACTTCAGCCAGACCAGCATCTCGTGGTCGACCCGGGCCGTGTCCTGGTAGAAGAAGTACCCGGTCTCATCCCCCACATTCCCCTCTTCGTCGAATTGCTTCCATTCGACGTCGAATTCTTCGCCGAGTTTTCCGAGGATCCCGCACAACCAGCGGTGATAACCAGGGCCCAGAATCGAGGTCTTGGTCGACAGTCTCAGCAGACCCCCGGGACCCGTTTCGATGAAGAGAGCCTCAGTCGATGGAAAAAACTGGACGGTTCCCAGCACCATCCGGCAATCGTCGTCATCTTCAGACGCCCCCAGATCGTGGGAATGACCACATTCCCCGTCCTCATGATCGTGGTCGTGTCCGCAGCCAGGGCCGTGAGCCCCCTCGAAGAACTCCCCCGTGATGGTGGGAAGCCACTCGCAAAGTTCCCGGCAGAATTCCTCGGGGTCTGTCTCTAGGCGCGCCCGCGCGACGCCGGTCAGGTCAAGACCGATTCCCATGATGGGGTTTACTTCTTTCCGATGGAGTGATGACGTTCGAACACCAGAGGGTATTCGGCTTTGGGGTCGTTGACGCGCAGCGCAATGCGCCCGTCGAGCACATCGGTCAACAGGTCGCCACAGACTTCGGCGCGCCACCCCTGGGTCAGTCGGGGGGCCTCCCCCGAATGATCGCTGTAGACGTGCCAGCGCACAAGATGCCGCAGATCGGCGGTGGTCCCCACCAGTCCCAGGGCAATTTCCTCCTGGGCACAGCGGTTGGCCAGGGCCATGTTCAGCAATTGGGCCAGCAGTTGCTCGTCCTGATCCTTCTCGTTGCGGCGGTTGGCCGGGAGTTGTTCTTCCCGGATCGCGAGCCCTTTCTGAATGGCGCCAATCATCGCGGGAGCCAGCCGTCGATAATCGGACCGGTTCATGTCCCGCGTGGCCAGCAGGTCGGCGACGTCCCCGGGCTGACGACGAGCCAGCTCGATGATCAGGTCATCCCGCAGGATGCGGCGGAAGGGCTTGTTGCTGAGCGCCGCTTCCTGCTCACGCCAGTGCCAAACCTCGCGGGCCACCGCCAATTCGCGGCGGTTCAGCGAGACAATTCCCGGGAGCTTGCGCCAATTCTCTCGCAGGGGTTCCTGGGCCAACTCAGAGACGTAGCGATTGATCTCGGTCTGGGCCCAGTCCAACCGGCCCCGCCCCGCCAGGGTCTGCTGCTGACGCTCGTAAATCGCGATCAGGTGCTGCACGTCTTCGAGGGCATAACTGATCTGCCGCTCGGTCAGCGGGCGTCGCCGCCAATCGGTCCGGGTCTCCTTCCCATGCACCGGGATCCGCAACACCCTCGACACCAGGGACGAATAACTCAGCGGGTAACTGCGGCTTTGCAATCCCTCCGCAATCTGGACGTCGAACAATCGGGCTGGCGCCGCCTGCGCATGGTGCAGGCAAAACCGGATCTCCTCCCGCCCTCCGTGCACCACCGTCAGAATTTCTTCGGAAGCCATCAGCTTCCACCAACTCGAAAGATCTTCCACCGACAACGGGTCCACCAGGGCGGCCCGGTCTGGCGTGGCAAACTGCAGCAGACACAGCTGCGGCCGGTAGGTGAATTCCGACAGGAATTCGGTATCAAATGCCACCACACCGGCGCTGCGCAGGTGGCCGCACAGGTCTTCGAATTCTTGCTGGTCTGTGATCAATTCTCGCGACATAACATCAGATTTTCCCGTATTCCAGTCGGCAAAACAAGTCGCCCGACCCTCCGCGCGGCGGCAGACACCGGAATGGCCCCCGCGTTTCTGGCTCTGGTGGCCACCGTCCGCCGCAACTCGGTATCATTGCCCCTCCTAGCCCGCCCCAGAGACGGCGGTCACCCGCCGCCCCGGTTCTGCCTCCTTCAGCCAACTCCCCCGGCAGGGGCAACTCTCCCGGCTGGGAACCTTTTGAGAGGGCCGGGACTTTTTTCCATCCTCCCAGGATTGTCTGCCTTGGATCAGCCTGAATCTCCCGAGACCCGGGCCGCCCGCGGCGGGTGGTACCGCGAATTCCAAACCCGCCCCAGCACCCCTCCGGTCTTTCTCACCACCGCGTTCGATGTCGACGGACTCGAACAACTGGCAGCGATGACCGCCGGCCGGGAAAGTGGCTATGTGTACACACGGGACGGAAATCCCAACCACGATGCCCTGGCCGCCGATGTGGCGGCCCTCGAAGGGGGGCAGTCCGGGGCGGTCTTCGCCAGTGGCATGGGGGCCATGACGGCCACTTTGCTGGCCCTGGTGAAATCGGGCGATCACGTGGTCGCGGCCCGCGTACTCTATGGCCGGACCGCGCAGATGCTGAACCATCTGGCCAGTTCGTTCGGCGTGCGGGTCACGTTTGTCGATGCCAACGATCCTTCCGCGTTTGCCCGGGCCCTCACCGCTCAGACCCGGCTGGCCATTGTCGAGACGGTCTCCAATCCGCTGATGGAGGTGGCCGATCTCCCGGCGATCGCGGGGGTCCTGGGGGACGTGCCCCTGCTGGTGGACAACACCTTCGCCACTCCCTCACTCGTCCGGCCGATCGAACAGGGGGCCCGCCTGGTGTTTCACAGCGGCTCCAAATACCTCAATGGCCACGGTGATGTGATGTTGGGGGTCATGGTGGGAGAGTCGGGACTGATCAGAAAAATCAAGGGGCTGGGAGCCCTCTATGGGGTCAACAGCAACCCCTTTGAAAGCTGGCTGGCATCACGGGGTTTGCGGACACTGGCCCTGCGAATGCAACGGGTTTGTGCCACCGCCGCCGAGCTGGCACCATTCCTCGCCACTCTGCCGGGGGTCTCCCGGGTCTACTACCCCGGCTTGCCCACCCACGCCAGCCATGCCATTGCCCAGCGAATCATGCCCGCGGGTTTCGGAGGCATGCTGGCCTTTGAACTGCAAGGGGGCCAACCGGCGGTGGCCCAATTGTTCCGGGCCCTCGGGGAGACAATTCCCTTTTCCCCCACTCTGGCCGATGCCCGCACCACAGT
>CAIOTJ010000651.1 GCA_903861195.1 uncultured Planctomycetaceae bacterium | reverse complement strand
CGGCGGGGTCCCATTCCCGGCCGGTGTAGGCGAACCAGGGTTGGAACTGGCTGTTGGTCTGGCTGACGATCTGGCCGAAGGTGTCGTAGCGGACGTGGTTGACGACCGTGGTAGTCCCGGTGGTGGCGGTGTATTGGACCAGGTCGCGGATGGTGCCGAGGTGGTCGCCGAGGCTCCAGGTGACCGTCCCGGTGGTGCCGGTGGTGGCGGTGCTGAGCTGCTCGTCGGCCAGGATCTCGTCGGTGGCCGGGCCGTAGAGGTAGCGGTTGGTGAGGGCGTTGGTCGTTCCTGAGAACGCCAGGATCAGGTCTTCGCCGTCGTAGACGAACCGCTGGGTCGTCTCGAAGCCCGCAGTCCCGTCGGCATCGACCTGGCGCGCGATCCGCCGGTCGAACAAGTCGTAGGTGTATTCCACCCGGCCCAAGCGGGTGTTGCCGGCGTCGAACGTGGTGACGCTGGTCAGCCGGTTGCGGTGATCCCAGGGGGGGAACTCCAGACTCCTGTCAGCCGACGGCGGGCGAAAACGCCTCGATGTCGCTGGTGAGGTTTTCGCCGATGCGGTCCTGGTCTCCCATTAGCTTTTGAGATCGGGGGGGAGAAGTTGTAAAAAACCTGGCCCGATTTCCTCAGCAGGAACGGCTCGGGATTGATCTTCGCCACCTAGCGCTTCACCTTCTCGACCTGCACGGCCGACTTGGTGGACTCGACACGCAGTCGAGCCGGCACAGGACGGTCAACGGCAGTATGACCCGCCCACACTCGGACTGCTTGTAATCTCACCGCAACAGATCGGCGACCAACCAAATGAAGGAGGACAGATTGGTCTGCGACATTGAGGGAACGATTGCCGGAGGGGATCGGAAGCGAAGCCGTCTACGCTCCGGCCATGGGATGGCCGCATGCGTAATTCGGTTATTCCGTCATGGCACGGGAAAGGCCGGAGTGCGAGGGAACGAGGGAGAGCCGGGGTGCCGGGGGCAGGGGGACCGAGGACCGGGGGGGACCTGGAGGCCGGCGAGACACGGGCCATGTTCCGCGGTAAAGCAAGCCTCTGGGGCGGCGAGTTGTTCGAAGAGGCGGTGATGTTGGCGGCAAGTTGTAGAAGGAATGTCGACTTGGCCCTGTCGCTGCCGGGCGGTGCCCGGCTGAGTGACGACTACAAATGTCCCTGATCCCGGCCGCTGATCTCCGAGGAACCCCCGGGTGTCGAAATGAATTGTTGGCCCCTTGGGCCGACGAATCTCGTGGTTGGGATGCGTGTCCCGGCCCGCTGGGCCGGGCTGGCGGCACCGCTGGCCCTTTGGGCCGGTCCATTGGTGTGGAAGCTTGAACAACACCTTTCGCCAGCCCGCTCCAACACCCTTCGGTTGCTTAAGGATTGAGTGTTTGTCGGTCGGGATCCGGCCCATCTTCCCCGACTGCGCGTGTCTGTCGATCAACTCCAGCAGACCGAGATATTGATTTACGAGTCGGCGTGGTCAGGGCGTTGAGATCGTCCAGGAAAGCCCGCACCTTGTCCCGCTGGGTGCTGACCTGCCGGCGGAGGACGACCTCTCCCCGGTCGTTCCATACGAGCGCAGTCAATTGCTTGCGATGCTGGTCAGTGCCCACGAACTCAATGCTGAGCTCCTCCTGGTTGAATCTACTTGGGACTCCTGAAAGAGACTGGATTGGGCAAACCCCGGCGGATACGCCGTGCTCTGATGGCATCCGAGGGGGTCTGTTTCATGGGATCTGAAATTTCCCCATGAATCTTGGTGCAGTGCAAATCTCACTTACCACTGGCTTCCAGGTTGGTCACATAATCAAAAGCCATGCCGTACTGCAATCGCACTCCTGGTCGTCCAAATTTCGTCTCCAAAACTTCTGCGGCCTTCTTCAATTGACCGCCGTGAATCAAGGCTGCAGTGACGAACATACAGAGGGCTCGACTCCACACAAATCGCGGATCCTTATTTGCATAGGCAATCGTCAATGATTCGATAGAAGTGTATTCATTCAAAAAGGATAAGATCCATGTCTGAAGACTCTGCAACAGCGATTGTATACAGGACTCGACTGAGTGCTCATCGTAGATAAACCAACACTTGTGGTGTTGTTTCGGAATCACGAGATCAATTGGCTGCGAAAAGGTCCAGTCGCCGCCACCAATCAAAGCTGTCTGCCCGCCAACCAGATCGCTTGCAATTCTATTCACTGCAGGAAAACTGAGCCTGATCTGAGGATACAAGCGTGCCCAGGCGAGAGGCTCGTAGTTGGGTTTGTGTTCCGAGAAGATACAGACACGCTGCTCTCCATCCACCAACTTCCGAATGTATTCGACCGAGTTCATCTCACGTGTAAATCCTAATTGTTTGAAAACCGGATCCAAGTGTGATCCTAGAGATTTGCAAATCATGTTCTGCATCTCGCGTTTCGTCTTCATCAGTCGATTAGAATCACTCGGTCGATGATAATCCCCTTATGCTGTCCAACACCAATCACTGGTTTTCCCTCACCACCGTTCAGACTAAGATCGAAATCTCGCTGTGCCGGTGTCCTCCTTCCTGATCCAGACTTGAATTCGAGACCAATATATCTGCCGTTCGGTGAGATAGCCACACCGTCAAGAACTCGGATTCGACCAGTTGAATCGCAAACTGTTACCCGACCTTCAATCACTCCCCATCCTGGCTTTTTCTTGACAGCTTCCCAATTTTCTCGTTCTTTGAGAGAACCTGGAATGATTTCGCCGCCGGACTTTGGGGCAAACTGTCCCAGCGGATTGCGTGGTTGTTCCAAAGGCGATTTACTCAATCCATGTGGCGGACAGGTCACTCTGCCTGCAAGAGATGCGTTCTCAGCGCTGCCTCCTCTCATCAGTTTTTTGCCAACAATCCCCGCGGCTCCAAGTCCGGCGGGTAGAACAACACTCAAGCCGTTTGGCAGACTCGGCGTGTGGACGAATTCGATCAAGTCAACCACATCGTCAAGGAGCGGGGTGGCGACTTGGACCCCGATTCGTGACACCTCGACGGCACCTTCCACGTGTGCCTTGAGCTTTCCGCATCCAGCCAGAATCCGCAGTTTGCGGGCGACTTGATCTGCTTCCTGTTTCCCAAGTTCATCGCGAATGTCATAGGTCACAATACCGAGGCAGTCGTCGATGTTTTTGATGCCCCAACACCAATTCCAGAGTCTCTCCAATGGCCAATATTCCATATAGACCCGCATGTGGCGGACATATTCCTCATTCGCTGGTCTATAGTCGATCAGTAAGGACTGGCCAACCTCCGGAACTATGGTGTCGTCGACATGAATCGTGCCAGTGTCCACGGGATTGGCTGCGAGACCACCGCGTGGGGCTTTGTTCTCCATCCCACTCGGATCCACCCACAACGTCGCCGCATTCCCCACATACCGGTTGAGATTCACATCGCCGGCTGCGAAGCCGAGGGGGTCTTCGCTGAGGAACCGGCCGGCGCGGGGGTCGTACCAGCGGGCGCGGTAGAAGTAGAGGCCGGCGGCGGGGTCCCATTCCCGGCCGGTGTAGGCGAACCAGGGTTGAAACTGGCTGTTGGTTTGG
>CAIOTJ010000650.1 GCA_903861195.1 uncultured Planctomycetaceae bacterium | reverse complement strand
GGCGATCGCGCCGTTGAGCGTGACAGTGACGCCGGAGCCGGTGACGTAGGCGTAATCAACCGTATCGCCTGCCTGACCGCCGCCATCGAGCGAGTCATTGCCGAGACCACCCGAGAGCGTGTCGTTCCCCGTGCCGCCGATGAGCGTGTCATTGCCCGTGCCGCCCGTACCGGAGAAATTGCCGGTGCCGATGTAAACGAGCCGCTCGATATTGGCGTAATTGGCGAGACTGAGGCTTGCGAGCGCCGTCTCGATCGTATCGGTGCCTTCATTGGCCAATTCGGTGATGCTGTCTGTGGTTGAGTCGACGCGATAGGTATCGTTGCCGAAGCTGCCGATCATCGTATCATCGCCCGTGCCGCCATCGAGCGTATCGTTGCCCGACCCGCCCGACAGCGAGTCATTGCCTGCCGCGCCAGAGAGAAGATTGTCGCCTGTGGACCCGATGAGCGTATCCGCTTGCGCGGTGCCGGTGACGTTCTCGATGTTGACGAGTGTGTCAACATCAGCGCCTGCTGCAACGGTAACCGTGCTGGCAATGGCGCCGTTCAGCGTGACGGACACGCCGGAGGCGGTGACATAGGTGTAATCGACGGTATCATTGCCCGCACCACCATCAAGCGAGTCGTTGCCGGTGCCGCCGGAGAGGGTGTCGTCGCCGGCACCGCCGGTCAGCACGTTCACCAGCGTATTGCCGGCGAGCGTGTCATTGGCCGCACCGCCGATGATGTTTTCCAACGTGGTGGCCGAGCCGAGAACGAGCGTCAGACGGCCAGCAGCGATCGTCTGCACGGTCGCCAGCGACAGATCGACCGCGGCCCCAACGCCGGTCGTCGGCGAGAAGTCGAGCGTGTCGATCCCGCCCCCGGCTTCGTTCAGTGTGTCGGCCCCGAGGTTGTCGTCGAGATCGAACTGATAGACGTCGTTCCCCGCCGCACCAGTCAGAGTGTCATTGCCGGGACCGCCGACGAGCACATTCGCCAGAGTATTCCCCGTCAGCGTGTCGGCGAGGCTGCCGCCGGTGACGTTCTCGATGGCCGAGGCTGACGTGAGGGTCAACGTCAGGTTCGGATTGACCACTTGGGCGGTGGTCAGCCCCAGGTTCAACGCAATCGCCTGGCCGGTGGTGGCGGAGAAGTCGAGCGTATCGATGCCGACACTGTCGTTGACAGTGTCGTTGCCCAGGGCCACGTCGGCATCAAACAGGTACGCGTCATTCCCCGCCCCACCGACCTGCGAGTCGGCCCCGGCCCCGCCGACCAACACATCGTTTCCGCCGCCGCCCGTCAGCGTGTCATTGCCGTCGTCGCCATACAGCCACGCATTGCGGGTGATGGTGCTGTTGATGGTCACACCGTCATTCCCGGCCTGACCGAAGACAACGATGCGCCCCGTCGGAGCAAACAAGCCGGCCGAGACTCCGTTGATCGTGACGGTCGTGTTCGAGCCCGAGAGGGCCAGGGCAATCGTGTCATTCGCGGTCGTCCCGCCGACGAACAGATCGGTCTTGGTCGGATCGAGCTCGCTCGTCTGGAGGTTGGCCGCGACGATTGAGATGCTCTTCGTCTGGCTGGTGGAGGCTCCGTCATCGTCGGTGACCGTGACCGTGATCGTGTAGGTACCGGTGGCCGCGTAGACGTGGGCGCCAGCGATTGTTCCGACCCCAGCGGCTGCCGTAACACTGCCTGTTGAAGATGTGCCATCCCCCCAGTTGATCGAGGCGGAGTGCGTGTCCGCAGTACCGGTATCGGAGAATGGCAGGCTGTAGTTGAGCGCCTGGCCCCGGACGGCCGCCGCGAGACCGGCGATCGTGCCGACCGCAGGAGCCGCGTTCGACACCGTGGCGACAAAGTTGTCTGAGAGGGTGGTGATCTGGTCAGTCAGCCTGAGGGTGACGGTGTAGGTCCCATTATCGACATAGCGGTGCGTGTTCGAAATCGTCCCGCTCCCTGGGGTGCTTCCTGCAACCAGTGTCCCCGGTTCGGACGTTCCATCCCCCCAATCGATCGTCATCGACAAATCGCTGAACGGGGCAGCCGCCGAATAGGCCGCGAGAGACAGGCTGACCACGTCCCCTTCCATCGCGCCTTGGTCCGGTCCCGTGTCGAGTACCAGCGGCGGAGGATCGTCGTCGAGATTGAGGACCCCCACATTCCCGGCATCCAGTCCAGAATACAGCGGGTCGGCACTCACGGCAGCGGAGGTGACGATGGAATACGGGACATCGCCGTCATCGATCGTGTCGTCGATCCCGGTGATCGTCACCAACTGCGGCGTGTTCCAGTTCACCGGGGTGAAGACCAGGCTCGACTTGTCGATCGTCCCCTCGGTCGGATCACTGGACGAGAGCTCTACCGTCACATTGGAGGTCGGTTGACGTGTCAACACCACTGAGAAGGTCGCGGTTCCCCCGGCTTCGGTGGTGTCGCCGCTGGCCGCAGAGACGGTGATGCCCGCTCCCGCCACGAAGAATTCGCGGACATACTCATCCGGCAGACTGCCCGAGACCGAGCCGTCACGATTTCCATCGAGACGGTTGCCGGCGGTGTCGTGCAGACTGTTGCCGGCCCGACCGAAGACCGTCAGCCGGTAGGTCCCTCCCGGCAGGGCCGCCCCCCCCAAGCCGAGACCCAGCGTCGTCACACTGGCCCCCGTTCCCGAATCAAACGTGTACGCGGGGCTCAGGTTGTAGACGACGTCGTCCGCATCACCAAACGTGCCGTTGACGCGCCGCCGCAGTTCATAGTTCGCCGGGGCATTGGCGTCGATGGCGTTCAGTTCCTCGCTGAACGTCAGCAAGATCTGGGTGACGAGATTGCCGGTGGACCCGCCCGCTTCGATGAATGCGGGCGTGGTTCCCAGGAGCTGCGGAGGAGTGGAATCATTGGAGTTGCCGCGGAATTCGTAGGCTCCGATGTCGACAAAGGTGATGCCGGGAGTCAGGGCAAACCGCAGCGACTCCGCGTTGGTCAATGAGTTCGCTCCGTCATATTGCCCCATGACAAAGAAGTTGCCATCACCGCGAGAGATTCCAACCGTGGGTGACAAACCGGTGTTCCCGCTGCCGTAGTGGAAGCGGATGGTCCCGTCGTTGACCAGCGTCACCGCAAAGTTGACGTCGGCCGAGTTGGCCTCGTTGGTGGCGTTCCAGCGGATTGTCACCTGACCAGCGGTGGCAGTGTTGATGAAGATGTCATCTCCGGTGCCATTGGTCCTCAAATTGTCCCAGAGGGGGGCGATGATGCGGTTGGTGACCAGCTTGGACGTCGTGTTGACACCGTCGCCAGGTGACATCGAGCCACTGAAGTACAGAAAACCTTCCGAAGACACCGAAACGCTGGTGTGCGTTGCCCCATACAATGGAAAGGTGAAACCGCTCGGAAATGTGTAGTTCCAATAAGTTCCATTGCTGCGCCAACTCATCGCGGTCCCGGTCGCGGCGAATTGGCTGGAACCAAGGCTGCTCACGGCATAGTCGGGTGCGCCGGTATTGTCGACGCCAGGATCATCGAGACGTGGACGGCCGGTGATATCGTTGAGGGGGGCGGCCCACACATCACCCGCATCAATCGCGCTGGATCTTCGGGCCTGGTAGAAATTGTCATCCCGGCCCCCGTCGTAGCCCGTACCGAGAGTGGTGTAGCCCAGGACATTGTCCGCGCCGTCGAGATCGACGAAGTCGGGATTGATGTCGTTGGAATGCTGATCTTGGCCGGTCGCGGTGCGCCAGTCCGCGAGGGTGTCGCGAATCGTGGAGCCGCCGGCACTCCAAGAACCAACACGGGCGTTGGGATCGGCTCCCGTGTACAGCACATTGCGGTTGCTGCTGAATCCTGTGCCGCTGTTGCTGGCGACGGAGATGCAGTAACCGGCCTCGACCCAGAGGATGTTGTTGCGGAGGGAGATGTTGGAGGAGGACCCCTCGATGAGCAGGGCGTTGCCGACCGGCTGGTAGACGGTGTTGTTGGTGACCGTTGCCCCGGAACTG
>CAIOTJ010000649.1 GCA_903861195.1 uncultured Planctomycetaceae bacterium | reverse complement strand
GTGAATACCTGGGAGGCGGCCAGCTCGCTCCCGAGGGGGTCGACGCCTACGTCCGCGGCTGCGAAAACATTCTCACCGACCTGGGCCTGCTGCCAGGCTCGGCCCCTCAGGTTCCCACCGGCCAACGGGTGGTCGAAGATGACCGTCCCTCGGCTGGCCACATGCAGATCAATCACCCCACCCCCCAGGGGGGCTTCTTCGAAGCGGCAGTGAAACTGGGCGACCGCGTCGCCACCGGTACCCTGCTGGGGACGGTCTACGACCCCCTGGGACGGACGCCGGTGGAGATCTGCGCACGGTACTCCGGCCAGGTCATCGTGCTGCACACCTACGCCCGGATCGAGCCCGACACCAGCGTCGCCGTTGTGTTGGAAGAACCGGCCCAGTAGTTCCCGGGTCCCTCCGCTGACACGGCTTCGCCGGCGGCCAGCCCTCGGCAGCTGCACTGTCGGCCTCCCGGGATGCCTCTCAGGCCGACTCTGCCCATCAGAGCCGGCTGCCAACAAGCAGGCCCCCAGACAATCGTGTGCCGTAGTTGGCGCAACAAAAACCCCGGGCCAGTGGAAAGCTCCACTGGCCCGGGGAAGTTTCGTCGCGCCCGGCGGGGTGTGTCACCCCCCGCGCGGGAGATTTACTTCTTGGCGGCCTTCTCGGCGATCGCGGCCTGGGCGGCGGCGAGACGCGCGATGGGCACACGGAACGGCGAGCAGCTCACGTAGTTCAGCCCGATCTTGTGGCAGAACATCACGCTGGAGGGGTCGCCACCGTGCTCGCCGCAGATGCCGATCTTCAGATCGCCACGGGTCGCCCGGCCACCCTGCACGCCAATCTTCATCAGCCCGCCGATGCCGTCCTGGTCGATCGTCTGAAACGGATCGTTGCCAATGACGTCGTTCTCGCGGTAGTAGCCGATGAACGTGCCATAGTCATCCCGGCTGATCCCCAACCCGGTCTGGGTGAGGTCGTTGGTGCCGAAGCTGAAGAACTCGGCTCCCTGGGCGATCTGGTCGGCACAGATGGCGGCCCGGGGGACCTCGATCATGGTGCCGACGAGGTACTTGAGGGTCACGCCGGTTTCTTTGAAGACCGCTTCGGCCTGGGCCCGCACGATCTTCTCCTGGTTCTTGAACTCGGCCAGGAAGCCGACGAGGGGAATCATCACCTCGGGCTCGACCTCGATTCCTTCCTTCTTCACCAGCACCGCCGCCTCGAAGATCGCCCGCGCCTGCATGGCGGTGATCTCGGGGTAGACGATGCCCAACCGGCAGCCGCGGTGACCCAGCATGGGGTTGCTCTCATGCAGCGAGTGCACGCGCTCGGCCACGACCTCGGCGGAGATCCCCAGCGTCTTGCCGAGATCCTTCTGGGCGGCGGCGTCGTGCGGCAGGAACTCGTGGAGCGGCGGGTCCAGCAGGCGGATGGTGACCGGCCGGCCCTTCATCTCGCGGAACAGCCCGGCGAAGTCGTTCCGCTGGAAGGGGAGCAGCTTCTTCAGCGCCTTTTCGCGGGTGGGCAGGTCGTCGGCCAGGATCATCTCGCGGAATTCGCCGATGTGGTCGAAGAACATGTGCTCGGTCCGGCACAGGCCGATTCCCTCGGCACCGAAGGCAATCGCCTCGGCCGCCTGATCGGGCTGGTCGGCGTTCGTCCGCACCCGCAGCTTGCGGGCCTCGTCGACCCAGCCCATCAACTGGGCATACCGCTGGTAGATCTCGGACTGCTCGGGCTTGAGAGTCTTCTTCAGCATCACCTGGATCACTTCGCTGGGCTGGGTCTTGACCTCGCCCGCGAAGATCTCGCCGGTGAACCCGTCGATGCTGATGTCGTCCCCTTCCTTGAGCACCTTGTCGCCCACAATCACCGTGCCGGCGTGGTAGTCGATGTTCAGCTCACCGGCACCGACGATGCAGACCTTGCCCATCTGGCGGCTCACGAGGGCCGCGTGCGAGCTGGCCCCGCCGAACGCCGTCAGAATTCCCTTCGCCACCTTCATGCCGCGGAGGTCTTCCGGGCTGGTCTCGCGGCGAACGAGAATGAGGTTGATGTTGGGGTTCTTGTTGTACTGCGCCTCGGCATCGCTGGCGTGGAAGACAATCTTCCCCGAAGCGGCACCGGGACCGGCGTTGATCCCCTTGGTCAGCAGGCGGCCCTGCGACTGGGCGGCCTTCTTCGACGCCGGGTCGAAGATCGGCTGCAAGAGCTGGTTCAGGTCGTCGGCCGGAATGCGGCGGGCCTGCAGCGCCTCTTCCTTGGTGATGCGGCCTTCGTTCACCAGGTCGACCGCGATGCGGACGGCGGCGAACCCGGTGCGCTTGGCATTGCGGGTCTGCAGCATCCACACCTTGCCGCGCTGGATGGTGAACTCGATGTCCTGCACTTCCTTGTAGTGTTTCTCGAGGGTCTTGCCGATGTCGTTCAACTGGGCGTACGACTCGGGCATGTCCTTCGCCAGCTCGTCTTCGATCCGCTTGGGAGTGCGGATGCCGGCCACCACGTCTTCGCCCTGGGCGTTGATGAGGTAGTCGCCACAGAAGCCAGGGGTCCCGAGGGCGCAGTCGCGGGTCAGGCCCACGCCGGTGGCGCAGTCGTCACCCAGGTTGCCGAAGACCATCGCCTGCACGTTGACCGCTGTGCCCCATTCGTGGGGAATGTTGTAGGTCCGGCGGTAGACGATCGCCCGGTCGTTCATCCAGCTGCGGAACACCGCGCCAATGGCCCCCCAGACCTGCTCCAGCGGATCGTTCGGGAAGTCGTGCCCGGTACGGGTCTTGATGACCTGCTTGAACTCGGCCACCAGCTCCTTGAGGTGCTTGGGGGTGAGGTCTTTGTCGAACTTGACCCCCGCCTGCTCCTTCTTGTGCTCGAGCAGCTCTTCGAACGGGTCTTTTTCCCGCTTGTCGTGCGGCTTGAGGTCGAGCACCACGTCGCCGTACATCTGCACGAACCGGCGGTAGCTGTCCCAGGCGAACCGCTCGTTGCCGGTCTGTTTCGCCAGCGACTCCACCGTCTGGTCGTTCAGACCGATGTTGAGCACGGTGTCCATCGTGCCGGGCATCGACTCGCGGGCCCCGGACCGGCACGACAAGAGCAGCGGATTCTTCAGATCGCCGAACTTCGCCCCCATCGCCTTCTCAATCTGGGCGATCGCCTCGGCCACCTGGGCCTTCAGCTCGGGGGGATATTTCTTGTCGTGGGCGTAGTAGTAGTTGCAGACTTCCGTGGTGATGGTGAAGCCGGCGGGAACCGGGAGACCAATGTTGGTCATCTCGGCCAGGTTGGCACCCTTGCCACCCAGCAGCGACTTCATGTCGGCCTTGCCGTCGGCCTTACCAGCGCCGAAGAAATAGACGTATTGCGTGGACATGCGTGAAGAGGTATCCAGGAGACCGCCCGATCTGGGAAACACCCGAAGCCCGACACTGGCCCGGTGTGCAACCCGAACAGCAGCAACGTCTTGCGACGCACAGCCCGGGCTCGCCCCCCATGTCGATCGAACGTCGGACAGGGGGCGGAAACGGAGAACCCGCGCGCACCGGCAGCCTGCGCCACCAGCCCCGCGGCATCGGCGACACTATCAACGGCGGGGGAGGGAGTCAAGGGTTGGAATTGCGACATCACCCCGCCCGGGGAGGGTCCATTCCCGACCTGGAACCGCCCCGACTCGGTCAGCGGACCATCCGTGGCCCCCAGATTGGGTTCAGGCCGTTGCGATGGCTGTCACTGGTCCACCAGCGTGACCACCAGCCGCTTGCCGACCGCCTGCGCGTATCGAACCAGCGTGTCGATCGTCGGGTTGACTCGCTGGCCAGTCTCGAGTTTCGAGAGGGCCGAGCGGTCCATGCCCGTCAGAGCCGTCAGATCGGCGAGACTTAAACCCTCGGCCTCCCGGATCGCTTTGAGTTCCCCCAGCAGTTGCCGCACCGCCTCTTCCTGTTTGGCGCTGCGCTCCGCCTGACGGTGCACCAACTCCGGCAATTCGGCGGAGACCTGCTCGCGAATCGTGCGGTACCGGGAAGCCTCTTCGGCCGTAAGTCGCTGTCCGCGGGTCAGCCGTTTCATCGGGACTCCTTTTCAGGAACATCGTACGCAGTGATGGGGTAGGCCATGTTGGGATCCACAATTTCGAACACAACCATCAAGTATCGTCCAGTCTGCGTGTGTCCAAAAACCACCGGCCGACCCGAGGTTCGACTCATGTCAACACCATCGACGTTTTCAAACACCTGCTCGATTTCTTCCGGCGTCACTCCATGAGCTGCACAATGCACGACATTTCCCTCCGGATCGTCCTCGAGGTCCCAAAGTAGGAATTCAAATGCCATCACATGTTCCGGCGATCAACGCACCGTGGAATTATAGTTCCACACTCACATTCGGTAAACCCTGCCTGAATTGGATCTCCGCCAAACACGCAATTCGCCATCGTCGACACGCTCCGGGCCAATAAAACCGTCTTTCCGCACATCTCGGTTTGAAATTCCAGGAATTTCCGGCCGCCTGCGGTCCGAGGGGTGGCTGACCTCGTCGAACGGCCTGTCCGGGCAAGCTGGCCTGTATGCGGGCGCTCCGTAAGGGAGCGGCGCACGGACCTCCGCCTTCGGCGGTCCCGTTACCACACCGCATCGATGCCCCCCCCGGCCCGTTGAGTGTTCACGGGGAGGGAGGGGCGAGCCAAGCAATCGCTTTCCCCGCAATCGCGGCGGCATGCTGCCGCCGCGGAGCGTGGCCAGTCTCTTACAAGCGGGTCGCCCACATCGCCGTCGGCACCCGAAATGGCGTGGCAGATAACAGATCGCCGCGGGGTTCGGCAAGGCCCGCCAAGCGCAGCGCAGCGCGCACAAAATGACTTGCGTTTTTTCCCTTTGACGTAAGTTGAGGGCCGCTCACTTTACGTCAAAGTCATTCGGCGCAAGTCAGTTTTCACGAATTTTTACGATTGACGAATGCGTCGCAATCACCAGACTGGGGCTCGATTTGAACAGTCGCCACACGGTCGTTGCGACTCGCATCCCACGCAGGAACCACGTCATGCCGTCGAGCCGTCCAGCCGCTCCGCGGATTCCCCCGGCCACCTTTCAGTCCCGCTCAGTCGCCGTGGCTCCTTCACAGCAACTCGACTCGCACGCGGTGGCGGCGCTGCCGATTCTCAACCAGCTGCTGGAGCGTATCCAGTTGCCCCAGATCCTGCGGGAGATGCTCCCCCGCGAAGACGGCCGGGTCCGTGTCCCAGCCGCCACGGGACTGCTGATGCTGCTGAAGAACGACCTGCTGGCCCGCGAACCGCTGTACGGTGTCACAGAATGGGGACTGCGTCAGGCTCCCGATTTGCTGGGCCTCTCGCGGGTGCAACTGGAAGCGTTCAACGACGACCGGATCGGACGCTGTCTGGATCGCCTGTTCGCGGCCGACTGCGGCGCGGTGGCGCTGCGCGTGGCGTCGAACGCCGTCCGGGAGTTCGGGGTGTCCCTCGACGAACTGCACAATGACTCCACCACGATCACGTTTCACGGTGCCTACTCGGACGCCAAGGAACCGGGGGTCCGCAAAGGAGGCGCCGTTCCCGCGATCACCTGGGATCACAACAAGGATCATCGGCCCGATCTCAAGCAGGTCCTGTATCTGCGATGAGGAACCGTTTCTTCATCGCCGGAGAAGAGGTGGAACTTTGAAGATTGCATCCGCGGCCGACGTCAAAGCGCATTTGAGTGCATATCTGAAGACAGCCGAGACCGGGCCGGTGGTGGTCACAAAAAATGGCCGGGCGGTTGCTGTCCTTGTGGGCGTCTCCAACGACGATGAGGTGGATCAATTGCTGCTCGCCCACTCCCGGAAACTCCACGAGATTCTCTCGGCAGCTGACCAACGCCTGTCCTCTGGTCGTGGTCTTGGTCACGACGAATTCTGGCAACAGGTGGACGCGGCCCCCAAGGCTGCCGCGGTTTCCCGCCCAGCCCGAAAAAAGCCCACGACCTCTCGCAAGAGAGCGTGATGGAGTCACTGCCCGCAGATCAACCTTGCGGCCGTGAGACATTTTTGGCCGCGCTGACTGTCTCCGTCGCGGCGGCTTATCAACCCCCAGCGGCCTTGCCGGCGTCACTGGCCTGACTGGCTTCACACCGTCCGCCCACCAAAACCACCCAATGCAACCCCCCCCTGCGGGTGAGAACACCTGCCGGGGGGCCGGAACGTTTCGAAGACAGCCCCCCGGCGGACGCATCACACAGGACGACGTCCGCAGCGGGGGTGCCTCGCCGGGGCTATTTCCCCAACTGATCCGCCAGCGCCCCCGCGTTGTAGATCTTGCGGAGGGCTTCGCTGATCGCCGCCGAGCTGACCGAGACGGCCCGGTTCTGGGTTTCGTCGTAGATGAAGTCTCCCACCAGCGACTGGATGTTGCCGTCGAAAATCAGGCCGACCAGTTCTCCCTTGCGGTTGATCACCGGGCTGCCCGAGTTGCCGCCGATGATGTCGCAGGTCGAGACGAAATTGAACGCCGTCTCGGCTCCAATCTGCGACCGCTTGTCGTGCCACGACTTGGGCAGCTCCCACGGAGCCTTGTTCCCATGCTTGTTGGCGTGCTCGAACGCCCCGCCCATGTTGGTGATCGGGGCCACCATCTGGCCATTCTCTTCGTAACCCTTCACCGTCCCAAACGACAGCCGCAGGGTGAAGGTCGCATCGGGATACCGGCTCGGTCCCTCGATCTCAAACAGCGCTTTGGAGATCTGGGCGTACGCCTGGCGTTCGACTTCGGTCACCTGCTTTTCCATCACCTCGCGCACCGCGCGGGCGGCGGGGTCGACCAGCTTCGCCAGTTGGATCAGCGTGTCGGTCGAGGCGTCAATCGCCCCCTGGCCCCCCGCCGCGAGCTTCTTCCGCTCTTCCACATCCTGCAGCTTCGTTCCCGCCAGCAGCTCGGCCGCGCGGGCGGCTGGTCCCTTGCCGGCCAAGACCTTTTCGACCAGGGGATCCTCCGCCCCCAACTGCTCGGCCAGAAAACCGAGGCTGTCGGTCAGCTTGGTCAATTCGAGGTCGGGATAAATCGGGGCGGTCGAATAGAGCTGCAGTTCGAGCGAAGACCGGCCGGCGTCGCTGTATTCCGGCAGCCGGGCGGTGTTGGGCTTGGCATTCTCGGCCGCCAGCCGGACCAGCGTGCGGGCCATGGGAAACAGGTTCCCGCCGAAGCCCCGTCCCTGTTCCAGCAACGCGGCGCGCACGAGGTTCTCGCGGTGCACCTTCTTCGCCGCGGCGATCTTGTCCCACGCCCCGCCATACGCCTGCTTCATGCGCGGGTCGGCATTCACCTTGTCGCGCAGGCTCTTCTCGGCCGCCGACTTGCGGGCCATGATGGCGGGATCCTGCAGTCCACCCAGTTGACCCAGGTACGCCTTCCGGCTGTTCTGCACACCAAACAGGTCTTCCTTGGCGATACGGGCCTGCTCTTCGCCATCCTGGCTGTACTGCTGCAGCATGATCTCCATCCGGCGCAGCATGCCCAGCACGTAGGGAGCCCGCACATCGCGCTGGAACTTCAACGCGTCCATGGTGTTCAGCCGGTCGGTCTTCCCGGGATGCCCCGAGACAAACACCAGCTCGTCGGCGGCCGCCCCCTGGGGGTTCCACTGCAAAAAGTGCTCGATCTTCGCTGGCTGGTCGTTCTCGTACGCCCGGAACAGGCAGGCGTCGAGGTCGTAGCGCGGGTACTCGAAGTTGTCGGGGTCACCGCCGAAGAACGCAATGTCGAACTCGGGGGCCCACACCAGCCGGATGTCGGTGTATTTCTTGTAGCGATAGAGGTGATACTGCCCCCCCTGGTACAGGGTGACCACATCGCTGCGCAGACCGGTCTTGTCGAGCGATTCCTTCTCGATCGTGGCAATCACCGCCCGCCGGGCCAGGAACGCCTCGCCGGGATTCATCTCGGGCTTGACCGCCGCCGTGACCCGGGCGGTCACGTCTTCGATCGATTGCAGCACGTTCAGTTCGAGGTCGGGAGCCTTGGGCTCGTCGGCCGGGGTCTTCGCGAGGAAGCCTTCCTTGTAGTAGTCGTGCTCGGCCGTGCTGACCTTGTGCAGCGTATCGGCCCCTACGTGGTGATTCGTCAGCACCAGCCCATTCGACGAGACAAACGAGCCCGAGCCGCCGGAGTTGAACCGGACCGACGACTTCATCACGTGCTCGATCCAGGCCTCGGTCGGTTCGAAGCCGTACCTTTCCTTGAGTTGCTTGCGGGGGAGGTTGTTGAAGACCCACATTCCCTCATCCCCACGGACGGGAGCCGCCAACGACGGCAGGGCCAACACCCCCGCCACCAGTCCCACCAGGCACGAACGAACCGCACGCATGCCACACCTCATGTTGAAATGACAGCCGGTCGCGCGACCGGCAGGAAGCGACACCAGGAAACAACTCACGCGCCGCAGCCGGCGGCGAGAACTCTTCACTCGACCGGGGCCCGCTCTGCCCGGCGAGACTTCTCCGCCGACTGCAGCCCGGTCACGAGCAAGGGAATCAGCAGCAAAGCAATGCTCAGCAAGGCTGGCAGGTTGCTGGCGTTCCACTCTTCTCCCAAACGGGAACCGATGTCGAGCCACCCGCTGAACCCCGGGATCAGCGACAGAAAGATGATCAGGATGGCCGCGACCGAGCCTCCGGCAATGTACCCCGAAGAGAGCAGTACCCCCGGGCTCGAATCTCCCTCATCGGCCGTGCGCTTCGTGAAGTGATCGGCCAGGGCGCGAACCATGCCCCCCAGAAACACGGGAACCGAAGCCGACAGGGGCAGGTAGACCCCCACGGCGAACGGCAGGGCGGGAACCCCCGCCAACTGCATCACGACGGCGATGAACGCACCGATCAGCACGAGGCCCCACGGCAGCTTCTGGTTGAGGATGCCATCAATGATCAACGCCATCAGGCGGGTTTTGGGGGCGTCGAACTTCCCGGCGGGGGAGCCGTCGTCATGGGTGGTGAGCAATCCATTGATCGAGGGATCGACGAACCAGGCCAGCGTGCCGTCTTCGCGGACCAGGTACTTCCCTTGCGGCACTCCCTGCGCGTTGCCAGTGAGGGCATGCCAGACACGGTACTCGGTGGTGTCGGTCAGTCCCGGGCCGTTCGCCCGTTCCCGCCGGCCTAAAGAAGTGACCAGTTCGCCCGGCAAAACCACCGACGGCAGATCCTTCGAAGAGTAGACAGTCCCGGCGTCATTCAGTTTGACCAGGGTCCAGCCGATGACGAGGGCCGAGGTGAGGGCCCCAATCAAGATCGACCATTGCTGCCACTTCGGGGTGGCCCCCAGCAGAAACCCGGTCTTGAGATCCTGCGAGGTCGTCCCGGCATTTGAAGCGGCGATGCAGACAATCGCGGCCACCGACAAGGCGGCGACGCGGTCGGTGGGAGTCGTCCAGCCCAGCAGCAAAAACACCAGGCAGGTCAGCAGCAGGGTGGCCACGGTCATTCCCGAGATCGGATTCGACGACGAGCCGATTTCCCCTGTGAGCCGGGACGACACGGTGGCGAAGAAGAACCCGCACAGCACCACCAAAAGGCTGCCGACCCAGTTCATCCGCAGGGAAGGAGCCAGCACGATGGCCGCCATGAGACCCAGGCAGCCGAGGCCCACCAGCCAGAGCGGCAGATCGCGCTCGGTCCGCCGTTGGCTGTGGCCGTCTCCACCTCCCGAGGCCAGATCGCCCAGTCCCGACCGCAGCGATCCGAAGATGAGGGGCAGGGCCTGAAACAGGCTGATCAAGCCCCCCGTCGCCACTGCCCCGGCCCCAATGTAGAGGATGTAATTCTTGCGGATATCCCCCGGCTCCATGTCGCGAATCAACTGCGGTTTGACCATCAGCTCGGCGAAGAGGGGCTCGTTCAGTGCATCGCCAAACAGCTTGATGGCGGGAGTCAGCACGAGGGCCGCCAGAATGCCCCCCGACAGCATGATGCACGAGGTGCGGGCGCCAATGATGTAGCCGACCCCCAGCAGGGCGGGGGAAGCCTCGGCCCCCACGCTCGCCCCCTTGAGAAACGGCAGCGGTCCCTCGGGGACGTCTTTCCACAATTTGCACGCCTGCATCAGCCACTGGTAGACGAAGGCCAGTCCAAACCCGCCGAAGACGGTCTTCGCTTGGGTGCCCCCTTCTTCGCCGACGATCAGCACATCGGCACACGCGGTCCCCTCGGGGTACTTCAGCGTGCCATGCTGCCGGACGATGAGGGCTTTGCGCAGGGGAATCATCATGAGAATTCCCAACAGCCCCCCCAGCACGGCCACCAGCATCACATGGGTGATTTCCATGTCGTAGCCCAGCAGCATGACCGCGGGCATGGTGACGCCGACGCCAAACGCGATCGATTCACCCGCCGAACCGGTGGTCTGGACGATGTTGTTTTCGAGAATGGTCGCCGGGCGCTTTCCCAGCAGTTTTGAGAAGAACCGAAAGAGGGTGATCGACATCACGGCGACAGGAATCGAAGCCGAGACGGTCATCCCGACCTTCAGCACCAGGTACAGCGACGAGGCGCCGTAGATGATTCCCAGAATCGAGCCCAGCAGCAGCGGTCCCAGGGTGAACTCGGGAACGTCGGCCTCGTCGGGGACGTACGGCTGATGGTCGGGAGAGTGCATCGAAGCAATTCCGGGGTTCGAAGGGGAGAGCCAGGTTGAGAACGGCACCTGCCGGGACCGGTGGGACGATCCACCTGGGCAGGTCGCGGCCACCGGGTGGCATCATAGTCGCTGGGAGGTGTGGCCGCCGTCTGCCGGTTTCAGGGCTTGTCGGGAGGATCGGGGAGGCGAAACTCGCACACCACCGGCCGATGACGCACCAGGTTGGTCTCGAGCACCTCTTCCCGCAGCAGCTCCCAGCCAGCCGGTGCCAGCACCTGGTCGAGGCGGCGGCGGGGTTCCCGGGCGGGAAATGTGGCGGGCTCCGACCGGGGAGCGCTCCACAGCTTCGCCGCGACGAGCGGCTCAAACGCCGGCTCCCCCGGCTCGGCCTGGAAGTTTCCCGCCAGCAGCGACGGTTCTCCCTGGGTGGCTTCGACGAGCCAGCGGGCCTGGGCGAGGCGCACCTCGGCCGATTCCTCAGACAGCCGGATCGCCCCCAGCCGCACGAGTCGGCCATCGATGTCGACTTGGCACCACAACGACCGTCGGGCAGGATCGACACTCCAGAACGGTTCTGCCCGGGGGAGGTCGAAATTCCCCAGCACCTGCAGCGGCCGTCGCGAGAGAATCGCGTGCCCGCCGGTGACGCGCAGGAAGGGAAGCCCCACCTGGAAGTTTTCGCCGTAGGCCCAGCAGTGCATGCCGGTCGCCTCGGCAATCGAGCGGGGCTGGTTGATGTCGCACAGGGTGAACTCGGTCAGCCCGTCGAGCAGCACCACCAGATCGGGCTGCTCGCGGTTGATGACCTCCGAGATGGCGATGAGCCGGTCGCGAACTGCGCTTTTGGAGGCGAATTGCAGGCCGGGGGGGCGGGCACCGCACTGGCCCAGATCCCAGGTCAGCACCTTGATGGTCCGGCTCTGCCAGGGGGTCGCTTCCACGAGGGCCGGGGCCATGGTCAAGGCATAGTGCGGCCGGTTCCCCCGGGCGAGCACCAGGCCATTGAGCAGGAACAGGCCCGCTCCCACCACCGGCAGCAGCCAGAGCAGGTGCACTCCCCATTTCGCGAACCCCCGCAGCGGGGGACGCGGCCGGGTACGGGCTGGAGACGCTTCCACAGACGTCGCGGCGACCTGGGGGTTGGACTCGGCAGAAGCTCGAGACGAAGAACGCTCGTCGGTCACGGTGGGGCATCCTGCAAGACAGAAAGACCACCCGGATCCTGGAGCAAGGGATGGTCTGGACGAATGGGGAATGATAAAGAGTGCGCGGGGCGATTGCAGTCGAGTCACGACCCCGCTGCGGTTTCGTCGCAACGGGCGCGCGGTTGACCCGAGAGGTCTGTTACAATGCTGTTCGCGGTCGCCCCCATGTTCCGGTGGCTGCTGTCGCTGGGTTCCCGGCGGCCTGGCGGGTTGCGTTCCTCGTTTCGTCTGGTCTTGTGGCTCGTTCTGTTCCATGACTGAGTCTGTCGTCGACTCCAACTCCCCCGCCTCGCTCCCCCTCGCCGAGTGCGCCCAACAGGTGCGCCGACTGGAGGCCGCCGTGCAGGCCCTGGCGAAGCAGGCCGAGGTGCTGGGCATTCCCGGCGTCGAGGGGCGCGAGTGGTACGAGCAACTCCAGCGGAAGCTGCTGCCGCAGTTGTCGGGGGAGCCGTTTGTCGTCGCGGCGGTCGTCGGAGGGACGAACATCGGCAAGAGCGTGATCTTCAATCACCTCGCGGGGGTGCGGGCGAGCGCGACCAGCCCGCTCGCCTCGGGGACGAAGCATCCCACCTGCCTCGTGCCGGCAGGCTTCACCACGCAACATCCGCTGGCAGAGATCTTCCCTGGTTTCGAGCTGATCCCATGGTCCCAGGCGGGGGCGGCCCTCGACGAGACCGAACGGCACCTGCTGTTCTGGAAGCCCGCTCCCGAGTTGCCGGCGAACCTGCTGATCCTCGACACCCCCGACATCGACAGCGACGCGCCGGTCAACTGGCTGCGGGCCGACCGGGTACGGGCGTGTGCCGACGTGCTGGTGGCCGTGCTGACCCAGCAGAAATACAACGATGCCGCGGTGAAGCAGTTCTTCCGCAAGGCGGCGGCTGAAGACAAGGCGGTGATTGTGGTCTTCAACCAGGTGCTGCTTCCCGAGGATGAGCAGTACTGGCCGAAGTGGCTCGAGACCTTTTCCCGCGAGACGGGAGTGCAACCCGACCTCGTCTATATCGCCCCCAATGATCGCCGGGCAGCCGAAGAGAACCGCCTGCCGTTTTACGAACGGACGTGGCCGCTGGCCGCCGCCGAAACCCCTCTGCCTGCTGCCGGGTCTGCTCCCCGCAACCTGCGGGAGGACCTGGCGAACCTGAAGTTTCGAGACATCAAGCTGCGGACGCTGCGGGGCTCATTGCGGCAGGTGGTTTCTGGGACGGACGGAGCCCCCGCGTGGCTGGCCGAGGTGCGCCGCCGCTCGGCCGGTTTCCAGGATGCGTCGACGCTGCTCTCGATGCAGCAACTGGCCCGCATCGACAACTGGCCTTCCCCCCCCACATCGTTGTTTGTGACCGAGATTCGCGAGTGGTGGCGGCTGCAGCGCGAGGGATGGACGAAGACGATTCACGATGGGTACTCGCGCCTGGGTGAGACCGTGCTGGCCCCGCTGTCCTGGGCCCGGCAGAAACTGTCGGGGCCGACGCCCAACCCGGCCGAGGCGTACGTCGCGCAGGAACGGCAGCTGATGCTGCAGACCATTGAAGAGCTGTATGCCGAGTTGACCCGGCTGAGCCAGTTGGGGAACGAGCTGCTGCGCCCCCGGCTCGAGAAACTGCTGTCGGGGAGGTCGCGCAGCGATGTGCTCGAGCAGTTGTCGCGCGAGCAGGGGAGCCTGAATGTGACATGCGAGCTGCATGAGGTGGTGTCGCAACAGATGACGCGGTTTCGTGAGGAAAGCCCCGGGTCGTTTGGGCTGCTGAAGAAACTCGACACGGCGGCCGCCCTGGCGCGGCCGGTGACGTCGGTGGCCCTGTTCGCCGTCGCCGCGGGGCCGGCGGGGCATGCGCTGGCCCCGTTTGTCTCCGAAGCGGTCGCTCAGTCATTGCTGGTGCACATCGTGGGGGATGTCGCCGGGGGGGCGGGAGCGATGGTGGTGGGGGAGACCGCCATCACCGGAACCGCCAGCGGGTTGCGGGTGCTCGAGGCGCGGTTCCGGCAGTTGCAGACCGCCTTCACCAGCCGGCGGGTGGCGTGGTTCGCCGATTTCCTCAGGCGCCACGTGCTGGGAGACCTGCATGCCGAACTGGAAGCCGCTTTGCAGGTGCCGCAGTCCCCCGCGGCCCGCGACGTCGAGCAGGTGTGTCGCCAATTGGAGGCGTTGATTGCGGCCGGAGGTTCGTCTTAGGACGCGCGACTCAATCATTCACATCATTGCTGATTGGATCACGACAAGGATCGATCCAGTGATTCTGCCGCGAGTTCGCACCGTTCGCACCGGCATCCACCTCGCGCACCCAAAGACTTCCCCGCAGGGGATGCTTCCCTCAGCCTGGGGTTGTCGCGCCAGCGACTACCCCAGGTTGCCATCCTCAACAAGACCTCTATTCTGTAAGGATTGCTTTCCAGACCCTGTCTGATGATTGCGGATCGATCCTTGTGCGAGCCCACGACGAAAGGAACCACTTTCAGGGTTCAGGTCATGTTGGGGCTCGCGTACCCCGGGTAGCCGCTGAGGCGGCAACCCGGGTCTGAGAGAAGTAACCTCTGCGAGGTAGGCGGTGGGTTGGCGAAAGGTTTGTGGCGAAGGCCGAGGGGTGTCGTCCCCACGGTCACTGCCCATTCAGCATGGCCTCCACTTCAACAACCGTGGACCGTGGGAAAGTTGGCGGGAATTCGTCCTCGAGCGCACGGCGGTACCGCAATTCGTTTCGGACCAACGCCATCTGTATCTCTCACGTCTTGGTGTATCGCCTTCGTTTTCGCATCCGCCATCGATCACAACCCCTCTGTTTGCGGTGGCAGAACACTGAGGACGCGGCGGTGGACCAGTCGGTAGGGGACATCCGTTGTCTTTGGTTCCGCTTTGTTCCCCGCGGCAATTCCTGCCGATTTGGCACTGTCTTTCCGTCGCCAGATTTCCAACAATAGCGTCAGGAAATCGCGGCTCCCCTCCCGGGGAGTGGGCGGTTGGTTGCGGCAACAGGGTGCGTTTCGACAGGTGTGATGATGCGTGGGATTTCTCCCGGAAATTGGCTCCCCAAAAACATGCTCCCCGGAAAGATGTTCTTGGTCGCCGGGCTCTCGTTGGGCCTGGGTTGGGGGGCGGCTCGCACCCTGTATTCCCAGAATGCCGAGCCGGCGGCTTCCCAGCCGGCGGATGCGGCCGTTGCGGCCGCCGCTCCCGAGGCCGCCGAGGCCCCCGCTGAAGATCCCCTGGGCGATCTCGCCTGGCTGACGGGGGACTGGGTGGAGGAGGGAGAGGACCCCGGGGTGGAGTTCCACGGTCGCTGGACCGGCACGGGGGCCTTTCTGGTGCGATCGTTCCGGGTGGCGATGGATGAAGAGTCGACGCTGCCGGGGCTGCAGGTGATTGGCTGGGATCCGGCGGCGAAGCAGGTCCGTTCGTGGACCTTCGACGGCACCGGCGGGTTCGGCGAAGAGACCTGGTCTCGTCAGGACGACACCTGGACGATCCGCTCGAAGTACACCCTGCCCAACGGCTCCAAGGCCGGCTCGATCAATGTGCTCTCGAAGCTCGATGACGATTCCTTCACCTGGAAGTCGGTCAATCGCGAGATGAATGGCGAACTGCAGGCCGACATCGATGAATTCACCGTGGTGCGCGCCACTGCGACGGTTGCGGTTCCCACCGCTCCCGGCGGTGTTCCTGCACCGGCCGCCCCGGGCCCGGCGGGTGCGAAGCCCGCAGCCCCACCAGCAATCCCCGGCCGCCCCGCGATCCCCGGGCAACCGGCCGTCCCGGTGAAGCCCGCCCTCCCGGCCGCTCCCGCGAAGCCCGCACTGCCCGGCGTCCCGCGCCCGGCCGTGCCCCGGTAGAGCCCTCGCCTGGTTCGATTTCAACCGTCCGGCCGGTGTGCCGCGACGAGGTTTCATCAACAGACATTGCACAGCGAAAGAATCATGATGAAGCGGATTTATTCGATGGGAACCCTGGTCCTGGTGGGGGCACTGGCCCTCGTTCCGGTCTTCGACGCTTTTGCCCAACGGGGCGGAGGTCGGGGAGGTGGCGGTGGCGGTGGCGGTGGACGCCCCGGGGGAGGGGGCGGTGGTCCCTCGGCCGGACACAAGGGAGGGGGCCCGCAGCCCACAGCGAACCGCGGACCGGCGATGGTCAATCCGCAGCAGAACAAGGGTGGCGCGGGAATCAATCGCCCCGGACCCACTCCGGGGGGGAATCCCGGTGCCGGGGCTCGGCCCGCCACCCCCAATGCGGGTCCGCAGCGGCCTGGGCAGGGAGCGGTGGGAGGTCAGCCGGGGGCAGTGCGGCCGGGCACCACTCCCACCACTCCCAACCGTCCCAACTTGGCTGGTCCTCAGCAGGCGGGTCAGGCCCGGCCTGGCAATGGCATTGGCCAGCAGCCCGCGAATTCGATGAACGATTTCTTCGGCGGGAATGCCGGGGGACTGGGTGGAGCCAGCAACCGTCCAGGTGTGGCGAACAGCCAGGGAGGCGGTCGGCTGCCTGGAATGGGTCAGGGTGGGGACAACCGCCCCGGACTTGGCCAGGACAACCGTCCGGCAATCGGCAACAACAACCGCCCCGGCCTGGGGAACGACACCAAGACCAACATCGGCGATCGCAAGACGAATGTGGGGGATCGCAACACCAACATCGGCGACCGCAAGACGAACATTGGCGACCGGAACACCAACATTGGCGACCGGAACACCAACATTGGCGACCGCAAGACGAACATTGGCGACCGGAACACCAACATCGGCGACCGGACCAACACCAATGTCAATGTGGGTGACCGGACCAACAAAGGGGGGAATACGGTCATCAATACGGGTGACGTCAACATCGGCAACAAGACCAATTACAACGACAACCGTCAGCAGTGGGTCGACAACCGGCACAACAACGGCAACGTCGT
>CAIOTJ010000648.1 GCA_903861195.1 uncultured Planctomycetaceae bacterium | reverse complement strand
CGCCCGAAATCAAAGCGGTTCCAGACAGCGGTCTGCTGCAACATCGGCAAGATCTGCACCATCCAGCCGAAGTAATACCCTTCCACCCGGTTGCGCATTGGACCGTTGCGACTCACACACCCGGGGGGAAGAACACTGTGGGCATGCTGGTAGTTGTGCAGCGCGAGCCCCATCTGAAACAGGTTCTTTTGACACTGCGTCCGCCGGGCATACTCACACGCCGTCAGTACCGCTGGTATTACCAACGAGACCAGTCACAGCACCAACACCACAATCAACTCGACCACGGTGAAACCGCGTGAGACGCCCCGGCCGGGCATCTCAGTAATCTCCCAACATGGCTCCGTCACCCCGATTCAGCAGGCTCTGGAAGACCGGCTGCGCGATGTTCTGCGACAGGAATCGCACCGACCCATCCCCAAACAGGAAGTGACACCCCCCGGTGTGCGCACTCGCGAACCCTCCCACGGTCAGCAGCGCGGGGTCGCTCTCGCCCCCCTCCTCCGCTACGGCTTTCGGCGGTGCCCCCGGCCGGGTCACCCCCCGGTAGAGGTTGCTCTGCACGGCGGCCAGCGTCGAGCCATTCCGCAGCGTGGCATTCGTTCCCGACGCGAACCCCAGGGGAGACATCGACACCGCAATCTCCCCCACGTAGATCGTGTGCGACGTGCCGTCGGGAATCTCCTCGGTCTTCACACTGCTGTTCAGAAACAACACCCCGTTGTTCGTCACGTCGATCGGGGCTTCCACGTCGTTGTGGACCCCGGCATACGTGGTGCTGCCCGGACTGGCCCCCGTCGGGTTCGAAGGGCAGTTCAAAATGGGAATCCGCGCCTGGGCCGGCACCGAGTTCGCCGGGTCGTACACCGACAACTGGAAGTCGAACCGGTTCCAGACCGCGGCCTCCTCCATCATCGGCAGAATCTGCACCAGCCAGCCCATGTGGTACCCCTTGGGCTCGTTCCGGATCGGCCCGGTCGGGTTGACGGTCCCGGGAGGCAGCCGCCCATACGCCAGATCGTAGTTCTGCAGCGCCAACCCAATCTGCACCAGATTGTTCTTGCACTGCGTCCGCCGGGCCGCCTCACGCGCCTGCTGCACCGCCGGCAACAACAACGCCACCAGAATGCCAATGATGGCAATCACCACCAGCAGCTCAATCAGAGTGAAGCCCCGCGACCGGCGGCGGCGCGGCGTGGACCTGTGGGACGTCTCGTTTCTGCGGCTCTCGTTCATCGGGTCACCTCGGGGTCTCTGATCAAACGGTACGTTGTGAAATGGTCTGTTCTAAAGAACGTGGCCTCATCTGCCTCGCAGACGATCCCACGGGAGAAATCAATTCGGCCCGGAATCGCTTGTGGTCGCTTCGACCGCTTCGGCCGGTGCCTCAGGCCGATCCGCAGGGACAGCCGCGGGCAGATCCACCCCCCGCGCTGGCAACGCAAACCGCCCCTCGCGGCGGACGGGCGTCGGCCCCTCGCGCGGGTAGGTCACCGTCACATCGAGCTGGGGGGCGCTTCCCGCCAGCCCCTCGGCCAGACGCAGCTCCACCCTGCCCCCCCCTGGCACGTCCTCGGTCGAGAGGTCCCAGCGGGCCGGCCCAGCGGCCCAGCCCGTGGGACCTGCCGCGCGCCACAGGGCCACCCCCCGGTCACGCCCCGCCTGCAGCAACAGGTCGGCCTGCGCCACTCGCTCGGACATCTGCAATCGCCGGATCCCCAGCAACGAGCCCCGCACCAGCGCGGCGGTCAGCAGCGAAATCACCACCAACAGCACCATCACGATGGTCAACATCGAACCCCGCCGCCCGCTCCGCGGCCGGGGGTGCCCACCTGCAGCGCGGGCCCAGGAAGTTCGTGCGGGCCAAGTTGGTGCGCTTCTCTCTCGGCAACTTCTCATGGCGTCCCTCCTGCAGCCGCAGGTTCGGCGATCCGCAGCCGGCCCAAGGTCGCCTCGATGGTCAATTCCCGCAGCGGGGGGGCGGCGCGGGGCAGATCGGGTTGACCCGCCAACTGCCGCGAGAATGCCAGCGTCAGCCGGACGCGCCGTGGTCCCGCCGCAGTCGTCCCTCCCACACCTGCCCCCGCGACACCGCCCACTGGGTCGGCCTCCCCCCCCGCCGAGGCGATGTCGAACTCCAACCCCGTTCCCGTGGGAAAGACATAACTGTCGCGCACCTGCCGGGTCTCGCCGGTGAATACCTCGCGGGTCAGCCGGTTCCCCGTCACCGTGTAGTCGATCGTCCGACCGTCGGCCATCCGCAGACTCAGCCGCGAGGGGAGGCCCTGAGTGTCCCCCTCGTCCAGGTCCCCGGTCTGCACATCCCGCCGCAGTTGACTGTTCAGCCGGTCGATCTGCCGCGCCGTCTCGAGGGCCCGGCCAATCTGCCGGTCCGCCGTCAGCAGCCGCCGCAGCAGCCCCCCCCCCAGCGTCATCAGCAGCGCCACGATCGACATCAACACCACCACTTCGACCAGGGTGAAGCCGCCGCGATGATGACGGCCGATGTGCCATCTCTCTCCGTGCAGTCTGTTGGGTGAACTTTGTGTCATGGCAACACCCAACCGGTCAGCGAGATTTCTTGCGGCGTCGTCCCCTGGAAATCGCGCCACCGCAGGGCGACCACCACCCGGCGTTCTCCCGGCCGGTCGGTTGCGGTGACCCGCCGCACCAAGGCGGCCTGCGGCAACTCGGCCCGCACCGCATCGTTCAGCGGCAATTCGAGCGGTTCCTCCTCCGTGAGTGCGAAGGCTGGCAGGGCGGTCTGGGCATCGAGGGCGTTCGCCACCGTCAGCAGCGCCAACTGCCGGCGTTCGAGCGTCCGCTGCATCCGCACCGTCCACGCCAGGGTCGGCAACCCCGCCCCCAGCGCCAACCCCAGCACCAGCAGCGCCAGAATTCCGTCCGCGAGAAACCCTCCCCGGCGGGCCACGGTCCGTTCGACGGGGCCGCCCCGCACTCGGCAGCAGGCACCATTGCGAGCTCTGGCATGCATGTCAGGACAACCTGTCAATCATGAGAATCAGCGGCTGAAACAGGGCCACCACCACGAAGCCCACCACACACCCCGCCACCAGAAAGGCCAGCGGACGGGCCAGTTCCAGCAGGGTCCGCAGCCGCGCCGCCGAACGCCGTTCGAGAGCGACGGCGGTCTGCCGCAGGCACCAGCCCAGGTTCCCCGCCCCGGTCGCCGCCTCCAGCAGATGACTTTCCCGCGGCGTGATGAACCGCGATGTCAACAAGACCGAGGGGAAGTCCTCCCCCTGCTCGACCCGGTCGGCCACCGCCGAGACCTGCCGGGCGAACCGCAGGTCGTGGCTGTCGCGGGCCAGGTTGTGCAGCGCCTCGGGCAACGGCAGGCCGGCGTCCACCCCCAGCCCCACGCAGCGCAGCAATCGCGGCGCATTGATGCGCGGAAACAGACTCGCCAGCCACGACCGGCTGCTGCGGAATGTCCCCTGCCGCAGAAACTCAGAAACCGCCCCCCCGGCCATCAGCAACAGCACAATCACCATCACCAACGGGGCCAGCAGCAGGTACCAGATCCGCGCGGTCCCGTCGCAAATCGCGAGGAACGCCTTGGTAATCGCCGGCAACTCCAAATCGAAGCCGGCCAGAATCGCCTTGAACTTGGGAACAATCCAGATCATCAGAAAGGTCAGAATGCCCGTCCCCAGCAACAGCAGCGCGGTGAAATACACGACGATCCCCCCCCGGATGCGGGGCGTTTCATCGGCCTGCCGCAGCAGATAGGCGATCGCTTCCCGATACGCCTCGGCGGGCTGTCCCGCCGCATAGCCCGCCCGCAGACAGGCCAAAACCTCCTCCGGCAACAGACCCGGGCAGGCATCGAGCGCCTCGGGAACCGGGACCCCCGCCAGCAATTCGCCCGACAACCGCTGCAACTCTCGCTGCCGGCCCCGCGCCAATTCATCGGCCAACGCTTCCAGCACCGGTGACGCCGGAACCTGCCGCTCGACCGACGCCTGCAGCGCCCGCACCACCGCCAGCGCCTGCGCCAACCCCCAGCGCTCGAAAAACAGCGACTGCATCAGCGTCAGGATCCACGAAAACAGCGCACCCATCTCTTGGTCAGGCTTTCGGCAACAGGCAGGGTACGGGAAGGGTCAAACAGGTCATCATGATGGCGGCGTTTCGCGGGGTAATCAGGCGCGGCAATCGCAGTCCGCGCGCCCCAGGGTGGCTCTCAAGACAGCATGTTCAACACGTTGATCAACGGCAGATACAGGGCCAGTACCGTCAGCCCCACCAGAATCCCCAACAGCGTCAGCACCACGGGGGGCAGAAAGGTCCCCAAAAACAACAGCCCGGTCCGCACCCGGGCCGCGTACACCTCGGCCGTCGCCTGCAGGCTGCGGATCATCGCCTCTCCCGACAGGGGCGAACGCAGCGTCGCGATTAACCCCGGCCGAAACGACCGGCGCTTCCAATCCTCGGGATTCACCGGCTCCCCCTCCCGGATCAGCCGGGCCAGCTCGTGCGCATCGGCCCGCACCGCGGCATCCCCCGTCGCATCCCCCCCCAACTCCAGCGCCTCGGGCAATGGAACCGAATTGTCGAGCAGCGTCGAGGTCAGCAACGAGAACCGACTGAGCGCCAGCGACCGCACCACCGTTCCCAACCCGGGCATCCGATGCAGCCATCGCCGCGACCGCACCGAACCAATCAACGGCGTCCCCACCAGCACCGCCACCACCAGAGACAACGCCAACCCCCCCGCCAGAATCCAGGCTCCCAGCCCCCTGCGGAAATTCCCCAACGCCAACAACATCCGCGTCGGCCAGGGAACCTCCATCCCAAACCCGGCATACAACTGCGCGAACTGCGGCACCACGAACAACGCCGCCACCCCCCACACCACCAGGCACAGCACCCCGGCCAGCAATGTGTAAAGCAGCGCCCCCATCACCAGCGGCATCGTCGACCGCAGCGACTCCCCCGCCTGGGCGTAGGTCTCGAAGGTTTTCCCCAGCGTGTTCGAGGCGGTGCCCGTCTTCGCCAGCGCCTGCACATACGCCGGGGCACCGGTGGTCCGCAGGGCAGTTTCCAGATCGACCCCCCGCCCCAGTTCCTCCACCAGCCGCTGCAGCGCCCGGCGCAGCCGACGGTTGGGCAGTTCCTCGGCCAATGCCGCCAGCCCGGTCTCCAATGGCAATCCCGCCGATGCCACGGTCGCAATCTGCTGCGCCAATTCTTCGGCTTCCTGATGTGTCAGTCCCGCAGGGACGGACCGCAGATCGAGCAGGGTCCACTGCTTCCTTTGCAGTTCCCCCAGCACGGCATCGGCATGCGGTGCGGCGACGGTTCCCGTCTGCCGTTGCCCCAGCGGGTTGAGGGCGGTGAACTGATAGGTGGTGAGTCGTTCGGGCATCGTCGTCAGTTCCTCACCAGATCGAACCAGAGGGCCGTCATCGGACCGAGGTTGATTACGGCATGCGCCAGCGTGATCAATCCTCCCAGCAGCACCGTGCAGACAATCGGCAGTCCCGTCCGCAGCCAGAGCATGCCCCCCGCCGCGCGCCGGCGATAAATCTGCGACGCCTGCCGTAGCACTGTGGCCAGGCCCACCCCCTGCACCCCCTGGCTGAGGGCCCACTGCAAAAAAGTGGGCCACCCCGCCTGAACTCGCGCCGCCGAGCCATCGCCCCGTTCCACCGCGGCGGCCAGCTCCCCCGCGCGGGTCGCGAACGCCCGGTCCCCCGTTGCTTCCCCCGCCAGCCGCAATCCCTCAGGCAACGGCACCTGCTGCTCGCACAAGAGGGCCAGCAGCCGGGCGAAACTGGCATGCTGCAGATTGTGGATCACCCGCGAGACACCGGGCACCCACCGCAGCGGGGCCGACCAGCCCGTCAGGCTCAGCAGCGACGCCCCCGCCGACCGCCACCAGCTCCACAAAAAGGCCCCCAGTCCGATCAGGGCCACCCACCAGAACCGCTGCAGCCAGTCTCCCAGCCACAAGAGTCCAGCCACCCAGGGGGGAGGCGCCATGAAGAGGCTGTCGTAGGTGTCGCGGTAGCGGTGCAGCAGATCGACCCCAAACAACACCGTCAGCAGGAACGACAGCAGCAACAGCAAGAGGGGCGAAAGCAGCGCCTGCCCCACCTGCTGCCGGACCTGGCGCACCTCCTGGGCCAACTCGGCCGCCCCCTCCAGTGCGGCGGTCAACCGCCCCGACCGCACCCCCGCCTCCACCAACGCTCCATAAATGGGAGGGATCGCGTTTCCTTCCTGCCGCAGCGCCGCCGGCAGCGTCTCCCCCTCGGCCATCCGTCCCGACAACCGCCGCGCCAAGTCT
>CAIOTJ010000647.1 GCA_903861195.1 uncultured Planctomycetaceae bacterium | reverse complement strand
CGGGGGGACGAACAGGCCTACGGCCGGGAGGTGCTGAACCGGTTTCTCAAGAGAATCTGGCGCCGCCCTGTCAGTGCGTCGGAAGTCGACCAGTTCATGACGCTGTTTGACCGGTATCGCCCACAATTTGCGACGTTCGAAGACGCGATGGTGGAAGTGCTGGCGACCGCACTTTCGACGGCCGAGTTTCTCTACCTGACTCAGCGGGTGACGACCGACGGGTCTGAATCTCCGGCCACGATCAGCGAGCTCGAACTGGCCAGTCGTCTGGCGGTCTTCCTGTGGTGCAGCCTGCCCGATCAGGAACTGCTGGACCTCGCGGAGCGCGGCGATCTCAGAAAGCCCGATGTTCTGGCGGCGCAGGTGAAACGCCTGCTGGCCGATCCGCGTTCCAGGCGATTCTCGCAGCATTTCGTTGAGCAATGGCTGGGTCTGGAAAGAATCTCGAGTGTCTCCCACCTGGCTGCGGACGACCCCTTGCGGGGAGCGATGCTGGAAGAGCCGGTCGCCTACTTTGAGGATGTGCTGAAGCACAACCGCAGCGTCATGGATTTCCTGCATTCGGACTACGCCGTCGTCAACGAGCGTCTCGCGACACACTATGACATTCCGGCCGTGTATGGTCCCCATTTCCGCAACGTCCCCATCACGCCACAGACCCATCGCGGCGGGCTGTTGACGAGCGCGGCGATCATGACCATCAACTCTGACGGGACCGATTCTCATCCCCTCAAGCGGGGTGTCTGGATGTTGAAACGCATCCTGGATGATCCTCCCCCACCTCCCCCGCCGAATGTCCCGGAAGTCGATTTGACGGATCCCGAGATCCTCAAAATGACGCTCAAAGAGCGGATCATCAATCACCGGAACAAACCGGCCTGCTATTCGTGTCATTCCCGGATTGACCCGTGGGGGATCGCGTTTGAAAACTACGATGCCCTGGGAGCCTACCGCACGCAGATCCGGAACCAGCCCGTCGATGCCACGTCCGAGCTGTTCAACCGGCAGACTCTGGCCGGGATCGATGGACTCAAGCGCTACCTGCTGACCGACCGACAAGATCAGTTCGCACGGGCGATGGTGCACAAGCTGCTGGCTTTTGCCCTGGGCCGACCGCTGTCTTTTGGCGACAGTGCCGACATTGACAACCTGACCGCACAGTTCCGGCAACGGAACGACGGGCTGGGCGATCTGATCTTCCTGATCGTGACCAGTGATCTCTTCAACTCCAAATAAACGGCGGGGAGCAGCCCATGCATGACCAGACCCTGTTCAGTCGCAGAACGTTTCTTCGCGGCACCGGCGTGGCCCTGGCCTTGCCCTGGCTGGAGACCTTTGCGGTGGGCGGACCCACCGAGAACGAGACTCCCCGGCGGTTTGTCAGCATCTATCATCCGGATGGCGTCGGGCTGCCGCTCAAGTCGGACCCGGCCTGGCACGACTGGAGCTGGTTTCCCCGAGGGGGGGAGACCGATTTTGAGTTGACCAAGGTCCTCGATGTGCTCGCACCGCTGCGGAGCGAGATCACAATCTACTCTGGCCTGTCGCATCCTCACGCCCGCAACGTGCATGGCCATTCGAATGCGGACCAGTACCTGACCGGCGCGCCCATCGGGGGCCACGGGCCTTATCGCAATACGATTTCCCTCGACCAGGCGTACGCCGAGCACGCCGGCGACTTCACCCGGCATTCGTCCCTGGTCATGTCGACCAACGGCGGTGTCGGGGGACCGCGGGGAGCCCAGACCCAGTCGTTCAATCGCGAAGGCCGGCCAATTCCCGCGATGAACAAGCCGCGGGACATCTTCAACCTGCTGTTCGTGACGACTGGCCAAGATGCCGCCTCACGACTTGAGAGAAGCAAGAGTGCCCTCGATCTGCTGATTGACAATACCCGCTCGCTGGGACGGCAACTCTCCGGTCGCGATCAGGAGACGCTCGCTCAGTACCTGGACGCCGTGCGTGATACCGAGCTGAAGCTGGCGAAGGCTCAACGCTGGATCGACACCCCCATTCCCCACGTCGACACCCGCAACCTGCATCTGGATGCCGAGCCAAAAGAAGCCCGGCTCTATTTCCAGACGATGTATGAGCTGATCTATCTGGCCTTCCTGAGCGATTCGACGCGCGTGGCGACGTTTCAGCTCGGCCGGGAAAATGGCGAGGGCCCGCATGATCTGCTGTCACAGGCCGTGGGACTGGGGGCCGCGCACGGTCTGACGCATGAAGTCAAAAAGCCCGGGGGCTGGCAGAATCTCGGCACCTACAACCGCTACCAGGCCGAGGAATTCGGCCGGTTCGCCCAGCGGCTCAAGGAAACTCCCGAGCCGACGGGGCAGGGGAATATGCTCGACAACACGCTGGCGATGCACGGGTCGGCCTCCAGCAGCTTCCACCTGTCGCGGAACTACCCGATCATCTCCGCCGGCGGAAAGAACCTCGGCTTCACCAACGGCCGCTACCTGAAGTTCGGGAAAGGAAACGAAGACAACCAGGCGGGAGCCGGCATCGACACCGATGCGGGCTGGCAGAGCAAGGCGGAGGTCGAAGAGCTGCCGTTGGCGAAGCTGTTCGTCACGATGCTGCAGAGGCTGGGGGTCGAGACCGATTCGTTCGGCGGGGTCACCGGAACAATTGACCGCGTGTGAATCGGAGGGGACTGGCGCGGTGCCCCCGTGCCGAACGGGTTGGAACTCTCCGCAATCGCTGGCCCCATCATCACCTCCAACGGGACGGTCGCACGGCGCGACCCGGCCAGTTGAGCAAGACCAGTTGAGCACCCGCGACGGAATAACCTGATCGGTTATTGCTGTTGGGCTGCGCCCACTTACGGCGAATGTTCCGAAACGAAGGCGATCGATTGCGGCCCGAACCCCGAATGGATTCCTGTTGTTCAGCGGCACCTGGATCGGAAATGTCAGCTTCATCTCACGTCGAGACATCGCCGGCCCCAGCGCGCACCGGCCCTGGCCGAGTCCGTTCCCTGAAGGGGAACTCTTCCATAGCCCAGGATTGACGCACAGCGGCTACCCTGGGTAGGGGACATCCCATTGGTGCCTGAACTCTGAAGGAGTTCGCTTCGCGCAGGGATTGCGGAAACCTGATTGATGTCTGGTTTCCGCGATGGATTCGGCGGGTCGAATTTGGCCCGCGGTTCAT
>CAIOTJ010000646.1 GCA_903861195.1 uncultured Planctomycetaceae bacterium | reverse complement strand
GAAGAGGTGCAGGTGGTCGAAGGAGAGCTGCACGCTCCGGTCCCCTTCGAAAGCAACCCCACCGCCCTCGCCCAAATCCCGATCTCGTTTGCGTCGATTCGCGAACAGATCGATCAGTGGGAACATGCCTGAGAACGCGGGTGGGCTGGGTTGGTGGGCCATGCGGTGCGAGTTCGAAAGTGACCTGAAGACTGACCGCGAGGTGGGCAAATCTCTGGATAACCCGGTCGTCGGACCGCTGGGAAGCGAATAGGCGCTGCGCTGACTGGCGGGGATGGCGTTTCACCGAAATAAGGGAAACCCTGGTGGACACGCTGGTCACGCTCTCCTCGAAAGAGACGCATCCAGCGGCTGGGAAATGGAATGGTCGAATGCCGGGCTGGTCTGGGGTTGTGAGATTGGGATAATGAAGGAATGGAAACCTGAGCACCAGCCAGTCTGACCCGAGATTGAGGAGATGCCATGTCGACAATCCGGAGCAACCAACTGTTGGGGTGGATTTTGATCAGTTGGTTTGTCGGTGGACCGCTAACGTTCGCCCAGGATTCCCCCTCCGGTCGCGGAGCCCGGGCGCATGGCGAGTTCACCTGCGACCTGCTGCGGGGGCTGTCGAATTTTGGCGATCGGAATCTGGTCTTCTCCCCTGTTGGGCTCGAAGCCGTGCTTGACATACTGCAGGCCGGGGCCGAGGGCGAGACCCGCGGGGAAATTCTCGACCTGCTGCATCTCTCGGAGGACCCGGCAGGGTTGTTGCGCGACCGGGCACGGCATCGCCGACAACTGCAGCGTCCGGAAGAATCGGAATTCCGACTGATGCTGCAGAGCCAGTTGTGGGTGCGTCGTGATTTGCGGGTGCGGCGCTCTTTCCTCGATCACTTGGAGCGCGAGGGAACCGTGGGGCTCAGCCGGGTGGATTTTGGAAACGGCCGGCGGGTTCTGGAGGAGGTGAACGCCTGGGTTGATGAGCGGACCCGCGGTGTGATCGCCAAGATCCTCGATCAGCCCCCCTCCGCTGAAACCGAATTGCTGATCACCAATGCGGTCTATTTCAAGGCGGAGTGGCAGCAGCCGTTCAATCCGACCCAGACCGCCGATCAGGCATTCCAAACCGCTTCCGGAGAGTCGGTTGACACCCCATTCATGTTCCAGCAGATCTCCGCCCGGGCCCTGCAGACCGCGCAACTGCAGGCGATTGAGCTTCCCTATCGCGACCCGCAATTCGTGGCCTTGTTGATGATGCCACGGGGTGCCGGTTCCCCTCGCGAAGTCTGGCGGCAATGGTTGGCGACGGTGGATGGGCGTGAGCTGCAGGAGGTACGACAGAAGCTGCGGGAACGACACGTCAATCTATCTGTCCCAAGGTTTCGGGCATCCACACAACTCGATCCCTCCCGTCTGCTGGCACGGCTGGGGATGCAGCGCGTCTGGAGTGGAACCAGCAGCCTGGATGGCTTGTCCGATGGCCCGTTGCAATTGTCTCGGATCCAGCAGCGGGCGATGATCTGGTTTCACGAAAATGGCACCGAGGCGGCGGCGGCGACCGTGGCGGTGGTGGCCTCGAGTGCGAATTCGCTCGATCTCTCGTTTGACCACCCGTTCTTGTTTTTGTTGCAGGAACGGTCGACAGGGCAGATTCTGTTCGCCGGCTGGATGGCCCATGTTCCGCCGCCG
>CAIOTJ010000645.1 GCA_903861195.1 uncultured Planctomycetaceae bacterium | reverse complement strand
TTCGAGCAGGATCTCGAGCTGATCGCCCAGACTCTCGCCCGGCACGCCCCCATCACCGCCACCATTGAGAATCACACCGCCGCCACGCCGCGGGTCGCAGGGCTGTCGATCCTGTATCTGGCCGACCAGATCAATCCCACCGAGCGCACCCTGCACTTCTATCTTCCGCTGCCGAATCAGTCGATTCGTGACGAGCAGGTGGGGGGGCACCGGTTTGTGAACTGGCGATTCAAACCCGGGCAGCGGACCCAGTTGCAGATTCCGGTGGAGGAATGGACCGACCGGCTGGTGCTGCCCGCCACGGCGGTGGCCCAGGAAGGGCCCGACTGGTTTGTGTTTGTGGAAAACGGCGACCACTTCGACCGTCGTCCCGTGCACGTCGAATACCGCGACCGCAGTCAGGTGGTGGTCGCCCAGGATGGCTCGCTCTTTCCCGGCGATGTGGTCGCCCTCACGGGAGCCGCCCAACTGCAGATGGCGCTGCGCAACCGCTCCGGCGGAGCGATCGACCCGCATGCCGGCCATTCGCACTGAAAGACCCCGCATGCCCCCCATCCGCTCTTCGCACTCTCCGCCCCATCAATCGGTGTCGCGAGTTCACCCGCCCTCGTTCCGCCCCCGAAAGGTCTCGCGTTGCGGGTCGTCCACCGGGGGTGCCGCATGTTGAACGGCCTGATCCGGCTGGCGCTGCAGCAGCGGCTGATCACCATCGCCCTGGCGCTGGTCGCACTGGGATATGGTGGTTATGTCCTGTCGCGCCTCCCCATCGATGTCTTTCCCGATCTCAACCGCCCCCGGGTGACAGTGCTCACCGAGGCCCCCGGTCTGGCTCCCGAAGAGGTCGAGACCCTGGTGACCTTCCCCCTCGAGTCGGTGCTCAACGGAGCCACCGGCGTGCAGGCGGTCCGCAGTTCTTCCGGGGTTGGCCTGTCGGTCGTGCAGGTGGAGTTCGCCTGGGGGACCGATCTGCTGGTCGACCGCCAGATCGTGAATGAAAAGCTGGCCCTCGCGGCCGAGCGACTGCCCGCCGGGGTCCGGCCGCAACTGGCCCCCGTCTCGTCGATTATGGGACAGATCCAACAGATTGGGCTCTGGAGTGAAACGGGCGAGACCGATCCCATCGCCATCCGCACGCTGGCCGACTGGGTGGTGCGGCAGCGGCTGCTGACCATTCCGGGGGTCGCCCAGGTGGTGGTGATGGGGGGAGGCCGGCGGCAATTCCAGGTGCGGGTCCATCCCGAACAACTGCTGCAGTTTGACTTGACCCTCGCCGACGTCGAACAGGCCCTGGTCCGCAGCAACGCCAATGGCACGGGGGGCTATCTCGAGCTCGATGCCCGCGAGTATCTCGTGCGGACTCTGGGCCGGGTGAACTCGGCCGATGAGCTGGGGGCCATCGTGGTGAAGCCCGCCCCCGATCGCCCGGTGCTGCTGCGGCAGGTGGCCCGCGTGGTCGAGGCTCCGCAGACCCCCCGGGGGGACGCCGCCGTGAATGGAGTTCCCGCCGTCATGTTGACCGTCTCGAAGCAGCCGGGGGCCGACACCCGCCGACT
>CAIOTJ010000644.1 GCA_903861195.1 uncultured Planctomycetaceae bacterium | reverse complement strand
GGTCAGTACGAACCAGTTGCAGTCCCCGGTTTACGTTGCTCCGGTGCCGTAGTCTCCCGCCACCACCGAGCCCCGGCGCGACAAATCGAACTCGGGCGGCACAACGAAGCCCCGCCCCGAGGGAACCAAAACTCGGCGGGGACCAACACACTCTGCGTCTGACACTTTTTGGTGTCTCGCCCTGGTCTTCGCATCCGCCGCATCCGCCATCCATCGCAATCGCTGTGGGTTGCGGTGGCAGGGCACGAGCCGCGACGCACTGGCCGCGAAGAACTGGCCAGCGCAGTTCAGGCGGCCGGGCGGGGGCGGGCCAGTTTCTGCAAATCGCTGCGGTTTCCCTTCACGCAGCAGACGTAGGCGAGATCTCCCTCGACCCAGGTGGCCGCACAGAGGTCTCCCTCGATGAGCGGAGGGACTGCGAGGAAGCGTTGGCGGGCGTTCGCATCCCGGACCTGCTTGACCGGAATGACCGCCAGGGCCGCCTGCACCTGGTTGGCGCCGCGGCGGGTGAATTGGAACAAAAAGACCGCCGCCTGGACCCGGTCGACTTCCAGGGTGCCCGGCCCCAGGGCGATCTGGCTGGTCTCGATCTCATCGGGCAGCCGGGGCTCGGCCCCATTCTGCAGCCGCTGCAGGGGGGCCAACCGGGTGAACTTCCCGTCGAGCCGGGACCAATCGAGCTGGGTGAGGGCCCCCACCACGCGACTGAAACTGGTCTGCGGCAGCGTGGGCCACCTGACCGACACCGAGGCCAGCAGCACCAAGGCCGCCACGGCGGCGATTCGTTTGAGCCAGGTTCGCCGCGAGCTGACCGATCTTGAGCCTGCGCTGGTCGCTGGGTCGCCCAGGGAAGCGGCGGTCGCCCGGGGGGGCGACGCGGGAAGCGAGACCAGCGCGGCCGCGGCGGCGACCGGGTGGGCCGTCGCTGTGTTGTCACGCGGTAAACGGGAGTCGTGCAGGGGACGGGCTGCAGCCAGCTTGAGCCGCAGTTGAGCGAGGCCCGCCGCCGGGACCTCGGTTTCCTGAAACAGCCGGGCGACCTGCCGGTCGAACCGGTGCCGGGCCGCCGCCACCTCGCGGCAACGGGCGCAGTTCACCAGGTGACCTTCGGCCCGGGCCACGGCAGCCGCGTCGGACTCTCCCGGGCGGGCCAGGTCCAGCACCCGCAGAATCTCTTCGCACTCGGGTTCAGGGGGCTCGGCGGGATGGACATCGGCACGGTTCACGGAGCGGCTCCGGGGGGAATGGACGCCAGGGGGGTGGGTTCAGTGACGGTCAGCCGTTCGCGGAGCCACCCCTTGGCCCGCGCCAGACGACTCATCACCGTGCCCAACGGCACCTGCAATTGCGCGGCAATCTCCCGATACGAGAGATGGCCGAAGTAGTACAGCACCAGCGGAGTTCGATACTCCTCAGACAGCTGCTGCAGCGCCCGCTGCAACGCTTCGCCGTCGAAGTCGAGGTTCAGGTCGCGCGGATCTCCTTCCGACCAGGGTTCCGGAGCCTGGTCCAACGGGCGGGCCCGCTGTCGCCCCGGAGACCGCAACTGCGCCAGGTAGACATTCCGCAGCACCGTGTACAACCAGGCCCGCGCTTCACTCAGGTCGCGAATCTGATTCCCCTTGGCCTGGGCCGTGAGAAACGCTTCCTGGACCAGATCTTCCGCCTCGCTGGCCGACCCGCTCAGCCGCAGCGCGTACCGGTACAGTTCGGCGTAAAACCGATCCACCAGCCCGTTCATGTCGACCGATCCCGACGGCATGCCAAGCGCTCTCTGTGTGCCACCGATGTGATGCGCGAACCCCGCTCTGTATTCCCGGGAGGTTCACAGAATTCCAGAGTATCGGGTTGTCGTGCTCAAAAACAGTCCCCCCCACTTCCTTGACCGGTTCTGCCGCCCCCCGATAATCGATGGTGCGGCGGGACTTCGCGGCGGGAATCTTTCCCCCCCCGGAACGCCCGTCTTCCGATCCTCTTCGGCCCGACTCTCTTCTGGCGGTTTCCGCATGGCGCTCGACAAGAAGCAAAAGAAGCAGCTCGATCTCGACCAGAAAAAACTGGCCCAGTTGCGGCAGCAGCTCTCGGGCGCGAAGAAGCAGCTCGACGATCCCGACGAAGTGCGGCGTCTGGAACAGGACATCGCGACCACCCAGGCCCGCATTGACAAGCTCAAGGAACAGGCCTGATCGGGGCCCCCGCGGGATCTGTGGACTGCCTTCCGCCGGTTCCCGTTCCGCTCTCATTCCACCCCGCAGCCCGTGTCTTTCGACCGGGATCAGCTCCCGACGCACTCCAGGAGGGTGTTGCGTGCCCCGCAATTGGCGTTTTCCCCCGCACGACACCACCCGCATTCGCGAACTGGCCGGTCAACTGCAGGTCTCCCCCGTATTGGCGCAGGTGCTGACGGCCCGTGGTTACCAGGGGGCCGACTCGGCCCGCTCGTTCCTCGACTCGCGGCTGACCGAGCTGCACGATCCCGAGTTGCTCCCCGGCATCTCCGCCGCCGCCGACCGCGTGCTCGCCGCCCTGCAGGCGGGACGCAAAATTGTCATCTATGGCGACTACGACGTGGATGGCATCACCTCCACCGCCCTGCTGTGGCACTGCCTCAAGCGGGCCGGGGGATCGGTCGACTACTACATTCCCCATCGGTTTGAAGAGGGCTACGGCATCAACTGCGAGGCGCTGACCCGCCTTCACGCCGCCGATGCCAACTGCCTGGTGATTTCCGTCGACTGCGGCATCAGCAGCGTCGCCGAGGCGGCCCACGCCCGCCAACTGGGGCTCGAACTGATCATCACCGATCACCACGAGCTGGCCGAGACGCTTCCCGATGCCGACGTTCTGGTCCATCCCCGCCTCCCCGGGACGGAGTATCCCTTCGGCGAATTGTGCGGCGTGGGGGTCGCCTTCAAGCTCGCCTGGGCCATCTGTGCCCGCCTGGGAGACGGGAAGAAGTCTCCCCCGCATCTGCGCGATTTTTTGCTGTCGGCGATTGGCCTCGCGGCCATCGGCACCGTGGCCGACATGGTCCCTCTGGTCGACGAAAACCGGGTGCTGGTCCGCTACGGCCTCACGGCCCTGCGCGATCGGGCCAGCCTCGGGCTGCGGGCGCTGTTCCAGGAGACTGGTCTGGCTGAAAAGTCGCTGTTCGACTCGGAAGACATCGGCTTTGGCCTCGCCCCGCGGATCAACGCGGCGGGGCGGCTGGGGCAGGCGCGCCTGGCGGTCGAACTGCTGACCACCGACAGCACCGAGCGGGCGGTGATGCTGGCCCGCCATCTCGATGAACAAAACAAGACCCGCCAGCAGGTCGAACGGAAGATCCACAAACAGGCGAAAGAGCTGGTGCTGCAGCACGCCGAGTGGCAAGCCGAGCCCGTGCTGGTGCTGGCCCACCACGAGTGGCACTCGGGCATTATTGGCATCGTCGCCAGCCGGATCGCCGAGCACTTCGCCAAGCCCACTGTGATGATCGCCCTGAACGCGCAGGATGGCATCGGGCAGGGCTCGGCCCGGTCGTTCGCCGGTTATGACCTGCACGCGGGGCTCTCGGCCTGCGCCCAGCACCTGCTGAAATTCGGCGGTCACCAGGCGGCGGCGGGGCTGCGCATCGAGGCCGCGCGAATTGAAGAATTCCGCCGGGCGTTCGCCGCCGAGGCGCGGTCGTTCAGCCCCCGTCCCGAAGATCTCGACCTGCAGATCGATGCCGAGATTCGCCTGGCCGACCTGAACGTGAAGGCGGTGCTGGAACTCGACCGGCTCGGTCCGTTTGGGCGGTCGAATCCCCGCCCGGTGTTTGTGAGCACCCGGGTCGAACTGGCCGAACCTCCCCGCACGATGGGAGAGGGAGACCGGCATCTGCAGGTGCGGCTCAAGCACTTCGGCAAGACGCTGCGGGCAGTGGCGTTTGGCAAGGGAGACTGGGCCGCCGAGATGGCCGCCGCCCCCGGCCCGCTGTCGATCAGCTTCGCTCCGGTGATCAACCGGTTTCGGGGCCAGGAAAACGTCGAACTGCAGCTGATCGACTGGAAGAGCGACCCCTGACCCGCAACACAACCCCTGACCCGCAACACAACCGGAGCCGTCTCCCCATGCCCGGTCTTCCCTCCGCCGCCAGTGCCCGGACGCGACTCCTCGATCTATTGCGCCGCGAGGGCATCCAGGACGAATCGGTCCTGCGGGTGATGGGGGAAGTTCCCCGGGAGTGGTTTGTCCCGGCCGGCCTGGTCGACCAGGCCTACGACAACTCGGCCCTCCCCATCGAGGCGGGTCAGACCATCAGCCAGCCGTACATGGTGGCTCTGATGACTGCCGAGCTGCGGCTGTCCGGCCCCGAGACGGTTCTCGAAATCGGCACGGGGAGCGGCTACCAGGCGGCGATTCTCTCGCGGCTCTGCCAGCGCGTGGTCAGTATCGAACGCATCCCCGAACTGTCCCGCCGGGCGGGCGAAGTGCTGCACAGACTCGGCTGCCAGAATGTCGAACTGATGGTCGGCGACGGCACTTTGGGTGTCCCCGAACGTGGTCCCTACGACGGCATTCTCGTCACCGCCGGGGCTCCCGTGTTTCCCCACACCCTGTTCCAGCAATTGCGGGAAGGGGGCCGGTTGGTGATTCCGGTGGGAACGGGCT
>CAIOTJ010000643.1 GCA_903861195.1 uncultured Planctomycetaceae bacterium | reverse complement strand
TTTTCCAGCCAGGCGAACGCCTCGAAGCACGTGCTGCGCGAGGTGGAGCGCGCGGTTCACCACGGCATTCCCATTATTCCACTGCGAATCGAGAAGGTTCGCCCGACCAAGGAACTCGAGTATTTCCTGAGCGTCAAGCACTGGCTCGAGGCGGATACCCGCCCTTTGGATCAGCACCTGGAGCGACTCGTGACGATCGCGGCCGCTACCGTGAAGGCCGCGTCTCCCCCGCTCGGCCCCGATCCCACAGCACGCCCGCAGTCACCGCTGGACAGGTCGACCCGAGGCAATTCGAACCGGCCTGTGCCGACCTTCGGGCCCCCAGAGTCTCCTGCGCCCCCCAAGCGGTTTGTCACGCGGCGTTCCCTGCTCTGGAGTCTTGGGCTTTTGCCGCTGTTGGGGGGAGGTTGGTGGTGGTCCCGCGCCCGCCGTGGGATGCCACCCGCTGCGATTGAGAACACGCAGCCGACCATCGCTCGCTCGGCCCGATCCACCGAGGTCTCGCCTCAAGAGACCCGTGTGTCAGACAATGTGGCGGACCCCGCGAACGGACACTCGAAACCGATAGACCTTCTCGCACTGATCGATGACGTTCGCGATGCCCCGTACGGCTGGATTGTTCGCCGAGGCAAACGCCTGATCATCGCCCGCGGGCCTGCTCAGAAGACGGGGGTCGCCCTAGTGATCCCCTGGCGCCCTCCTGCCGCGTACCGGCTGCATCTGCGGATCGGGCGCACACCCGACACCGACGCGCCAATCGCGCTGGGACTGGCCTCGGCCGGCCACCTCTTCACGCTGGTGATCGATCATGGTCCCGATGGTTTGCGGCAAACCGGTTTGGTCAGACCGAATCGCGAGCTGCTGGATGCGGTTTCCACGGGTGGGCTGCTGATCGGCAAACAGGGACTGGTGGATCTGGTGGTCACGGTCGAACCGGGGGGCGTGGATCTGCAGGTGGGGAACAAGGCTTCCGACGAAGGGGGTGACTTGTCTCGGGACCAACTGCGGCCTCTGTTCGCTCATCGCGGGGATGTGCGGTCTCTGTACGATGGTCTGGAAGCCCGCCGGGGTGCCGAGTTGATCATCGCGTCCAGTTTCGGGATCGTTCTGGAAAAACTTTCACTGGAACCCCTCGCGGGCGATCCCGGTCGCGCTCTGCGAACTCCCGATTCGCCGAATCCGGGGCTCCCGTGACGCGCGTTGAATGTTGAATGCGGTTTGCCGAAACTTCGGCAGGTCTGGCTGCTCTTTGCTGTGGAACCCTGGTTGGTGCTGCTTCATGTCACAACTTGCCGCAATGGACTCTCAGGCACTTCCTCTGGCGGTGCTGGTCGGTTTTGGGGGATCGCGCAACTTCTTCCCCACTCTCGATCTGCCCCAGGAAAGCCGGGCCAAGATTGATCAATCGATCGAGTCCCACCTGCAGTCGATTCTGGAAGCCCTTCCCGGGCAGTTGGGGCTGTCTTCGAATCAATTTCTGTTGTGTGGCGTTTCCTCCCTCGCCAGTGGTGCCGACCAGATGTTCTCGCGGTGCTGCCAGCAGTTGGGCTGGCGGCAGGAGGTGCTGTTGCCGCAGGGCTGGACCGAATTCCTCGCGGCCAAAAACAGCACCGGGCAGCCCGACTTCAGCCCTGCGCAGGCGGAGGCGGCCGAACAGCTCTTCCAGAGCCCGCACGTCCTCGAGCGGCGGGTCGCCAGCACCGCCTTGGACCGCCACGAACGCTTCGAAGACGTCAATCTCGAAATCAGCCGGCAGGCCGACGTCGTGATCTGCCTCCGCCGGGAAGGGCCATCCGGACGCCGCGGCGGGACCGACCATCTCTGGCAGGAATCGCAGGCCCGGGAACGCCCCTGCCTGATGATTGGGGTCTCGGTCTCGCCTGAGGGACAGGTCACCTTCACCGAAGAATGGTTCCACCGCGAGCAGTTGCAACCCCCCAGGCTCCCGGCGGAACTGGGCGGCTTGGGCATGGTGTCGATGGGAACGGTCAGTCTGCCGGCTT
>CAIOTJ010000642.1 GCA_903861195.1 uncultured Planctomycetaceae bacterium | reverse complement strand
GGATTGGGGATCGACCTGCAGGTCGCCACCGACGACGGCTCGCGCGGGCATCGGGGATTTGTCACGGAACTGGCCGAACGCTGGCTGAACCGGCACGCGGGCACCCCCGCCGCCGCCGAGGGCGTCGCCGTCTACTGCTGCGGCCCGGAACGGATGATGAAGGCGGTCGCGCAGCTCGCCGCCCGGTTCCAGGCCCGCTGCTGGCTCTCGCTCGAAACTCCCATGGCGTGCGGATTTGGCGCCTGCTTCAGTTGCGTGACCAAGGTCAAAGAGCCGAACGGCGACTGGGACTACCGCCGAACCTGCGTCGAAGGGCCCATCTTCCCCGCCGAAGTGCTGGACTTCGATTAGGGCCCGCCGGAAGTTCCCCCGGCTGTTCCCATCTGGAAAACTTCCGCGGATTGTGGACGAAAAGCGGCCCGTCCCGGATCTAGACTTCAGCATGCGTCCCCGGTGCCGTTCTGAACAGTGACCCCCGGTCGTTCCCAACGCGACGTGGCGCTGTTTGTGGATTCGCGAAGTTCCTGAGTGGTGGTCCCCCTTCCATGCCCTCTCCTGCTCCCCACCGGATCTCTGCTGACCACCCGGCTCCCCCCTGCGCTTGGGCCGTTCCCAGCCAGGTTGTCCCCCGCACAGGCAGCCCCCGGACACTCAGCCGTCGCGCTCTGTGGGGCTGTGTGCCGGGAGGGATTGGGGGCTGGCTGTTGCTGGTGGGGAGTCTGGCGTTTGCGGTACCCGCCAGCGTGCGGGCGGACGGCCCGGCACGTGCTGCGGCTCCGGCGGATGCCGCCGCCAAGACAGACGCTCTCGATGCCCGGATTGCCGCGTTTGCGGCCGAGCTGGACGTTCTGCTGAACGACCGGCTGGCTGCCGAGCAGGTGACGGCGGCTCCGCTGGCGGACGATGCCGAGTTTTTCCGGCGGGTTTCGCTGGATGTCGCGGGGCGGGTCCCGCGGGTGGCTGCCCTGCGCGAGTTTCTGGCCGACACCCGTCCCGACAAACGCCGCCGGGCGGTGGACGAGCTGCTGGCCGGCCCCGCCTATGTCGCCCACTTCGCCCGCGTCTGGCGCGGGGTGATGATTCCCGAGGCCGACTCGAACCCCGAGGTGCGGTTTCTGCTGCCGCCGTTTGAGGCGTGGCTGCGACGGCGGTTGCTCGACAATGTGCCGTACGATGGGCTGGTGCGTGAAATCCTCGAGATGACGGTCGATCCCCGGCAGGCGGCGAATCCCTTCCAGCCGCAGGTGGGGCTCAACGCCCTCAGCTACTACCAGGCGAAGCAGCTCAAGCCCGAAAATCTGGCGGCCAGCACGGCGCGGATGTTTCTGGGGGTGCGCATCGAGTGCGCCCAGTGCCACGATCATCCCTTCGACGATTGGAAGCAAGAGCAGTTCTGGGGCTATGCCGCGTTCTTCGCCGGTCTGAAACGGGACGGCAACGCCGATGCCGCGATGATGCAGATCAACGCCATCGAAGAGGCCCTCGGTCCCACGCAACTCGAGATTCCCCTCCAGGGGAAAACAGTAACGCCCACCTATTTCGATGGATCGCAGCCATCGCTGGGGTTTCGCGATTCACCCCGGCGGGTTCTGGCGAACTGGATGGTGTCGCCCGAGAACGGCTACTTCGCCCGCACGCTGGTGAACCGGCTGTGGGGGCAGTTTTTCGGGACGGGCATCGTGCATCCGATTGACGACTTCACCGCTGAAAATCCCCCCAGCCATCCCGAGTTGCTCGACCGACTGGCGCAGATGTTCGTCGAATCGGGACATGACCTGCAGTTGGTGATTCGCGTGCTGACCGCCACGCAGGCGTATCAGCGGACCAGCCAGCAGACCGACGCGTCGCAGACCGACCCCCGGCTGTTCTCGCGGATGGCGGTGAAGGGGCTGAATCCCGACCAGATCTTCGACAGCATCGCGCAGGCCACCGGCTTTCGCGAAGAGCGGGGGCGGAACGTCTCTCCGCTGGGTGACCCGAACTCGCTGCGGGCCGAGTTTGTGCAGATGTTCGAAAACACCCGCGATTCGCAGACCGAGACGCAGACCACCATTCTGCAGGCGCTGGCGATGATGAACGGCAAATTCGTGGCCGACGCCACCAGTCCCGAGAACAGCCAGACTCTGGCCGCCCTGATCGACTTCCCCCTGATGACGCACGGCGAGCGGCTGGAGACGCTCTACCTGGCGGCGCTGGGGCGGCCTCCCGAGGGCGAGGAACGGCGGCGGCTGGAAAACTACGTCGAGACGGGAGGTCCGACGGGAGACTGGAAGCAGGCGCTGGGAGATGTGTTCTGGTCGTTGCTCAACAGCAGTGAGTTCCTGTTCAACCGCTGAGCGGTGTGCTGCAGCGTCTGGTTTTGTTCGCCGTTTTGGAAGTGTTTGATCATGGCTCATCGGCGTTCCACATCCCCCATGCGTTCCGGGCCGGCTCTGTCCCGTCGCGACTGGCTGCGGTTTTCGGCGTGCGGCCTGCTGGGGATGTCTCAGTCGGGCTGGTTGCCGGCACTGGCCGACGAGGCCGCCCGGGGCAAACCGGCCCACCGGGCGTGCATCCTGCTGTGGATGACTGGCGGTCCCAGCCAGACCGACACCTTCGATCTCAAGCCGGGGCATGCGAATGGCGGTCCCTTCCAGCCGATCGACACCGCGGTCCCCGGCATTCAGATCAGCGAGCATCTGCCCGGGCTGGCGCAGCAGATGCAGCACTGCGCGGTCATCCGCTCGATGTCGACGAAAGAGGGAGATCACTCGCGGGCGACGTACCTGCTGCGGACGGGGTATCTGCCGCAGGGGCCGGTGCAGTATCCCACCGTCGGGGCCGCCTGGAGCCGCGAGTTGGGTTCCAGCGATGCCGAGTTGCCCAACTTTGTCAGCGTGGCCCCGTTCCGGTTCCTGTCGCCAGGGGCGTTTGGTCCGGGGTTTTTGGGGCCCCGGTACGCCCCGTTGGTGGTGGGAGAGGGGCAGCCGGGAGGGACGGCCGACTACGAGCAGTCGCTGCAGGTGAAGAATCTGACTCCTCCCGGGAGCGTGACGGGGGCGCAGGCCGAGGCCCGGCTTGATCTGCTGACGGGACTGGAAGAGTCATTCCTGCAACGACATCCGGGGGTGACCGGGGCGAGCCACCGGGCGGCGTATCTTTCGGCGGTGCGGATGATGCGTTCGACCGCGCGGAAGGCGTTTGATCTCGATGAGGAGTCGGACGCACTGCGCGAGCGGTATGGCAAGAACCAGTTTGGGCAGGGGTGTTTGTTGGCCCGTCGGCTGGTCGAGCGCGGGGTGCCCTTTGTGGAGGTGTCGCTCAATGGGGTTCCCGGAGGAGCGGGGGGGCTGGGCTGGGACACGCATGCCCAGAACTTCGACGGAGTGAAGAGCCTGTGCGAAGTGCTGGACCCGGCGTGGTCGACGCTGCTGACCGACCTCAAGGACCGCGGTCTGCTCGGCTCGACGCTGGTGATCTGGATGGGGGAATTCGGCCGGACCCCGTTGATCAATCCCCAGCAGGGGCGCGATCACTTCCCGGCGGCCTGGTCGACCGTGCTGTGCGGCGGAGGCATTCGCGGAGGGCAGGTGGTGGGGCAGACCAGTAACGACGGCATGACGGTCGCCGCCCGCCCGGTGGCAGTTCCGGACCTGCTCGCCACCGCGTGTCTTGCGCTCGGTCTCGATCCAGAGAAGCAGAACCTGTCGAACGTCGGGCGGCCGGTGCGGCTGGTCGATCCCCAGGCCAATCCTTTGCAGGAAGTGCTGGCCTCCAGGTGAGCCCCGGTCTGTCGTCGGCCGCCAACGCCGAGCGCGCGGCCGCCGACCGGTCGTCTCGCCTCGTCCAGATTCCGGTGGTCGTGGCCCGCTGCATTCGACGGGAGGCATTAACGGCGGTACACTAGTTGGACGATCCAGGTGGGCCTGTGGCGGAGATTGACTTCGCCCCGCCTGGGAATGACCGTAGCACGGCGATCGCAAGCATGTGGCAACTGTGTGGGCTGCTGGATCGGGATTTGAGCCGGCGGGCGTGGTTGCGCTCGATGCTGGGCACGGGGCTGTTGAGCTGGCCGGTGCTGCAAGCGGCGCGGGGAATGGCGGCGGCCCCGCCCGGCACCCGTCCGCGGTCGCTGATTCTGCTGTGGCAGGATGGCGGGCCGAGTCCCTTCGAGACGTTTGATCCCAAACCCGAGGCCCCCGCCGAGTACCGGGGGGAACTGGGGGCGATCGAGACCCGGCTGCCGGGAATTGGCTATTGCGAGATCCTGCCCCGGCTGGCCCAGTTGGCCGACCGGACGGCGGTGATCCGATCGCTGCACCAGCCGTCGTCCGATCATGTGGTCGGTTCACACAATGTGCTCACTGGCTGGTACGACCAGACCAGCAACGGCCGGTCGCGGTATCCCGATCTGGCCAGTGTGATCAACCACCTGCGGGGCCTCGATCTGGACCCGGGCGTGGCGCTGGGCGCGTCGACCGATCCGCGGCTGGCGCGGGGGATGCGGCGGGGGGGATCGGCAGCGACCCCCACCCGGGGGCAGGAGCTGCCCGCATACATCGATCTGGGGAGTGGGCTGCACCGCGGGGGGCCGGCGTTTCTGGGCCCGATGCAGGGACCGTTTCAGGTGGCGGGAGATCCGGCCAAGCCTGGATTTGCCATTCAGAACCTCGACGCGACCACCGACCGTGTGCGGTTCAGCACGCGGCAGGCGATGCTGACGGCACTCGAGGCGCGGGCCCCGGCCCATTCGATCGCCGCCGCTCCGCTCGATTTGTTCCGGGCCACCGAGCAGTTCCGGCAGCAGGCGTGTGACTTGCTGACCGGGGGACGGGCGGCGCGGGCGTTTGATCTGGGGCGCGAGCCGGGCGATGTGCGAGACCGCTACGGCTGGCATCTGGCCGGTCAGCAGTGTCTGCTGGCGCGACGGTTGGTGGAGGCGGGCGCGGGAGTGGTGGCGGTCCGCTTCTCTCCCGACGGGCGGGGAGACTACGACCGCACGATGATTGGCTGGGATGACCATGCCGTGCATGGGAACATCTTCGACATCATGCGGCAGCGCGGTCCGCAGTTCGACCAGTCGGTCAGCGCGCTGATCGAAGATCTCGAAGCCCGCGGCCTGCGCGACGAGGTGCTGCTGGTGGTGGCGGGAGAGTTTGGACGGACTCCGCGGATTCATGTCCACAAGGGATGCCCGGGACGCGAGCACTGGGGGCCGGCGGGGTGCGCCCTGGTGTATGGCGGGGGCCTGGTCATGGGACAGGTGGTGGGTTCCACCAACAGCCGTGGAGAGCAGCCGCAAGACCGCCCGGTCACCTACCAGGACCTGCTGGCCACCATTTACCACTCCCTGGGCATTGCCACGAACCAGACCCTGATCAATGAGGTGGGGCGGCCAGTGCCGCTGCTGCCCTCGGGCGAACCGATCGGGGAACTGACGGGCCAGCCGGTGGGTTCGCGTGCAGCGGCGGTGGCTCCCGCCGCGGTCTTTCCCGTCCGGGTCCCTGGTGAGCCGGTGGGGAAGGGGAACCCGACGGAGCCCGTCCCGGACCCCCTGGTCTTGCGGTGGGACGATCGGCCGCTTGCGGAGATTGCCTGGAGCGAGTTGGCTCGGCAGCCCCGGCTGCGGCGATTGTCTCTGGCGGGGACTGCCCTTCGGGATGAACATCTCGCACACCTCGCGTCCCTTGTGGAATTGACGGAACTGGGGCTGTCGGGAACGCAGGTGACCGATGCGGGGCTGCACCACCTGACCCCGCTGCGGCGGCTGGCCCGGCTGGAGATCCAGGGGTCGCAGATTTCGCTGGCGGGGGTGGTGTCGCTGTTTGTGCAGCACCAGGGGCGGACGCTGGTCGAGGCGCTGCGGGCCCTGGGACTGGCGCGGGTGGATGCCGACGGACGACTGCTGGCGATTGATGTGGCGGGAACGACGTTTGGAGATGACGAACTGCGGCGGCTGGGTTCGCAGCCGACGTTGCGCGAATTGCATCTGGCCGCGACGCAGGTTTCGGATGCCGGGCTGGAGGCGGTGGGGGCTCAGTCCGGGCTGGAACGGCTGTTCCTCGCCAAGTGCCCGGTGACCGATGAGGGGCTGCGGCACCTGGCCGGCTGTGTCCGGCTGGCGCAGTTGAACCTGGTGGGCACGCGGATCACGTCGGCGGGGCTGGAGCATTTGGCCCCATTGCCTGCCTTGAGGCATTTGTTGATCACCGATCTGAAGCTGGCTCCGGGCGCCGTCGATCGGCTGAAGTCGCTGCGGCCCGATTTGGTGGTGACGGACTACACCCCCGCCTGACCTGTTTCGTCTTCCGCAGTCGGACCCCGCACGCTGCCACGGATTGTTCCTGTCATGGTGACCGTTCCCGGCGAATCCCTGTTGCTGTCCGCCCGCCGCCTGAACCGGCAACGGGGGGCATGGCAGCGTCGCCTGCCGGCGGTGACGGTGGCGGTGGCCGCCGCGTTGGGGATTGGCATGGACCGGTGGTTGAACTGGCCCGTCCCGTTCTGGCTGTTGCTGGGGGGAGTGGCGTGGTTCGCCTGGGTGCTGTGGCACAGTTGTGCCGGGCGGGTTTCGACGGTGGTACGGCAGCATCCTCTCACGGCGTGGCTGGATGTGGGGTGCGTGCTGGGGGCGGTGGCCTGCCTGTTCGGCGGCTGGCACCATCTGTGGTGGTCGACCGTCGGACCGAATGAAGTGGCGCGGTACGCGCGCGACCAGCTCCGTCCGGTCAAGATGCGGGCCCGCATCGCCGAACGGCCGGTGGCCATTCCCGGTCATGACTATCTGATCCTCACCGACCGCGTCCCTCCGCAGCGGCATGTCTGCGTGGTCGACTGTCTGTCGCTGGAGTCGGCCGGGGGGTCGGTTCCCGTCTCGGGGCGGGCCCGGCTCGACATGACGGGAGATCTGGCCGCGATGGGGGTGGGGGATGTGGTCGAGATTGTGGGGGAATTCGGCCGACCGCGGGCCCCGGCCAATCCCGGAGGGTTCGACTACCGCGCCTTCCTGCGATCGCTGGGGGTGCACACCACCATCAAGTGCGGCGAGGGGGAAGATGTGCGGGTGATTGAACCGGGGCATGCCTTCTGGCGACGCTGGCACGGTTCGCTGCGCACTTCAGCCGAGAAACTGCTGTCCCGCCACTTGTCGAAGGAGAACGCTCCCGTCGGCATCGCAATGCTGTTGGGGACACGCACGGCGATTCCGGAGGAGCTGCGGAACGCGTTTACAGAGAGTGGCACGATGCACATTCTGGCGATCTCGGGAGCGAACGTCGGCATCCTGGCGGGCTTGCTGTGGGGAATGGCGCGCGTTGTAAGACTGCAACGGCGGGGGACGGCGCTGTTTGTGCTCGCGGGAGTGGGCGCGTATTCGTTCCTGGCTGATGCCCAGCCCCCCGTGCTGCGGGCGGTGTTGATGGTGGTGGCGGTGGTCTCGGGGCAGGCCTGGCACCGGTGTGGTCCGCTGTCGAATGGCCTGTCGCTGGCGGTGATTGGGCTGCTGATCTGGAACCCGACGCACCTGTTCGATACGGGAGCACAGCTGAGTTTTTTGGCGGTGGCGGCGTTGCTGTGGGCCCCCACGCTGCGGGCGGAATGGTCCCCGCCCGACGCCCGGCCCGATCCACTCGAAGAACTCGAGCGTTCGGTCAGTCTGAAGGCGCGGGTTTCGGGGTGGTGCGTCGACCAGCTCCGCTATTCGGCACTGCTGCTCGCGGCGGTCTGGATCTTCACCCTGCCGTTGACGATGGCCCGGTTTCACCTGGTTTCTCCGATTGGGTTTCTGGCGAATCTGCTGCTGGGCCCGCTCTCGGTGGCGGTGCTGTGGGCGGGCTATCTGCTGCTGACCCTGGGGCTGGTGTTCCCCACGGTGGGTCCCATCTTCGGACTGATGTTCGACTGGGGATTGTGGTTGATGATCAAGCTGATCGAATTGGCGGCGGGGGTCACCGGCGGGCACCTGTATCTGCCGGGGCCGGGAGATGGTTGGGTGGCCGTGTTCTACCTGCTGCTGATTCCGGTGTTGTTTGGAGTTCCCGGCGGTTGGTGGCGACGGCTGGGCTGGCGGGCGATTCTGGTGTGGTGCGTCGTGGGTCTGGGGCACTCTCTCTGGCCGCGCGACAAGGGAGAACTGCGCTGCACGTTCCTGTCGGTGGGGCATGGACTGGGGGTGCTGGTGGAGTTTCCGGGCGGACGCTCGCTGGTTTATGACCTCGGGCAGATGCACAATCCGCAGGGGGCCCGGCTGACCCTGCAGAACGCCCTCTGGGAGCGGGGACGGGCACAGGTCGATGCGCTCGTGATCTCACATGCGGACGGCGACCACTTCAACGGCATCCCGGGTCTGGCCCGCCGGATCGGGATTGGTCAGGTGATTGTGCACTCCTCGTTCGTGGATGTGCCGGAGATGCGGTCGACCATCGACGACCTGGCGCGCGATCAGGTCCCGTTGCGGATCGCCTGGCAGGGAGACCACCTCGAGCTGGATGGGCAGGTGCGGGTCGAGGTGCTGCATCCGGCCCGGGGGACACGCTACAGCTCCGACAACGCCAGCAGTCTGGTGCTGTTGATCGAATACCAGGGGCGGCGGATTCTGCTGACCGGAGACATTGAAGAGCGCGGGTTGCAGTCCCTGCTGCGGCAGGCGCCGGTCGACTGCGAGGTGCTGCTGGCCCCCCATCATGGCTCGCGGCTTGCCAATCCGATCCCGTTGGCGAACTGGGCCCGGCCGCACGTGGTGGTGGTCTCCGGGGGTCATCGGGATGGGCGCGGCGGTCTGAACCGCGTGTATGGCGAGGAATGCCACGTCATCTCCACCCACGATCATGGCGCAATCACCTGCGTGATCGGCCGCGATGGTGGGTTGCGGGTGGAGGGGTTTCGCACCGGACCGCTTGCGCAATTCGAGCCGTGACCCTGCCGCGGTCCCCCGCGACTCCCCCGGCTGTGGGGGCCGTCGTCGGCCGGGCGTCGCCGCGCAACACCTCTTGAAACCGCACCGACCGCCGCATACAGTAAAACCGACCAATCAGTCGGTTTTCACGATGAACAAGTCCCAGGCCACCCGCGAAAAGTTGTGTGAGACGGCAATCGAGATTGCCGCCCGCGAGGGGCTGGCCGCGATGACGCTCGACAACGTCGCCCGGCACGCCGGGGTCAGCAAAGGGGGAGTGACCTATCACTTCCCTTCGAAAGACAAGCTGCTCGAAGCGGTGGTCGAACACTTTGGAGAACGGCTCGAGAGGCTGGTTCTGGAGCGGGTCGCCAACGATCCCCACCCCCGTCATCGCTGGGCCCGGGCGATGCTCGACTGCACTTTCGACGAGCCTGCCGCCGCCTCGTCGACTGGGGCGAAAACGTCCCGCCCGACCGCCGTGAACGAGTCTCGGTCCCGTCACCACCAGTCCCCCCAACCATCCTCCTTGGGCGCGAGCCGGCTGGGAGTGCGGCCGGCCGACTGGCCCGACCAGATGCTCGAGCCGTTGATTATCGAGCGGTTCTTCCTGGCGGTGTTGGCCGCCGCGACGACCCAGCCGGGAGTGATCGCCCCGTTGCGGGCGGTGGGGCATCGGGTGCGTGAACGGCTGCTGGCCGATCCGCGCGACGGTTTCGACCAACTGCTGTTGTGGCTGGCCCTGGATGGGTTGTTGCTCTGGCAGTTTGCCGGACTGATTGACCGTGCCGATCCGCTCTTCGCCCAGGTGGGGCGGGAATTGCGAGCCCGGGTGGATGCCGGGTTCCCCCCGGGTCTGATGCCAACAACGACTCCCGACAACAACGCGTCACTCCGCGAGCCGTCGCGCAGTGAGCGCGCCGAGACCGGGCCCCCGCTGGCCCCCGTAGCCGCCTCGACCGATCCGCTCGCCCGTGCGGCCAATGCGGAAGAAAGTGCCGCGCCAGGGCGGCGTGCGAAACGTAACTCGCGGTCGGTCCTCCCGGCCCATTCCGATCCTCCTGCAGTCCCGGCGCGGCCATCGCCCCGGCGGAATCGTTCCTCATGAGTTCCCTCGCATCCTCGCTGACCCGGTCGCTCTCTCCCAGCCGTCGCTGGCTCTGGTCTTTACCCCTGCTGGTGATGTTGCTGCTGGGGGGTCTGGCCGTGTTGCGGTGGCGAGCCCAGACGGCCGCACGGGTCGCGGCTCCTCCGCAGGGGGCTGGTTCGCTCGCCGGGCCGGGCGAGTTCTCGAACCGGCGGGTGCATGCTCTGGGGCGGCTCGAACCGCGCGGGGAAGTGGTCCGCCTGGCTCCCCCCGCAGGCAATGAAGGAGCGCGGGTCGAGACGCTGCTGGTGGCCGAGGGAGATGAGATTCCTCCTCAGACTCTCGTCGCCCGCCTCGACACGTACTCCCGCAAGATGGCTGAATTGAAAGAGGCCGAAGCCCGGCTGCTGGCCGCCCAGGCCCGCCTCGCGCAGACCAACGCCGGTGCCAAGCCGGGGGATATCGAGGCGCAACAGGCGGCGGTCGATCTGCTGGCCGAACAGATGAAGGTGTCCCGCCGCGACCTCGAACGGGCCGAACGGTTCCGCAACCAGAAAGCGATCTCGGGGGAAGACTTCGACAAGTACCAATGGGCACTGGACAAGACCACGCTCGAATTCCGCCGGGCGCGGCAGTTGCTCGACGCGATCCGCGAGGTGCGTGAGACCGATGTGCGGGTGCAGGAGACCGAGGTGGTGGCTGCCCAAGCCGCCGTCGCCGCCGCGAAAGAACGGGTCGAGGCAGCCGAGGTCCGCAATCCCACCGCCGGTCGGATCCTCAAGATTCACACCCGTCCCGGAGAGAAGGTCGGGGACAACGGCCTGCTTGAACTGGGGGATGTCTCCCACATGCAGGCGGTGGCCGAGGTGTTTGAAGGGGATGTCGGCCTGCTGACGCCGGGTCAGCGGGCGACGGTCATTGTCGATGGAACGCGGGATGAACTGCGGGGGACGATTGTCGAACTGGGAAACATCGTCGCCCGCAAGGTGGTGCTGACCAACGATCCGGTCAGTGATACAGACGCCCGGGTTGTCGAGGTGCGGGTCCAGCTCGATCGGGAGTCTTCGCGCCGGGTCGAGCGGCTCTCAAATGCCCGCGTGGAAGTGACCTTTGACCCCCCGGCGGAGCGTGTCGCTTCCCCAGCCTCACCAACGGCGGCCGAAGCCGACCGCGGTCCCGATTTGTAATCCGCTCGCAGACCGTCGCGACCTCAGATCCTCCAGACACCCGACTCCTGCGCTTCAAAACCACATGTGGGACACCTTTCTGATCGCCTGGCGACAGCTGAGTTACCAGCGGATGAAGCTGGTGGTGGCCTGTGCCGGAGTGGTGGTGGCCGTAATGCTGATGCTGGTGCAGTTGGGCATCCGTGAGGGGGCCTTGGAAAACAGCATTGCGATCGCGGTCAAAGTGCAGGCCGACCTGGTGGTGATCTCGCCCCGCACGAAGACCATCTTTCAGTCGACGCAGTTTCCCCGCCGGCTGCTGATGCGTCTGGCGGGGCATCCGTCGGTTGACCATGTGCAGGAGATGTATATGAGCCTGGCCCGCTGGCGGAATCCCTGGGAGTTCCGCGAGCATCCGATTTCCGTGTTTGGGGTCGATCCCCGGTCGCCTCTGATCGACTTCCCCGGCTACTCGGGGCTTGCAGACGAACTCCAGCTGCCCGATCGTCTCATTTTCGATCGCAACAACCGGGTCATGTATGGACCCGTGCGCGAGCATCTCGCCGCCGAAGGGTTCCTCGAAACCGAGATCAATCATCGCCGGGTGCGGGTGATTGGGGCTATTCCCGTTGGCATTTCGATTGTGAGCGATGGCAACCTGTTTCTGAGCCCGGCCAATTTCCTGCGGTTGTTTCCGCAACGGAACCCGGGGGCGATCGATCTCGGTTTGATTCGCCTGAAGCCCGGGGCCGACCGGATGACGGTCCTCGAAGAACTCCGTCCGCTGCTGGGGGCCGAAGCCCGTCTGCTGACACGCGATCAACTGGTGGATTCGGAATCGCGGTTCGTGCGCGAAAGCGCGCCGATCGACTTCATTTTTGGAATGGGGGCGGTGGTCGGGTTCTTCATCGGTTTCGTGGTGGTCTATCAGATTCTCTACACCGAGGTGACCAATCACCTGCCACAGTTCGCCACGATGAAGGCGATGGGGTTCTCTGATCGCACCCTGCTGTCAATTGTCTATTACCAGGGACTGCTGCTCTCGGTGTTGGGCTACATTCCGGGATTTTTCCTGGCTCTCTGGCTGTATCAGGTGGCGACGAAGGCCATTCAGATGCCGTTCTCGATGACCTGGAACCGGGGGATTTGGGTGTTCCTGTTGACGGTGGTGATGTGTCTGCTCTCGGCCACGATCGCCCTGCAGAGAGTTCGTCGTGTGGACCCCGCCGATGTCTTCTGAACTGCTCTCCAACCCCACCCCAGCCGTCGGCGCGAGTTCGCCGGGCCCGGTCATCGCGGCCCGCGATTTGTCGTTCGCGTTTGGCCAGGGGGAACTGCGCCGGCAGGTGCTCTTCGACCTCAATTTTGAAGTGCGTTCGGGAGAGATCGTGCTGCTGACCGGACCCAGCGGCAGCGGCAAGACCACGCTGCTGACGTTGATTGGCGGACTGCGCCGGGTGACCGAGGGGGAACTGAGCGTTCTGGGAAGGCCCCTGCATCAGGCCACCACCGCCGACCTCACCGCCAATCGCCGCGATATCGGTTTCATCTTCCAGCAGCACAACCTGCTCGAATTTCTCTCGGCCCGGCAGAACGTCGAGCTGATGTTCCAGCTGCATCCCGAAGTCCCGCCCGAGACCGTCCGTCAGAAGGCGGTGGAGATTCTGACCCTGGTGGGACTGGCGGAACGACTCGATTATCACCCCTCGCGGCTCTCGGGGGGGCAGCGGCAACGGGTGGCGATCGCCCGGGCGCTCGTCACCCAGCCCCGCCTGGTTCTGGCCGATGAGCCCACGGCTGCGCTCGACAGCGTGACCGGCCGCGATGTGGTCGACCTGCTGCAGTACCTGGCCCGCACCAACGGCTGCCCGATCTTGATGGTCACTCACGACAACCGCGTGCTCGACATCGCCGACCGCATTCTGAAGATGGAGGATGGTCGACTGCAGACCGTGGACCGCTGACCGTTGGCCACCAGGGCACCCGCAGTGGTCCGGTGATCTCTCCCCCCCTCGCGGCCGGTTCTCATGCCCCGCAGTCGAGGCTCCCTGGTTCCTGCGACAGTCTCCATGGCCACTCGGTCACAGTTCCATCTCCAGTTTGAGTTGCCGTTTTCAGAAAGACGCAACATGCCTGACGACCTACCGTTCCAATGGGTGCTGGCGGGGATTGTTGTCTTGACCACGGCCATTGCCGGCTGGAACCGCCATCGCGCCCGACGGTCGGATGAGGTCATTTCCCCTGTGGCGGAAGGGACGCTGTTTCGCTGGTTGCTGCGGGTATCGGCTCTGGGGTTGTGGCTGGCGACCCTGGGGCAGTTGGTGGTGCCGGGATGGTGCGGCTGGTGCCGGTGGCCGTTGCCCGCCGCAATCCGTTGGGCCGGGGTGCTCGCCGCGCTCGCGGGGGCCTGGGGCCTGCATTGGTCCCTCGCCAGCCTTGGCAAGAACCTGACCGACACGGTGGTGGTTCGCCGCGAAGCCCAACTGGTGACGACCGGGGCCTACCACTGGGTGCGGCATCCCTACTACGTGGTGGCGGGGTGGTTAATGGGGGCCGTGACGCTGCTGACCGCGAACTGGCTGATTGGCCTGACGAGCCTCGCCGTCCTGGGCTTGCTGGTCTGGCGGACACCTCAGGAGGAGGCGGAATTGCACGCCCGGTTTGGCCAGGAATACGAAGACTACTGCCAACGGACCGGTCGATTCTGGCCGCGTCGGGGAACCTTGGGTTGGTCTTCGCGGAAGACGGATGGCTGAGGGGCGGTCCCTTCGGCGTCGCCCAACTGTCATGGGAACCCTTGCGTGCAGTTGCAGTCCCTCCTTCCATCGTCGACCATGCCGGGGCGGGTTGGGACCGATGCCTTCGGGCACGCGGCGGCAGGTCCTTTCCGCGGTGATGTCGCTGTTTCTCATTTGGGGGTGTTTTCCATGGCCGATCTGATGCGCTGCTGGCAACTCGTTCCTTCCGAGCAGGCGTATCGACTCGAACAGGGGCAGAAGCCGGTGCCGGTCCCTGGGCCGGGAAGGGTAGTGGTGCGGGTGCGGGCGGCGTCGCTCAACTACCGCGATCACATCAACCTCAACAAGCTCGCCGGCCGGGAAGTCGCGGGACGCATTCCCCTCTCGGATGGAGCGGGAGATGTGGTCGCCGTGGGGCCGGGGGTCAGCCGGGTGAAGGTGGGCGACCGGGTGGCGGGGTGCTTCTTTCAGTCGTGGACCTGTGGTCGGTTTGAAATGCGGCACCACCAGCAGGATCTGGGGGGAACAATCGACGGCATGCTGACCGAGTATGCCGACCTGTCGGCCGAGGGGGTGGTAACGCTCCCCAGCCATCTCTCGTATGCCGAAGGGGCCTGCCTCCCGTGTGCCGGTCTGACGGCGTGGTACGCCCTGATGAACCGTGGGGGCTTGAAGTCGGCCGAGTCGGTGCTGGTGCTGGGGACGGGAGGGGTGTCGGTCTTCGCCCTGCAGTTTGCGGTGGC
>CAIOTJ010000641.1 GCA_903861195.1 uncultured Planctomycetaceae bacterium | reverse complement strand
CCCCCCGACGGGATTTACCTGCGTCAACACGAGTTCATGAGCCAGCCAGCCGATCCGAACCTGGCGGCCTGCTGGACGTCGGAAGCGCTCCGATTCCGCACGCTCCATTCCGACTCACATCCCAGCCTCGCCGACCGCCTGCGTCATCTCGGCATGTCCCCCGAAACGCTGTCACACCGCGGGTTTCCCCTCGCCCCGAACACTTCCGCAGCGCAGGAATTCCTCGCACCGCGATTTGAACAACTGCGCGATGAAATGTCCCGACTCTGGAAGGCCGAAAATGCCCGAGCCTGGAACATTCGGTTTCACCACGCCCAACGGCTGCAACGTGAACTTGCCGCGTCTCCGGTTCCGGACGCACCGACACCGGGGATGTCTCCAGAAGGAAAGCCCCCCACTCCCAAGGCGGCGTCCGAAGCGATGGATGCCGAATGGAACCGGCTGTCCAAGGAGTTGGAATTACAGGGGTTTCGGCAGATCGAACCGATGCTGCGGGATTTTCTCGAAAGGTATCCACAACATCTGCCCGGTTGGCTGACACTCGGAAGCAACCTCCTCTTGCTGGGAGACGATGCGGGACAAGCCTGCCTCCGGCGGGTCGTTGAGGGAGATCAGCCCGCCCTGGCCGCCGACGCTTTCCTGCTCTGGAACTCGTGGTTGGAACGTCGGAATGATCCGGCCTCACTGGCCCGGCTCAAGGCGGAGATGGATCGCTTCCAGCAGGTGCAGCAGGCGGCCGGACACGAGCGCCGGTCCGTCCGTCCCACCGACCGGTTTCGCCCTGTGATTCTCGACCACGACCAACGGCTGGAGTTGCAGCAGCTGCTGACGGCACATCCGGAATTGGAAGCCGCCTGGCTCGCGGAGAAGGAACTGCAGCATCAGCCGCATCGCCGGCTGTTCGTGCTGGTGGTCTCGGCGAAACGGGCGGGTTTTTTTGACCGGAATTGCCACGAACGGAATGCCTCCCTGGCCCGCCAGATTTCCACACGATTGGTCCTCCCCGGCCAGTGGCTGGTCATTCCGCCCGACGGGGGCTTTCACAAACTGGCCCGGGTCATCCGCAATATTCCCCAGTCCCGGCTCGAATGGGAGAGTTTAAAGACCAATTGACACGGAAAGAGTCGTAGCTTCTCCCGGTCCTCTCCGGTTGTCATTCCGAATCACGGCGAACTCACACCTTGCGGAGAGACGATTCACCCCGCTGCCACCCCGCCGGCATCGTCGAGCAGCCGCTGTCGCGGTTAGAATCCGGAAAGCCCGCTGCGGCCTCCCCTCTTCACCATCCTTCCGAACCTCGACCGTGACCGAACCCCCAGTTCTGCCTTCTCGCGAAGAATTGGCCTTCGAGTATCTCGACCGGCTCCCCTACACCCCGTACCCGGTCCAGGAACAGGCCCTCTTCGCCTGGTTTGAAAATCCCGAAGGAGTTTTGGTCTCGGCCCCGACTGGGACAGGCAAAACCCTGATCGCCGAAGCGGTCGTCTTCGAGGCCCTCCGCACGGGCCGGCGGATGTACTATACCACCCCTCTCATCGCCCTCACCGAGCAAAAGTTCCGCGAGCTCACCGAAACGGCCGTCCGTTGGGGATACCGCCCCGAAGACGTGGGGTTGGTGACCGGGAATCGCCGGGTCAATCCCGACGCTCCCGTGCTGGTCGTCGTGGCCGAAATCCTGCTGAACCGCCTGCTGCAGCCGGAATTGTTTGATTTCGGCAATGTCCTCGGCGTGGTGATGGACGAATTCCACAGCTTCTCGGATCCCGAACGGGGAATCGTGTGGGAATTCTCACTGTCGCTGCTGCCCGCGCCTGTGCGGGTCCTGCTGCTCTCGGCCACGGTGGGGAATGCCGTGGCGTTCCTGCGCTGGCTGCACACCTGCCATGGACGCAACCTGCAGTTGGTGCAGAGCAGCGATCGCAAGGTCCCCCTGTCATTTCGCTGGGCTGGCGACCAGATGCTCAACGAACTGGTCGAGGAAATGGCGGCCGGAGAAGACGCCGTGCGTCAGACGCCGGCCCTTGTCTTCTGTTTCAGCCGGGACGAATGCTGGAACGTGGGAGAGGAACTCAAGGGAAAGGCCTTGCTGGCGGACGGGCAACAAAAACTGCTCTCCGAACAACTCGCCCGCCACGATTGGACCAAAGGGGCCGGTCCCAAGCTGAAACAGATCCTGCTGCGGGGAATTGGCGTCCATCACGCCGGCATCCTTCCGCGCTATCGGCGAATTGTGGAAGAGTTTTTCCAGCAACGATTGCTCACCGTCTGCATCTGCACCGAGACGCTCTCGGCCGGCATCAATCTGCCCGCCCGCAGCGTCGTGGTCCCCTGCCTGCTGAAGGGGCCGCCGGGGAAACAAAAACTGATCGACCCCAGCTCGGCACACCAGATCTTCGGCCGGGCTGGCCGACCTCAATACGACGACCAGGGTTTCGTCCTGGCTCTGCCACACGAAGACGATGTCAAGATCCTGCGCTGGAAGGAGAAGTACGATCAGATTCCGGAAGACACCAAGGACCCGAACCTGATCAAGGCCAAGAAGGCCCTCAAGAAGAAGCAGCCGACACGCAGCCCGAACCGGCAGTACTGGAACGAATCGCAATTTGAAAAACTGCGGACGGCCTCATCCCGCGATCTGGTGAGCCAGGGACATCTCCCCTGGCGCATGCTGGCTTACATGCTCCAACTCTCCCCCGATGTCGACCGACTGCGGACACTGGTTCGCAAACGGCTGATGGATCCCCAGCGGATCGCCGTTGAAGAACGGGAATTGAACGCGATGCTGCTGACGCTGCACGCAGCGGGGGTGGTGCAACTCGAACCCCCGCCTCCGGCTCCCGAACAAAAGAGTGCCGCGCCGACCGAAACTCCCCCGGAAGCCGAGGCTCCCCCCACTCCCCAGCTCAGTCCCATGGCCCGCCTGATTGTCGAGGCGCTGCAGGCGGAGCGGGCAGCGCGCGGAGAAGCCCCGCTTCCCAAGGTGCTGGGGGCCGAGAAGCCCACCGCGGTGGAGTACACACCCCACCGGGCCGTTCCGACCTCCCGCCTCCGCGAGTTCTTCCTGTTTCGCAGCATCAATCCCGTCTACGCCCTGTTCTTGCTCGATCACCTGGCGATCGCCAGCGAGGTCGAACGGCTGCAGGCACTCGAGAGCGTGCTGGAATTGCCCCGGTCAATTCAGCGCTTTGTGCGGGTCCCCAGTCCCGAGCGCTTGCCCCCCGGCCCGCTCGCCACGGAACGGGTCGACCAGCAGGTGGTGGCCCGGGGACTCATCGCGGCGGGAGACCTGTATCCCGAGTGGGACCCCGACGCCCGCTTCGAAGACCGCAAGTGGCCCCCGACCCTGGCCGACAAACTGCGGATGCTGTTCGAATCCGAATACCCGAATGTCCATGGCGTGCAGGTCACCCCCGTCTGGGTCGCCCCCGATGTCCTGCAATTCGAGGGAAACTTCTTCTCGTACGTCACCAGCCACGATCTGACCAAACACGAAGGGCTGATCTTCCGCCACCTGCTGCGGTTGATCCTGCTCTTGGGTGAGTTTTCCCAGGCCACCCCCACCGGAATGGATCCGGCAGAATGGCAGTCGTGGTTGAAGTCGGTGTCGGACCGGCTCACCCTCTGCTGCAAGACGGTCGACCCGACCAGCACCGAGCAGACCCTGACGCACTTCGCCGACAGCGACTTTGTCCCCCGAGAACTGACCGGAGCCCCGCCCCCGGGCCCCCTGGACCCGGCCGCGGCCGAAGAGGCTGTGGAGGAAGCGTTTGGCTTGGGACTCGAAGCCGGAGACTGACGGGCCTGCCGTCCTGCCGATTCAAAACCACCCCGTACGGCAGGCTCCCCAGATCCCCCCCTGCGTGATATCCTGAACAGTCCGTTTGGACTCCTGCATTCCCCGGTGACCACCATGCAGCCT
>CAIOTJ010000640.1 GCA_903861195.1 uncultured Planctomycetaceae bacterium | reverse complement strand
GTGAACGGGTTATCGCGGACGTGGTTGTCAAGAATTATGTTCCGGTGTTCACGATCGCCGCCGGGATCTACATCGCCGCCGGACTGATGTGGCTGCTGATTGATTCCACCCGCTCGCTGGACGATGTCGCCTGAGCGACACCTCCCCGCGGCCCGTCGACTCGGGAATCGCCTAACGGCTTGCCAGCTCCCCCCAGTCTCCGGCGGCGTCGAGCCGGAGCCTTCCCCCACCGCGGCAGAATTCCCAGGGGGGCTGCCCGGGGTGATCTGACCGACGGCCCGGGGAAGCTCTCCGGCCGCTGCCCACCGTCCGGGCGGCGGCGCTGGTGGTCGAGCGGCCCCCCCCTGTTTTGGCGTGCGCCGGAGCGAAATTGTAATTCCTACACAGGTCCTCGGGGTTCTTGGGCATCCGTGCTTGACGCTCTGTGGGGGTTGTGAGACAAGACCGCTCCCCGCGCGGCCAACCTGGGTCGCCATGTGTTCCCTTCGCGTTCAAATCTCCTCTCCCCACTGGCCGTAACGACTGCCCGGAACCAGACTGGTTTCGCTTCTGTGGTCCGCCCGGCCTCCCTCCCGTCGCCTTTCTCCCCGCCAGGAATGGTCGCCATGCCGCGCCCGTCGCTCACGTTTGCCGCTGGTCTGGGTCTGCTCGCCGGTTCGGTCGGCTGCTCGCACATGACCGAGACCCGGGTCATCACGGCGTTCCACCAGAGTCTCGAGAAACACGATCTCGCCGCTCTGCGGGGACAGGTCTCGACAGACTTTGAGAACCGCGCCGTCCGGGGTGCCGACACGTTCGACGCCCTCGACCTCATCGACTTTCCCGAGGGGAAGATCAAGGTAGTCAAGTCGGTCGACACCGAGAAGGACGACCGCAAGCGTCCCATCGAGAAGAAGGTCACAGTGCAGGTCGGTGACGAAAAGAAGGAGGTCATCGTCCTGCTGAAGCGCGTGGGAGACACCAAGCGGTGGGTCGTCGACGACGAATTCCTGCGTCGCGAAGACATCGAGAAGAACAAGACTCTCTCCGCTCGCCTGGAGGTTCTGGTGGCGGTCAACCGCACCATCAATGCCTGGCGCACCGCGGATCGTAACGACATCGGCACCGTCGCCACCCCCGAATTCAGCCAGGCCCTTGTCAGCCTCAATCCCGAGCACTTCCTTCAATTGTCGGAGAAGCTCACCACCGGCATCGCCCCGCAGGCCCGCGTGCTGCCCAACGAGAAGATCGGCGAAGAGACCGCCGTGGTGCACGTTCCCCGCAGTGATGGCGAACTGGTGCTGCGCTACCGCCGGGTCGATTCCCGCTGGCAGCTCGACGACATCTCGCTGGAAACCCGCAAGGGAACCGGCGAGATCGCCTCGGTGCGCGACATGACGTCGGCCCTCGGAACCGCTGTCGGATTCCTACAGTGCTATCGCGAGCAGAACAAGGCCCGCCTGGCCGAGTTGTGTGAATCGCAGTTCTTCCGCGGCTCGCTGAAGGATTCCGATCTCTCGCAGGTCCCATTGCCGGAAGGTCCCGCCAGCATGCAGGACTTCGAGGTCGACCTCAAAGACAACACCGCGGCCATACTGGTCCGCAAGGGAGACGAGGCGATCAAGATCAATCTCGACCGCATGGCCGAGAAGACGCTCCACGACAAGCCGACCTATCTGGTCAATGAAGTCACCATTTACGAACTCAAGAGCAACCAGGACAAACGGCTCTCGGCTCTCTACAACAGCCGCTCCGCACTGGAGTCGTTCGCCACGGCCCTGGCGAAGCAGGATCTGCCGGGTTTGCTGAATCACTCGACGCATGACTTCAAGGACCGGGTCTGGCAGGCGACCACCGACCAGCATTTCGCCTGGATGCCGCTGGAAGATTTCCAGAATGCGAAACCCAAGGTGCTGCAGACCCTGTTCAAGGGCCCGCTGACAGAGATTCTGGTCGAACACGGCAGCACTCCCGTGACCTACCAGTTGCGGGATGAGGAGGGGCAGATCCGGGTGGACGACGTGATGCTCCCGGCAGCCGACTATCCCCAGTCGCTCAAGGCGACCCTCGAGGCGGTCATTCCCGTCGCGAACTTCGCCCTGGCACTGGAATCGGGAGACATCAAGCGGGTGCGTACGGCTGTGGCCGAAGATTTCACCCGTTCGGTTTGGCGCTACCTCGACGAGGTGCCTCAGTTCGACCCGGCTCCCGAGTCCTACCTCAAGAACTCTCTCTCGGCCATCAGCGTGCGAGGAAATGGGGCGGTGGTGGTGCTGGGCAACGGCCGTCGGGGGGCGCAGGTCACTCTGCGGCGTGAAAATGGCAGGTACAAGGTGGAAGACATGACCCTCGTGGCCGGGGCTCTGCCCGACGAGCGCATCGCCCTCAAGCGAACCATCCGCACCCAGTTGGCCGAAGGCCGGTACACAACCACGGGCGAGGTCGAAATGCTGGCCGGCGGCGAGCGGGAAGACCTGGGCGGCTTCGAGGAATAAACAGCGGCGACCGAGCCTGGGGATTTGGCCCTACGATAGGTTTCCAACCTGTCGGCGAGTGAACGTGGTCATCGGAATGGACCGGAACCCCCGTCCTCTTGGCCAAACACCTCCCGGCAACCCACCGCCGACCCGGGGCACGCTGGTCCCCGTCGTGCCGTTGACCAGGTCGATCGACACTCGGGAGATGAACAGGTTGGAAAACCCGTTCTACGGACCGTGGGACAGGCTTCCAGCCTGTCTGTGAAAAAAATCTGCGTACGCGCGGACGGAGGACCGCGTCGTGCCGTGCGGAGGCCGGGATCACACGCAAGGGTTCGACAAACTGGAAGTTCGTCGCCACGGATGGCTCAATTCACCGTCTCGGTGCCTCCGGTGTGCAGATCGCTCACCACGTCGCCGGTGAACTGCCAGAACCAGTCAAGGG
>CAIOTJ010000639.1 GCA_903861195.1 uncultured Planctomycetaceae bacterium | reverse complement strand
GCACAGGCCGTTCAATCCTGTCACAGGTAAGACCATCAACTGGAAAGCCGGATGCGGGAAATCCGCCAGTCCGGTTTGGAGGGAGGGGGGGCCGTAACCATCCGGCTCTCCCTACCCCTATCGGTCCGTCCGTAGAACGGGTTTTCCAACCTGTTCATCTCCCAAGTGTCGATCGACCTGGTCAACGGCACGACGGGGATCAGCGTTCTTCCAGGGGCCGGGAAAGGCGGGTCTATTCCGTTGACCATGTCCGATCACCGACAGGTTGAAAACCTATCGTACGACGCCGCGTTCATCCGACAGCCGGGCGGGGCTCGGTCCGGAACGCAGAGCTGTCCCCCGTCCGTCACACGGGCTCTCCGCCAGTCCGACCAACGCTGTCGCGTCTCTGAGCCCAGACGAACAACAACATGTAATCCAACCACTGACAATGAAAACAGACAACTGGATCGAAATGTCTTGTATTCTCGGCGGAGCCTCGTTAGGATGCCTTTCGGCAGGAAACTTTGTCGGCCCCAGTGGCTTCGGCCGCCGTGGTTTTCCGCCCCTTGGCAACCCGTCCTTCCCAGGAGCTCGCCCGATGTTTTGCAATCAGTGTGAACAAACCGCTCATGGTCAGGGGTGTACCACTGTGGGGGTCTGCGGCAAGGATCCCGACGTGCAGTCCCTGCAGGAAACCCTGCTGTACGGCGTCAAAGGGATGGCCGCCTATGCCCACCATGCCCGCCGGTTGGGCAAGTCGGACCCCGCCGTCAGTGCGTTCATCGAAGAGGCGCTCTTCGCCACGATGACCAACGTCAACTTCGATCTCGAGACCCTGTTTGAGATGGTGCTCGAATGCGGACGGCAGAACCTGCGGGTCATGCAGTTGCTCGATGAAGGACATGCCGAAAAGTTTGGGGCCGCCTCTCCCACCACGGTCTATGAAGGGACCAAGGCCGGGCCGGGGATCCTGGTCACCGGGCACGATCTGCTCGATCTGCAGAACATTCTCGAGCAGTCCCAGGGGGCCGGGGTGAATGTCTACACCCACGGCGAGATGCTGCCCGCGCACAGCTATCCGAAGCTGCGGGCTTATCCCCATCTGGCCGGGCATTACGGCGGTCCCTGGCAAAATCAGCAGTTTGAGTTTCCCCTGTTCAGCGGGCCGATCGTGGCCACGACGAACTGCGTGCTGATTCCCTGGGACAGCTACAAAGACCGGCTGTATACCACGGGAGTCACCGCGGTCCCCGGTGGCCGGCGGATTCCCGGGAATGACTTCTCGGCGGTCATCGCCCAGGCGAAGCAGTCTCCCAGCCTGCCCGAAAAGAAAGTCCGCGAGTCGACCATCGGCTTCCATCACAACGTCATTCTGGGAATCGCCGACAAGGTGTTGGAAGCGGTCAAGTCGGGGGCAGTCAAGCACTTCTACCTGATCGGCGGCTGTGATGGGGCGGAAGTGGGACGCAACTACTACACGAAAGCGGCCCACGCCACCCCCAATGAGTCGATCATTCTGACACTGGGGTGCGGCAAGTACCGGATTCGCAATCACGACTACGGCACAGTGGCCGGTCTGCCCCGGCTGCTCGACATGGGACAGTGCAACGATGCGTATGGAGCGATCCAGGTGGCGGTGGGCTTGGCCCAGGCCCTCGGCTGCGGGGTGAATGATCTGCCGCTGACGATTCTGCTCTCCTGGTTCGAACAGAAGGCGGTGGCGGTGCTGTTGACCTTGCTGGCGCTGGGGGTCAAGGGGATTCGCGTTGGTCCGGTTCCCCCGGCCTTCGTGACCCCCAGGATCTTCCAGGCCCTGCAGGAGAAATTCGACCTGAAGCTGACCGAGGCCGAACCGCCCCGCGAACTGTTTCAACTCGCCACCTGAGAACGGCAAGTGCATGGGATGGGCTCGATCCTGGATCCGCCACGGGCGGGAGATGTGGCCCACCACCGAGTCGGGACCATGCGAACAGCCGTCGCGGCTTTGATTCCGTCCCTGTCCCACCTGTGATCTTTACTCACGCCCCCATGGAAACGATCGACGAAGCCCGTCTCGAAACCGATCTGGAGTATCGATTTCAATACCTCTGCCGGTTCATCGGATTTGGGCCCGAAGAGATGGCCGCCATCCAGCAGATCGCCCCCTACCTGGGTCCGCAGATTCCGGCGTTGGTCGAGCAGACCTATGAAAAACTGCTGGCATTCGATGCCACCGCCCGGCACTTTTTGCCCCGGCAGGCGGGGTTCACCGGGCAGCCGGCGGGGAGTTTGGCCGATTTGAATCTGCAGGATCCGCAGATCCAGTTCCGGCGGGAACACCTGATGCGGTACCTCATGCACCTGCTGGGACACGCAGGCGACGCCAAGCTGCCGGTCTACCTCGACATGGTCGGGAAGATGCATACGCCCGGGGCGGGGAATCGCAACATCGCGGTGCCGCTGGTGCAGATGAGCGCCCTGATGGGGCTCTTGTCGGACTTGCTGCTGACGGCAGTGGCCGAATTGCCGACCGAGGCGGCCGAACGCCAGGGTGCCAGCCGGGCCTTCGGGAAGCTACTGTGGATTCAGAATGATTTGATCACGCGGCATTATGCGGCGAGGTGAGAGTTTGGCGTGGGGCGTGGCTTCGCAGGATGGTTGGAAGTGCGTATTCTGGGCGACTGGAGGACCATTTTACGATGGTGGTCCGCCGCTCTGATGAACTTCCAACGGGAGCGTGCCGTGTTCCACCGCGACTTGGTTGCAATTCGATTTGTAGTGCTGTGTCTGACCGTGGCGGGGATGCTCGGCGGGGGCGAATCAACGCTGTCGGCCGAGGAATGGCGGATCACGACCGTGGCCGGAACGGGAGCCGAGACTGACAATGGTCGAGAGGGCCCCGCGGGCAAAATCAACATCGGCCAGCCGTTTGGTGTCGAGATTGGTCCCGACGACGTACTCTACATCACCGAAGTGGCCAATCACCGGGTGTGGCGGCAGGATCGGCGGACGGGTGACCTGCGGGTCATTGCCGGGACGGGGCGCAAGGGGTACTCGGGTGATGGTGGGCCGGCCACCGAGGCCGATCTGAATGAGCCCTATGAGATCCGGTTCGACGCCTTGGGGAACCTGTTTGTCGTCGAGATGCGGAATCACATCGTCCGCCGGATCGACGCCCAGACGGGGCGCATCACCACCGTCGCGGGGACGGGGAAGGAAGGTTTTGCAGGTGATGGAGGCCCCGCCACGCAGGCGCAACTGAAGGTCCCGCATGGAATAGTGCTCGATGGGCGCGGGGGATTGTTCATCGCCGACATCGGAAACAACAGGATTCGCCGGGTCGATCTGGAATCGGGAGTGATTGAGACCTTCGCCGGGACGGGTCAGCCGGGAGTCGCCCGTGACGGTGCCCAGGCCGACGAGAGCCCATTGCCGGGCCCCCGGGCCCTGGCCGCCCGAGGCGATTCGCTCTGGGTGGTGCTGCGGGAAGGGCATTCGGTCTGGCGCATCGACCTGAAAACCCGGCTGCTGCGGCACATCGGCGGGACGGGAAAGGCGGGCTACACCGGAGACGGGGGGCCGGCGTTGGAAGCGACTTTCAACGGTCCCAAGGGCTTGGAAATCGATGGCCAGGGAAGGCTGTTCATCGTCGATTCCGAAAACGATTGCGTGCGGATGCTCGACACCAAGACGGGCCGGGTCGAGACGATCGCCGGGCGGGGCAAAGCCCGGCGATTCTCTGGTGACAACGGCCCGGCCCGCCAGGCGGAGCTGTCGCAGCCGCATGGAATTTGCGTGGACCGCGACGGCACGGTGACCGTTGGCGATACACTGAATCACCGGGTGCGACAGATTCGGACTGGGCGATGACCGGGACTGGAATTGCGCCAGTTTCGTGGTCGGTCGGTCGAGTTCCAAGCGGCTCGCGGTCTCCTGAGAATTATTCCAGCAGGTAAACCTGCTTGGTTCCCAGCAAGTTGGCGCTCCCACGGGTCAAAGTCAGATTGTTCGATCCATTCCAGGTCGCGCGGCGAGTCACACACTGCAGATTGTAGACCCCACTTCCTGAGAGAGTGAGCGGCCCCCATTTGGAGTAAACCGTCCCATTCAGAGTTTCATTCGTCTGGGGACTGGAGAGGATGATGGGGTTGGTGTTGAAGCGTCGGGTATGGATGAGCAATCCTGAATAGGGGCTGGTCGTGTCGCTGTAGCCGGTCAGGTTCACCCGGGTGGAGATCGTCGCCCCCCCCATGGTCGAGGCGCTCGACGGAGTGTTTTCTCCATCCGCGTTGTCTGGGGTGCCATACAGGGCGCTGTAGTCGGTCCCTGTGAGATAGAACATGACCCCTTGTCCCGAGATGTTACCGCCGGTCAATGTCAGTGAACCTCCGCGAATCACGTAGATTCCAGGTTGAAATGTCACTGTGCCAGCCGTCACCATAATGTTCGTGTAGAGTCCCGGTCTCAGGGTGAGGTTCGTCGAGGGACTGACGCTGCGCCCCTCGCCACGGAGCAGAATGCTGACTCCCAGATTAGCGGTCGGGGTGGGGAGATTCTTGAAGGGATCAATTGTTGTTGCCGACCGACAAACAAGAGGATTCGCGGCACCATCCGTCAAGCCCCGGAAGTAGGTGGGATCATTCACACCTCCCGACACCCGAAACTGGCTCGCCAGCAGTTGACCAGACTGTGACAGTTGGGCCCCAAACCCGGAAGTGGCGGCCACAGGCAGTCCTTTTTCGTCTAAACCACCCCCGCGGGAGTTGGTTGCGACCGCTCCCTCGACCCGCAATTGGCCAGTTCCCGAGGAGAGAATTCCCGGAATGGTTTGTGGGTCGAGGGCCAATAGCAGATCGGGCCAGGGAATCGACTTGGGACCCGCCACGGCGCGGGCATGCAGCATGGTGTTGCGGGTTCCACCCAACACCGGCGCCAGGGGAGTGCTGAACGGCGATGAGACCACCGATTCGACATATCCCAGCTGACCGGCATAGGGTCCGGACGAAGGTGGAAAATTGAAGGACAAACTTCCTGCCGTGACCCCATTGTACGTGGCGCCGAAATTCATCGCGGCGAGCCGGGCCGTGCTGGTGGTTGCCTGCCGGTTCAGCATTTCCGCGGCGACCAAAGCCGTCGAATCTGCGGCGGTTTGGAGCTCGCTGGAGCGGGCCGACATCCGACTGGCCTCCATCACAAGCGCCAGCATCGAGACCGACACGGCGAGTGTGATGGCCGTCATCACCAGGACGGTTCCCTGGCGGACCTCAGGTGCTGGCGGCTTGAGGCGCCGCCGATCAGGCAAGTCGCGCATGGCTGAGGGCCCTATTGAACGATCCGGGTCAATGCGGTTGATTGCATTGCGAAACTGCCGTTCCCCGGCAGCAGACTTTGCAAAATCGTGTCCTGCGCGGAGGACACCGTGACGGTCACCCTCTGATCACGCTGATTTCCCCCATCCGTCCATTCCAGAAGGACTTCAAATCCCGACGGAGTCAGGCCGCAAGTCGAGGGCCGCAACAGGTTGGCCACAGGATCAGACTGGTGAAGCCGCACCCGCACTGTCGCTGGCCCCCAGGAGGCGATCTGCGGGGTGGAGTTGACCCCGCGAATCATCGCCAGTCGGGCGGCCCTTTCAGCAATCTGCTGCATGACGGTGTGCCGGAACAAGATCATTCCAATGTCCAGAGTCCCCAGCAGCAGAATCATCCACGCCGACAGAACGAGCGCAGTCTCAACCATCGCCGCCCCGCGGCGCAGCCGCGATCGTTCCTGCCAGGTGACGGCAGCGGGAGACTGGCGACGCCGAAAATTCATGGAAGTGACACGCGGTGACTGGAGAGGGGACAATCGTCAACGAATGACGGGAATGACGGCTGTGCGTTGAATCACGAGATTCGATGGAGCGGGACTCCAACCCATCAGGAGCGTGAAAGGATAACGAACCTGAACCGTCGACCGGTTCAAGGGGGATCCAGTGCTGTAGGTGCATTGCACCTCCACGAGGCTGGGATTGATGCCCGCCTGATTGGCGAGGACTTCCCGAGCACGCAGCTCGCACTGTTGAGACCACGCGGAGGGATTCAAGTCGTCCGGGGGGTTCATCGCTCCATAGATTGCGCCGGTGCGCGCCGCTTGGGCAATCGGCATGCCCAACAACCCCAGCCTGCCAAACTCCAGAACTCCCGTCAAAAGCAGCAACAAGACAGGAATTACCAGAGCGAACTCCAAGGTCACCGCGCCCAGGCGGGGAAGCCTGGCCGCAGCCGTCGGCCCTGGTAGGCCCCAGCGCACTCGAACCAAGCCGGAAACGATCCCCGGATTCCGTGGATGATGAAGGTGACGATTGCTGTGGCAGGGAAGATGTGCGGGATGGAAAGTCATTGCGGAGCCTTCACCACGGGGGCCGGAGTCGCCACGCTCTGCTTC
>CAIOTJ010000638.1 GCA_903861195.1 uncultured Planctomycetaceae bacterium | reverse complement strand
CCCCGGAGCTTGAAACACCCCGGAACTTGAAACACACCGGAGCTTGCAGAGCGGTGCCGTTTGAAACCCGGTGTCGTTTGAAACACTGGGATGTGGAGTCTGCGGAGTCGAGTCCAGAACTCGGAGGGGGTGGTTGAATCCACCGGTCCGGGACCGCGTGAAATCTGGGGGGAGGGATGGCTGGTTCCCCAGGATGTCACCTGAGAGGTGTCATCAACAGGGGTGTCATCAACAGGTCCTCCAGGCGATAGGACTCTGGATCGGGATTTGTCCCGGTTGGCCCGCTGCCGGTTTGATTCCGGGTGTGGTGCGTTTCGCCTTGGATTTTGGATTGCAGTCACCAATCTGGTGAACGAGTTGAAGGAATCATGACAGACACAGCTACAGACGTCGCCGGACAGTCGATGAGTGCGGTTCCCGAGCAGCGGCGGCTCGACTTGAAGGTCAAGATCGAGTCGACCGGACCCTGTCGGAAGAAGGTGTTTGTCACCGTTCCACGGGCTGAGATTGATTCGACGCTCTCCAAGTCCTTGCGGGAACTGATCGTTTCGGCCGATGTGCCGGGCTTCCGGAAGGGGCGGGTGCCCCGTTCGTTGGTCGAGAAGCGATTCCGCCGCGAGGTGAGTGGGCAGGTCCTGCAGCGGGTGCTGATGGAAAGCCTCGAGCAGCTGGCCGAAGAGCACAACCTCGACGCCATCAACGAGCCCGATCTCGACGTGACCACGCTTGAGATTCCCGAGACAGGCGATTTCGAATTTGATTTTGAGGTCGAAGTCCGTCCCGAATTCGATCTGCCGGACTACAGTGGCCTGAAGATTCGCCGCCCCGTCCGGGAAGTGACCGATGAAGAGATCACTGCTTCAATCGACGCCTACCGCGAGCAGTTCGCGACGATGTCCGAGCCGCTGGACACTCCGGCGGAGGCGGGCGACCTGGTGATTGGTGACGTGCGGGTGTTGTTCAACGGCGAAGAGCTGGGACGGCGTTCGGGTGTTCAATTGCGGGTTTCTCCCCGCATCCGGTTCCTTGATGCCGAGGTCGAAGCCGCCGACAAGCTGCTGCTGGGGGCGACCCCGGGAGCGCGACTGTCGTTGCCGGGCAAGATTTCGATGGAGGCCTCCCGCGCTGAACTGCGGGGTGAGACGGTGACCGTCGAAGTGGACGTGCAGGATGTCCGCCGCAAGACTCTCTTCGAGACGGAGAAGCTGGCGAATGTCTTCGGTCACGAGACGGTGGACGAACTGCGGAAGTGGTTCCACAACGTGCAGGACCGGCAATTGAAGTTCCGCCAGCGGCAGGCGGTCCGCGAGCAGGTGCTCGAGCAGATTTCGACTTCGGCCCAGTGGGACCTGCCCGAGAACCTGGTGCTGCGGCAGGTCGAAAACGCCCTCCGCCGCGAAGTGCTGGAAATGCGTGAAGCGGGTTACACCGATCAGCAGATCTCCGCCCGACAGGCCGAGATGCGGCAGAACCAGCTGTCCGAAACCCGGCAGGCCCTCAAGCAGCATTTCATTCTCGACAAGCTGGCCACCGAGCAGAACATCGAAGTCTCTCCCGTGGAGAAGGAGATGGAGATTCTGAACATGGCCCAGCAGTCGGGCGAGAGTCCCCGCAAGGTGCGGGCGCAACTTGAACGTCGGGGGATGATTGAGAACCTCGAGGCCCAGATCCGCGAACGCAAGGCGGTCGACTTCATTCTCGAGAAGGCCAGCTTCGAAGATGTTCCCGATCAGTGGACCCCTCCCGAGAACTCGCACACCGTCGATCTCGCCCTGTGCGAACTCGGCGCGGTCTCGGAACCGGTCGTTGAGGAAGAAGCCGCGGGCTGATCCCGCTTTCCGGTTTTTGCCGGGTCGCGAGTGAGACACTATTTTCTCACTCGACATTTCTCCTAGAATTGCCTCACCACACCCGATCCATCCGCTGGGTCGGGTGTCTTGGTGCGCAGACTCCTCTCTTTCCTCCTGGGGAAGTTCATGTTTGACTCGTACGCCGGTCCCATCACCCCGTTTCTGCAACGGCCCCGCGACTACGCCCGGCAGCGGCAGATGACGCTGGCCGACCTGCTGCTGGAAAACCGCATTATTTTCCTGCAGGGGCCGATCTATGACGAAAGCGCCAACCAGATCGTCATGGCGATGCTGTTCCTGCAGTCTGAAAACCGGCATCAGGACATCAACTTCTACATCAATTCCCCCGGGGGTTCGGTCTCGGCCACCCTCGCCATCTACGACACCATGCAGTACCTCGACTGCCAGGTGCAGACCCTCTGCGTCGGCATGGCGGCCAGCGGCGGGGCGGTGCTGCTCGCCGGTGGCGCCAAGGGGAAGCGGTTCATTCTGCCGCACGCCAAAGTGATGATCCATCAGCCGCACGGCTCGGTGGGGGGGCAGGTCTCGGATATCGAGATCCAGGCGAAGGAGATCCTCGAAACCCGCGAGGTTCTCAACGACATTCTCGCCAAGCACACCGGGCAGCCCAATTCGGTCATTGCCAAGGATACCGAGCGTGACCGCTACCTCTCGGCCACCCAGGCCAAGGAATACGGCCTCGTCGACGAAGTGCTGCTGAAGCTTCCCAAGGGGACCGAGAAGAAGTAGGCCTTTTGTTTCCGGCGGGTCGGGGCCTTCCTTTGAGCAGGCTTCGGTCGCAGCCGGAGTCGTCCGGCCGACAGTGCCACTGGCATCCAGTGTGGGGTCCGCCCCCGCAACTCCCTCCGCATCCCATCCCGCGAAAGCGATTTGAACATGTCGATTCTCGTTCCCTACGTCATCGAGAAAAGCGGCCGTGAAGAGCGGGCGATGGACATCTACTCGCGCCTCCTGAAAGATCGCATCATCTTTCTGGGAACGCAGGTCAATGATGTCGTCGCCAACGCCATCGTGGCCCAGCTCTTGTACCTGCAGTTCGAAGATGAGAAGGCCGATGTGCACTTCTACATCAATTCTCCCGGCGGTTCGATTACCGCGGGGATGGCCATCTACGACACCATGCAGTTCATCAAGCCCGATGTCGCCACCTATTGCATCGGGCAGGCGGCCAGCATGGGGGCGATTTTGTTGGCGGCGGGGGCCCCGGGCAAACGGCACGCCCTGCCCCATGCCCGCATCATGATCCACCAGCCCCTCGCCGGGATGGAAGGGACCGCCACCGAACTCGAAATCCACGCCAAGGAAGTCATCCGCATCAAGCAGATGATGAACGAGATCCTGCTGAAGCACACCGGGCAGCCCCTGTCCAAGATCGAGCAGGACACCGACCGCGACAATTTCCTGTCGGCTGAAGAGGCCCGCGAATACCGGCTGATCGACAGCGTGCTCGATCGCCTGCCCGGCGGCTCCAGCCACTAGTCGACCGGTCTGCATCCGCCACGAGTTGCCTCCCACGGGCGATCGACACCCAGTCGATCGCCCGTGTTCTTGCGCGGGCTGGTTCCAGCCGCCCAGGTCGCGAGACCAGACAGACCCCGCCCGTCACCGTCGGCCGATCGTGGCACGACCGTTGCTGCCCTTCGATCGGCTCGTCCGCGGAATTGAGGAATCTCCAGGGGGGGCCCGGGATCAGCACGGCACCCGGGCGCGACCTGGAACAGTCAGCCCTTTTTCTGGGCCAGCAGTTTCTCGTTGTCGAAGATCCGCAACATCCGCCGAAAATCGGGATCATTGCGGACCGGATCGAAGTCGGTTTCCGTCTCGATGCTGCTGCGAAACTCTTCATCGAGTTGCAGCGCCTTCGCGAGACTGGTCAGGCACTTGGTCTTCTCACCGGCCAAAGCCCAGTAGCACGAGAGGTTGTACGTCACCAGCGCGTCTTCCGGATCAACCCGCTGGGCCAGCTCGAGCATGGTAATCGCCCGGGGAAGTTGTGCGGTCCGCTTGTAGCACCACCCCATCGCCAGCAGCAAACCGAGGTGATCGGGATTGGCGTTGAACGCTCCTTCAAACGCCTCTATCGCCGCCGCATACCGCTGCAGGTCGCGCAGAGCATACCCCTTCAACAAAAAGTAGGGGAACGGATCGACCAGAGGGCGAGTCACCCCCGCCAACTCATCGAGCGCATGCTCCGCCATGCCGAGCATCAGATAGCCCTCGGCGGCATTCATGTGACGCAGGTCGCGGGGAGAGGGAGCGGCAATCATGAAGCAGTCTTCCAGGGATCAACCAACAGGCAAGATTATTGCCCTGTCGATTGCGACTGACAACGGCCGACCGGCCCGCCTTCCCCCTCCAGTTCAAAAAAGATCAATACAGTTGCCCGAGCCGTCGATCCACCGGCACTTCCCCCCCGATCGACCCGAAGGTCTCGCATCAAATCTTGCCAATGCCTTTTGGGCAATTCCTGCGGCGCGACCCCGTCGCCGCAGTTGTGGCAAACTCACCTTGACCGGCGTTGATTCCCTTGGGCCGGCGACCCGGTTTCTCTCAAATTCCTGTGCAAAGGACGAAGAGCAAAGGAAGCAACGGACGGGGCCTTCCTTCGGCCCCCGGGGAGAAATACTGCTTTTGTGTGCACATATCCGCTTGATTCCCTCTTGGCGACTTTGGTCGCGCGCGGTAATCTCCCGATCCCTTCCCTCCGGCTTGCTCCGTCCCTCCCCGGGAAACTCGGGAGCCGGCCGCCCTTTCTCCCCTCCGCTTTCCTCCCTCTGCCAGGCCCCCCGCCATGGTCGGACAGGTTCCCTCCCCGTCGCTCTTGTGGTCGTTCCTCCGGTCGACTTCCCGGTTCGCGCTGCTGGTCTGGCTGCTCTTGGCCAGTGGCTGCATGCACCGCCGGATGACCATCCGCAGTGAGCCCCCCGGGGCGCTCGTGCTGGTGGATGGGGAGGAAATTGGCACCACGCCGGTGGGGTACGACTACACCTACTACGGCACCCGCAACATCACCCTCATCAAGGATGGCTACCAGACGCTGACCACACCGGTCACGCTGAGCCCTCCCTGGTACCAGGTGCCGCCGCTCGATTTCTTCAGCGACAATTTCGCCCTGCGGAAGATCAACGACTGGCGCGAGCAGACTTTTACACTGCAGCCGGAAATGCTCGTCCCCACCGAACAGTTGCGCGACCGGGCGAATTCCTTCCGCTCCGACGCCACCCGCACCGACTACGTCACGCCGTACGGCGGGGTTCCCTGACCGCGGCCCCGTCGTCGCTGGCGGGAATCACTGCTCTTCGCGTCCCCACTCGCGGGCCAGGGCCACCAGCACGTCGGCCGCCTGCTGCATTTCTTCGAGGCAGGTCCATTCCAGCGGCGAGTGCGGGTTGTGCTCGCCCGTCGAGAGATTCGGCGTGGGTAACCCCAGTTCGGTCAGCCGCGATCCGTCGGTGCCGCCGCGGATGATCGTCAATTTCGGCTCCAGCCCGCACGCCCGCATCGCGGCCACCGCCTTGGGGAGCGCCCGCGGCTCTTTCTCGAGCCCATCCCGCATGTTGCGGTATTGGGCTCGTGTCTTCACCTCGATCTGGGCGCGCGGATGACGGCTTTGCAGCCCTTGGGCGATCGATTCCAACAGGCGGGCAAATTCCCCCAGATTGGCCGTCTCGAAATCGCGCAGCAAAATCCTCACGCTCGCCTCGGCCACTCCCCCTTCGAGCTGATAGGGATGCAGAAAGCCCTCGCGGCCGTCGGTGTTTTCGGGACTCTGCCGGTCCCCCGGGAGCTGGGCGATGAACTCCGACAGGATGCGGATGGCGTTGACCATCTTCCCCTTGCCGATCGACGGATGGATGTTGATGCCCGTCACGGTCACCACCGCCAGGTCGGCCGAGAATG
>CAIOTJ010000637.1 GCA_903861195.1 uncultured Planctomycetaceae bacterium | reverse complement strand
TCGCGATGGATGCCGGGCAGATTGCGGCGCAAGTGGAACTGTGGCAGCAGCGCCTCCCCACGGTGCGGCTGCACTATGCCGTGAAGGCCAACAGCGATCCCCTGGTGATTGCATTTCTGCGCGATCTCGGCTGCCGGTTTGACGTCGCTTCGGCCTACGAACTCGAACTGGTGGCCCGGCTGGGTGTCGGGCGCGACCAGGTCATTGTCTCGCATCCCACCAAGACCGTCGCCACACTGCGGTGTCTGGCCGATTTCGGTCCTTGGGGGGTTGTGGTCGACTCGGCCCAGGAGATCGGCCGGCTGCAGGCGCACGGGCTTCCCAACCGCGATGACGCGACGGTTCTGTTCGTGCGCCTCGCCACCCAGTCCCGGAATGTCAAGGATGATCTCAGCAGCAAATTCGGCTGTCACCCCGATGCCGCCCTCGAATTGCTGGCTCTCGCCCAACGCGCCGGCTTCGCGACGTTGGGGCTTTCGTTCCATGTCGGAACGCAGTGCTACGAGGGGTCGAATTACCGCAGGGCGATTGATCAGGTGGTCGAGGTGGCCCGGCGTGCGCATCGCCTGGGGATCGAGGTCACCTGGCTGGACGTGGGGGGTGGGTTTTGTGACGCGGCCACAGCCCAGGCCCACGGCACAACGCAGGAGGCGCTGCTCGGGGAATTGGCCTCCGCGGTGGCCGGGCTCTCGCCGCGGTTTCAACTTCTGGCGGAACCGGGTCGGTTCGTCGTCGCGGATGCCGGGCGGCTGTTCACCGGGGTCATCTCCGAGACGCAGGCACCGCACAAACCCCGCCAGATTGTGGTGGATGACCATCTGTATGGCGGCTTCTGCGGCCAGGCGTTTGACGCGAGGCATTTCGATCTGACTCCCCTGCGGCACGAGCAGACTCCCGCGCTGGACGGCCGCCATGACGAATTCATCGTCTTCGGTGCCACCTGCGACTCCATCGACCAGTTGCTGTCGCCCCACGGCCGGTGGCATTGCCTGCCCGCCGATCTGAATGTGGGAGACGTGCTGACGGTCGACACGATGGGAGCCTACACCACCACCTCGGGAGCCCCTTTCAACGGAATCGATCCGGCCGGCGTGGTTCTGGTGTGGGAACACGAGGGAGAACTCCAGTGGCGTCAATCGCCGCATTTTCATCGCACGCGGATGATGCTGGAGTGTGTGGGGCACTGACATCCAGCGGACTGAAGTCGCGGTCACGCCGTGGGTCTCTCTGCGTTGAGCGGGTGAGCGAGAGGTTCATGCTGAGTTTGTGTTCCCAGTCTGCGGGCCGTCATGATGAACTCAACGAGTCTTACAGGATGAAGTCCAGAGCGGCTCCAGTCCCTCGCCACACCCCTGCATCATGGTGACAATCCCGAACATTGGGAGGCTCCTTCACACCGCAGGTGGAGAGTCTTTGGAATGCCGAAGGAACACAGACAGTCTTCGGAAAACGCCTGGGAGTGAAATCCAATGAACGGTGACGCCATGTGGGAACGACAGAAGCAGGCCGAGAGAATTCTGGATGAATTTGAACAGGCCTGTCAGTCTGGACCCATTCCTCCGCTCCGCGAATGGATGCTGCGGCACTCTGGACTGCGGGATCTGGTGGGACGCGAGCTGCTCAAGCTCGATGTCGAGTACCGCAGGCGAAGCGGAGCGCTTCCCTCGGCAGCCGACTATGCCGACTTGCCAGCGGAATGGGTGGCGGCCGTGTTGGCGGACAGTCCCAGCCAATCGATGCACTCGGCTCCCAGCGGATCTCGGCTGTTTCAGCGGCCCCGGGCCACTGACCCCACCCTCCCAGAGGGAATGGGCGGCTTCGAAGTGCTCGACCGATTGGGGCGGGGCGGGTTTGGCGAAGTCTACCTGGCCTACGATCCCTCACTCGATCGTCTGGTGGCAATCAAGGTGCCCCGCGATCCCGCCCGTCAGAAGCTTGATGGCGAGTGGACTCGCGAGGCCCGCATCGTCGCGCGACTCGATCACCCCCACATCGTTCCGGTTTACCATGTCGGCACTACTCCCGAATTTCCGGTCTTTATCGTTTCGAAATACATCGATGGCTGCAGTCTGGCCGAACGAATCCGCCAGTCGCCGCTCGCCTTGGCCCAGGTGGTCGATTTCCTCATCGATGTGGCCGACGCGCTGGACTACGCCCACCACGCCCAGGCCGGCGTCGTCCATCGCGACATCAAGCCCGGGAATCTGCTGCTGGATCAAAGCGACAAAATCTACATCGCCGACTTCGGCCTGGCCCAGCGCGAGACCGACCTGCGACTGAACGAAAGCGTCGAAGGGACGCCCGCGTACATGAGTCCCGAACAGGCCCGGGGGGAAGGACATCGGGTCGATGGACGGTCGGACCTCTTTTCGCTGGGCATTGTCCTCTATGAATTGAGTGTTGGTCAAAAGCCCTTCAATGGCCGCAACTCCGCCGAGGTTCTCGAGCAAATCAAGCATGCCGAGCCGCGGTCGCTGTGCGCGCTCAACCGGCTGATTCCTGCGGAACTCGAACGAATCTGTCTGAAGGCGCTGGCCAAACGTGCGGCCGAGCGTTACGACACTGTCGGAGAGTTCGCCGCCGAACTGCGGCAATTGCGCAATTCGGGCCTCTTGCAGCCGGTCGCCCGGCAGACACTGGGAGGCGATGTAGCGGTCGTGGAGACCCCCCCCCAGGCCGGGCTGTCGACCGCTGAGTCGGCGAAGACATCCGGCGAGCCGCCCGGGTTGGCCGCGCACCAGCCAATCCCCCTCGGCACCAAGGGTTTGCGAGCGTTCGAGGCCGAGGATGCCGAGCTGTTTCTCGAACTGCTCCCCGGGCTGCGCGACCGGGAGGGGCTGCCCGAGAGCATCCGTTTCTGGAAGCTGCGGATTGAACAGACCGATCCCCTGCGCACGTTTTCGGTCGGGGTTCTCACCGGATCCTCGGGATGCGGCAAATCATCGCTGATCAAGGCGGGGCTGCTTCCCCGGCTCTCAGATCGAGTGGTCACCATTTCTCTGGAGGCGACCTCCGATCAGACCGAGTCAGACTTGCTGCAACGGCTGCACCGCCGCATCCCCCGCCTCAAAGAGAATCGCGATCTGGCCAGTTGCCTCACCGCTGTGCGCCGGGAATGGGCGGGACTGGGGCGCAGAAAGCTGCTGTTGGTGATCGATCAGTTCGAGCAATGGCTGCACGCGCATCAGGGCGAGGCGACGTCGGCCCTGGCCGAGGCCCTGCGGCAATGTGATGGTCAGCACCTGCAATGCCTGTTGCTGGTGCGGGACGACTACGCGATGGGGGTCTTCCGATTCCTGAAGCAACTGGAGATTCCACTCGTGCAGGGGCAGAACAGTGCCGTCGTCGATCGGTTCGATCTGCCGCACGCCGCCCGGGTTCTGACGTCGTTCGGTCGGGCCATGGGGACGCTATCGTCGGCGGCTGGTCCACTGGAGCCGCGGCAGCAGCAATTCATCGACCAGGCCATTGCCAGTCTGGCCGAGCAGAATCAGGTGGTGCCCGTACGGCTCGCCCTGTTCGCGGAGATGTTCCGCCATCGTCCCTGGACCCCCGAGTCCCTGCTGTCGGTGGGGGGGGCCGAGGGGGTGGGGCGGGTGTTTCTGGAGGAAACGTTCCGCTCCGACTCCGCTCCGCCACAGTATCGCGTGCACGCCCAGGCGGCTCAACGGATGCTGGCCGCACTGTTGCCCGACGCGGGCGCCGACATTATGGGGCACTGGAAGTCGCAGCCCGCGCTGGTAGCCGCCGCCGGCTATCGTGACCGCCCGCAAGACGCCAGCGAGTTGCTGCGCATTCTCGACAGTGAATTGCGGCTGATCAGCCCGGTGGAAACGGGTATCGAAGAGGACCATGTCGTGGAGGCGGCCGCCGCAGAACCCGTTCCGGCGTCGTCTTCGGCAGACCGCCGCTACCACCTGGCGCACGATTACCTTGTACCCAGCCTGCGGCGTTGGCTGGAAGACATCCTGGGGAGCACGTCGGAGGGGCGGGCGAAATTACTGCTGCGGGAGCGGAGCCGACTGTGGAATGATCGACCACTCCACCGTCACTTGCCCTCGTTTCTGGAACATCTGCGGATTCGGCGATGGGTGCCGACGACGGAACGCTCCGCCGTCGAACGGAAGATGCTACGACAGGCAGCCAAAGTGCATGGAGGCTGGACTGGGCTAACGCTGGTGGGGATGTTGTGTCTGGCGATGGGGGCGGGCTGGTTCTGGCAGGACCGTCGCCAGCGGGAGGCTGTGGCACAGGTGCAGGTGTTGGAGTCGGCGGTCGCCTCGGATTGGACCCGCACCTTTGACACTCTGCGCAGCGCGGGGTTGGTGCACTTGGCCGAGCGTCCGTTGCGCGAGCGGCTGGATGCTGCACAGGCCGGTGGTGACACGATTGGCATGGCCAAGATGCGCGCGGGGTTGTTGGTGACCCAGGAAGAGAAGACGCAGGTTGCCGCGCTCACCGAAGCGTTATTGACATTGCCAGTGGCGGAGTTTGCGGTGGTGAGGGAATTGCTGCCACCGTACGCCGATGCGTCGGTCACATCCGAAATGTGGAACAGCGTTGAGGACGAAAAGAGATTGCCCGCTCAACAACGTTTCCAGGGCGCGGTTGCCTTGGCACGATTGACCCCCGACGACGCACGCTGGCCCGCGCTGGCACCGTTTATTGCCCGGCATCTCACCTCGTTGCCCGCCGCCGAGTTGGTCGCGTGGCGGCCGTTGTTGGAACCGATCCGTACCGCCTTGACCCCCGAGGTGGCGCGGCTGGTGGTACAACCGAAGGTCGACCCGATTCTCCGGCGATCGGCGGCGGAGACGCTGGTCGACTATGCGCGGGACAATGGCCTGGTTGTGGCCGAGGCCCTGTTGGATAGTGACCCGGCGACGTTTGAGGTGTTGTGGAGGGTTGCCGCCAGGAATTCGGAGCAGGCGATTCAACGTCTTGAGCAGGAGTTGGCCCTACCCTCACCGCCGGGTGCCGGCGATGACGATCTTGAGAAACTCCACATCCGACAGTCACGGGCGGCGGCCGGGTTGGTCCGCCTCGATCGAGCGGACAAAGTGTGGCCGAAGCTGGTCTTTGATCCTCAACCAAGCGATCCTCAGTCCCAGGATCCGAGCCTGCGCACCGAAGTGCTGCATGCGCTGGCCGAGTATCGGGTGCCGTGGCAGAAAGTGGTCGATCGCCTGAAGACAGGCTTCGCAAAAGCACAACACGCGCCGCGTGATGTTCGAGAAACCTCGATTCAACGATCGCTATTGATGGCACTGGGGGGTTACACAGGGCGGCTCTCTGCGGAGATCCGCACCGAGTTGATCGAGCAATTGAGATTGCACAACGTGTTTCACAACGATCCTGACCCCGGGATTCACAGTGCCTGTGAGTTGTTGCTGCGCCGCTGGGCAGAAAAACGCTGGCTGGACACCGCACAGACTGAACTGAGGGATCTGAAGAGTAAGCCACCGACACCCAGCGAGGGTGAACCGCGAAGATGGTTCGTCAATTCCCAGAAGCAAACGTTTGTGGTGTTTCCGCCGGGGGTGTTCTTGATGGGGTCACCGATCCAGGAGCGAGGTAGAATACCCCAAAATGAACAACAACATCGCCGTCAAATTGAGCGGGCATTTGCTATAGCTGCCACAGAGGTCACGCGAGCGGATTACACCATATTTGCTATGGAGACACATAACAAGATTCAGAATTCTCAGTATTCCAATACCTCATACGATCCCTACACACGGGTCCGATGGGTTGAAGCCGCTCAGTACTGCAACTGGTTGAGCAGAAAGGACTCGCTGACCGAGTGCTACTTTATTACTGGCACTGGAAGTACCGCCACAGTGACGATGAAACCGACGCTTCTCGGTCTTGACGGTTATAGACTGCCCTTTGAGGCGGAATGGGAATTTGCTTGCCGATCGGGAGTCATTGCAGCGTGGGGACATGGCCGTGCTGACCGTCGGCTGGGTCAGTATGCATGGTTCTTGACTAATAGTAACGAGCATTTGTGGCCCGTGGGCAGGCTCTTGCCGAATGAAGCTGGACTGTTTGACATGTCAGGAAATGCTGCTGAATGGTGTCAGGATCGAGCCATGGTGTATCCCAATGAGGACCGTGATCACCCGACTCAACTGGATAATTCCAGTGATGTCGATATGAGCAGCAGTCGCATGCTGCGCGGCGGTTCGTACAGCATCACATCAACTGTTCTTCGCGCAGCGGACCGTTACAACGATCGACCCGATGTCGATGACAACTACATATCTTTTCGCCCCGTGCGAACCTACCTTGAACCTTGATGACCCATCCAAGACACCATACAGAGGCAATCGAATTAGAAGGGCCGATAAAGCAATTCCGGAAGCACTATAACGACGATCTCTCAAAACCCATGACTATGCCGGCCAGTTAGCGTTTCTGAAAACTTGTACGCAGCTCTTTATGTCCAGTATCTGCATGACATGGTGGTATCACTGAATGAGACGGCTTTTCTGAGTGTGGTTAACAATAGGCTTCATTCCAAGCAACAGGTAAACGCGACACGTTATGATCGCTACGCGTGCTATGAACCAATTCTTCGTACCTCCTCCGTCCGGCATCGAATCTCTTCCATCGTCCCGCGCACCAGTTCCTCCAGTTCCTGCCGCTTCCCATCTGTGCCCGGCGTCGCAGTCAAGGCCTGCTGGTAGCAGTCGAGGGCGCGGAACAGGTCGGGGACTTTGGCGGCCCGCAGCAGATCGCCTCGCAGTCGCAAGGTGCGTGGTGTGGGTGGGTTTCGGGTGTCCCAGAGATCGAGAAACTCTTCCCCCAGACGGGTCTGCCCCAGACTTCGGCAGAGATGGACTGCCGATTCGATCCAATCCTGCAGATCCTGTCCGAATGGCGGCCCGTCAGTCTCCATCGCCTTGCGCAGCGCCGAGAGGGACTTCACGATGCGTGGACTCACCGTGTTGGCGGTCGATTTCAGCGGCTCCGGCTCTTGCCTGGCCAACCTGACTTGCGTGTCGAGCAGGGCTGCCCACGCCACCGCCTGGAAGGGCAACAGCAACCTCCCCCCTGTGGCCGCCGCCAGCAGGTCTTCTTCGGCCTCTGTCGCGGCCCCGCGGTTCCGACGCAGCAGTCCACGCAACAGATGCATGTCTCCCATGGGATCGAATTCCAACATGTCCGATACCAATCGTTCGGGATCCGTCAGCGCCTGCAGACTGGACTGTAATGCCGTCCCAAACCACCGTTGACCCAGCAGGAACGAAGGCCCCCAGAGCAGACTGTCTTGATCCAGCTTATTGGTCACCTGAATAATCCCGGCAAAAAACTGAATCTGCCGGAACAACTCCAGCACAAGTGGGCGGGAACTGGTGGGATGCTGCAGTCCATCGACCTGCTGCGACAACAGCATGACGAGTTTTGTCAGTCCGGGTTGGACCGGTTCCGGCGTCTGTGCCAACAGCGAAGGGAGTTGTGCCTCGACCTCCTCCGGCGGCTTCTCAAACGCCAGCAGCAACGCCTCGAAAATCGCCGTGTTGGGATCCCCCGGATGAAGACGACGGGCGATTTCCAATTCGCGACGAGCGAGGTCGCGTTCTCCCCGGCAGACATGAACGACGATCAGCAGGTGCTGCGCCCCGGGAAAAAATGGCTCTTCACGAAGCAACTCCCGCAGATGGCCGATGGTCTCACTCGATGTGTGGGCCAGCAGAGCTTGAACCATCGACCGTTCACCCGGCTCCAGTATTTCGGCCGCGTCCGCGGAATCGGCTTCTTGTAACCACTGTTGTGCCTGTGGTACTCCCAGACTCGAGTCGATCAATGCCGACCACAAGAGAATGCGGGGACGCAACGGCCC
>CAIOTJ010000636.1 GCA_903861195.1 uncultured Planctomycetaceae bacterium | reverse complement strand
GCGTTGTGGATCGTCGACATGTATCGCTACATCATTGAGCATCCGCGCTGGATCCCTCCCGAGGAGGTGGCCCAGCTCGATGTGCGGGCCGGGCATGACCTTGGACGCATCTATCGCGTGCGGCCCAGCGATGCCCATTTGGTTCCCTGGCCCCGACTCGACAAACTGAACGGCCCCCATCTGGCCCGTGCCCTGGAGAGCCCCAATGGGTGGCAGCGGGACATGGCCATGCAGTTGATCCTGTGGCGCAACGATCGGGAGGCAATTGAAACGCTCAAGTCAATGGTGGCGGGCTCGTCCCGATCATGGACGCGACTGCAGGCGTTGGTCACTCTGTTCGGTCTTGGTGAGCAGCCGGTCGAACTGTTACGAGCCGCTCTGGCCGACCCGGCCTCTGAAGTACGCCGGCACGCCCTGCGGCTGGCCGGTCCAGTGGTCCGCGAGCAACCCTCCCTGGCTGCCGACTGCCTCGCTCTGCGCTCGGATCCAGACGCGCAGGTGCGACTGCAACTGGCGTTGACCCTCGGCGACTTTCCCCATCGTCTGGCGGCTCCGGTCCTGGCGGAAATCGCCCGCGGGGCGTCAGAGGATCCATTCCTGATGGGGGCTGTGGTCTCGAGCCTCCATGCCGAAAATGTTCCGGCTGTCCTGCAGGCGCTGACCCAGACCGGCAACGCCGCTCCACTTCCCACTCAGGTCGTCCAACCTGTCGTCAAGACTGCGCTGGCTTTTTCGCGGGATTCGCGGATTGTGTCCGAATTGCTGGAACAACTACTCGGTACCCAGACGAACGATTTGACGAATTGGCGGGATGCGGCTTTGGCGCAGGTGCTGGAAACTCTCTCCCACGCGGGGCCCGTGCTGGATCAGGTCGAATCGGCGACCTTGCGCCAGCAGTTGCAGTCGCGGCTGGACGAAGCCCGGGGGAACGTCGCGAACGGTCAACTGGTCCGCACCCGCAGGCTGGAGGCCCTGGCGCTGCTGGGATGGAATCCTGCGAATCACAAGGCCGATCTGGCCGCCCTGCTGGGCCTGCTTTCGCCACGGACGGACTCGGAGTTGCAGCAGAGCGCGCTCGCCCGGCTGCAAACACTCGATCTGGGCCAGACGGCCGAAGGGCTGCTCGAGGGCTGGCCCGGTTATAGCCCCGCGCTGCGAGGGCCTATTCTGGAGACGCTGCTGTCGAGAGTCGCCTGGCAGCGGGCTCTGCTCGATGCCGTGGCGGCCGGGACCATCGTCCCGGCGGAAATCGACCTGGCCCGACGCGAGCGTCTCTTGCAGAGTCGATCTGTCGAAATTCGCGATCTGGCGGTCCAACACCTGCGTTCGAAAGTCGATCCCGATCGGGCCGCCGTTCTGGCGCAGTACGACGAGGCACTGGCGGCGCCCGGCAGTCCGGAGCAGGGACGGAAGGTTTTCTCGCGGCTCTGTGTCCAGTGCCACATGCTGGATGGGATGGGGCATGCCGTCGGTCCAGATCTCTCGATTGTGGCGACCAAGTCGCCCCGGTACCTGTTGCAGGAGATTCTGGACCCCAACCGGAACACTGATTCCCGTTACCTGGGATACACAGCCCTAACAACCGATGGACAGACGATTGCGGGAGTGCTGGCGCAGGAATCGGCCAACAGTGTCACCCTGCGAGCGGCCGAAGCACGCGAATACACCCTGTTGCGATCAGCCCTTGACGAATTGCGGAGCACCGGCAAGTCGCTGATGCCTGAAGGATTGGAGAAAGATCTCCCGGTTGCCCAGATGAGGGATCTGTTGGCCTACCTCGGCAGCCGCCGGAGCGTTCCGAAAAAGGTGGCGGGGAACCGTCCGGAACTGATCACCCCGGCGCAGGGGCAGATCGCCCTGACCGCCGACCATGCCGCAATTCATGGAGCAGACATTACGTTCGAGGGGGCTCCCTTCCACAACATCGGGATGTGGCACGGAGTCAATGACCACGTTACCTGGGAATTCGAATGGCCGGCGGCGGCCGAAGTCGACGTTTGGCTGCATCATGCCTGTCATCCCGACAGCGCGGGAAACCGGTTTGTGATTGAGGCCGGCAACAGTTCCCTCGAAGGGATCGTGACGGCGACGGGCGGTTGGGACCGGTATGAGTCGCGTCGTTTGGGCCGTCTGACTCTGACCGCGGGGAGGCAACAGCTCTCGCTGCGACCTCAGGGTCCACAGCTGAAGGGGGCCCTGATCGATCTGCAGGGAGTCTATCTGACCCCTGTTGACGACGATCCCGTGTTGATCGTCAAGGCTTCGGACCAGCCCGCCAACGAGCCAGACACGCCCCAGGGGGCGGCCATGCGCATCCTTGACGATCGGGTTCCGGAAGCGGAACGCGAAGCACTGATTCGCAAATTCCTGCACGAGGCCCCCGCGCTGATGGCGGCGATGACCTCGGATTTGCAGCCTGGAACCCCCGAGGAGTATCGGCGGATTCCCTGGATCTGGCGAGTGGC
>CAIOTJ010000635.1 GCA_903861195.1 uncultured Planctomycetaceae bacterium | reverse complement strand
GCTCCACCAGCCCCGTCAACTCCCAGCAGGCTGAAAGCCCACTCCACAACGTGGCGACGAGCTTCCAGCTTGTCGAACTCCCGAGTGTGATACCGCGCTGCCGACAGCACGACGCGATCCCGCCTCCGTCCGTAGAATAGGTTTCCAACCTGTTCACCGCGCAAGTGTCAATCCGCGTTCCCGATTGCACGACGCTGCTCAGCGTCGGTCCATAGCATAAGTTGTGGTTCGCCCACCGGATGATCCTCCCCTCGTAGGCTGGCCGCCTGATTACCACCTCGCGCATTTCAAACCGCCATCCCTCACGTTCTCGTCGGTTCGCTTGGGCCGGTCGCACGGTGTCCCAAACCATTGATGTCTCAGCCAGTTGTCGTCTGTCCTATCAGTGAAAATCCTGGATGTTGTTGAGGCTCGCGGTTTCGTCGTTTGAATGAAGCAATGGGATCTCCATTGGTGTTCCCGACTGGAGAGAGAGACACTGATCCCGAACTTCCTGAAACTCTCGTAGGAGAACACCCCACTCTCCTGCGTCGATTCGAGCGGGCATCCGAGCCTGTGCCCAAAAGGCAATCTGGATCGATCTGTCCACAAACTCAAGAACGAACCCGCCCCGATCGCTCCGGAATTCTCTGCTGCCTGAGGCATCCGGCAGGTTCCTGGTGGCCGACACCACACGCGGGGAGTCCGAATCGTTCTGATTGATTGTCGCCGTCCCGGGAGTTCCCTGCTGGAGTGTCGTCTGGTGGGTGCGTTTGCCATGTTCTTGTCATTTTGGATCATCCCAAACCGGACCGGTTGGCACCGCGTCATGCTGCAGGAACCCTGGTTCTCGCAGTCAGGACCGGGAGCGACTCGATCCCCACACTGCAATTTAGTGATGATTCCGTGAGCTTCCGTTGACGAACGCCGTGTGGATGGTCCGCCGCTCCGGCACCTTCCCTTGCAACCGCGTATGACCTCTCGCACAATCCCCGTGGGCTGTCGGGAGATCACATCAATTGGCAGGCCGCATGGCTGAATTACAGGGCCTCATCCCCGCAAAAGTCCAGCGCAGGGGAGTTCCGCCCGGAGCGATCCGCCCCCCCCGGTTAGGCGGCGGTGGACGACGCCTCGGGCACGCTCGGCCCGGTTCCCGCTGACTCAGCCGCCAGGCACCGCAGCTTGCAACCGACCAGCGGACGGATCACGTCGCGGAAATCCGCCCCGCGCGGCCAGGCGTCTGCCGTCAGCAGGCGAGCGGTCAGCGAGGCCAATTCGCGCTGCAGCTCGGCAGTCAACGTGGCCACGTCGTGGGAACCGTTCGGCATGGTTGTCCCCGACAGCAACCGCCACATCAGACGCCCCAAAGCTTGCAGATCGTGTTCACGACGCTGACGCGCAGACCTTTCCAGCAGATCGGCTCCCCGGTCTGGCGTTGGCGGATCTGCCAGATCTCGGTCTGCGGACTGCGGTGCACGAGGCGGATCAGTTTCAGGTCGCAGGGAACCGTCACCGTGGCCGGATCAATCTCCTCCACTGTCTCGGAACGCCGCATGACACCTTTTCCCAAATCCCCCAACCCCTCCATTGATTCCGAGCCGTGCCGCGCTCGGAAGGCTCCCAGAGAAATCGACCACCCGCAAAATCGCACTGCAGGGTTTCGCGGAACGCCGGGGTCAGGCGGTTTTGCCGCGATGGGTGAGGCAATTGTATCCCGTGATTCTGGGCCATTGTGTCACAATGTTCCCCAGTCCGGCACCGGGTTTCCCTCACCTGCGGCAACCTGTCCCGCCACGGCATCGGGCAGGATCAGGGCGGCAACAATGTTGTCGGCAAGTCCTCGGTGACGGAGCTGCTGCGTCTGGTGCCGCACCAGGGACAGAAAGGGATGTACGATTTCCTCAAGAACTGGCGGCGAGGCTGGCGGGAGAACTTCCGGGGTGCCGCCACGAGACTGCCGAACGACCTGGTGACCCGGTACGACTTGTTGATCAGCTCTCCGGAGTTGCTGTGCCATGGCTGGCTGGATGGCTCGAAGCCAAAAAAAGACTGCCGGAAGATCACGATGGCCCAACGCGAAATCTTCGGGCAACGCTGTAACAGACAAACGGCTCAACCGGCGCTGCGTGTGGAGAATCGTTCGATCATCACTGACACCAATGGGAGAGTTGCTGAACAAGTCGCTCGTCCGCGCTACAGGAAACCCGCCCGACAGTTTCGGTCACACCTGTTCCCCGTACGGATCGGAAATGTCGTTGGTTTTCAACTGGGTGACATATTACAACTAAGATCCTTTCTCACACAGGAAGGAATGGGTCGCGATTCACGGCCGGACCTTGTTGGAACGGATGAATCGCAGCTCCCTGGAAAAGTTGGTGTCGACCAGCATCAACTGCCGTCAACGGGCGTTCTTCCCAGGGAGGGGATCTCCGAATCAGGGAAATCACCACCGACCGGCCATACTGAATTCTCACGGGAGTGTACGATCATGCGGATGGGTTCCTGGGCGGAATGGGTGCGGAGTTGGGTACGGCGGGGGGCTGGGCGAGACAGCGGTTCCCTTCGACGGCGGCCAGGGCAACTCCGGCGGACCTCCTTTCGGGACCTGGTCGAGGTCCTCGAAACACGGGTTCTGCTCGCGGGCGATTCGTTCGAAAGCAACAACACCTGGCAGACCGCCACCGATCTGGGAGTGATTCCCGGCGTCCACCGTGGGGGGCTCAGCATCGATGTTGCCGCCGATGAAGACTGGTATCGCTTCGAGCTGTTGCGCACCGACGACGTCGCCTTCCAGATCGCCTTCAACTCGGCCGCAGGCAGCCTGTCTTTCGATTTGGTCCGGGTGCTCGACACCACGCCGACTGTCGTCGGTTCCTCAACGGCCAACACCCAGGGGGCCGGGTTGACAGCCGCCGGTCTCGCGGCCGGCTCGTACTACCTGCATGTGATTGGTGGAGGCAACACCAACACCTACTCCCTGGCGATCGATCCCGCCACCAGCAGCGGGACACGCGTGCTGTATGTCAACGACACCAGCACCGCCAACGACTTCTACACCACCGCCGTGGGGAACAGCTCGAACACCGGGCTGAGCCCCGCCTCTCCCAAGGGTTCGATCCAGCAACTGCTCGATGCCTACACCCTCGGCCCGAATGACCTCGTGCTGGTGGATACCGGAACCTACACGGGAACCGTCGTGGCAACCGGCAACGATGAGGGGATCGCCTTCGCCGGTTCCCCCGGGATCAGCCGATTGAACGGGACGTTCGAGATGGCCGATTCCGACTACAACACCTTGTACCTGTTGACCCTCGGGGGCACGGGCACATCGCTCTTCATCCATGAGACGGCAGTCGATGTCACCAGCAACACGACCCTGCGACGTTTGCGAGTCTTGTCGTCCTCCACGGGAATCCGAATCAGTGGAGGGGCGGGACACCTGTTGGCCGACAGTGTCATCGAGGGGAGCGGCAGCTATGGAATCGACGCCAACCCAGCCAGCCTTACACTGTTGCGGAACACCATCTCCGGGCGAAGTTATGGCGTTCTTCTTTCGGGATCGAGCGGCTCCTTAATCGAAGGAAACAACATCGCCGCCACGACCTATGCCCTCTACACTTCCAGCGTCAGCAATCTGTCGGTGGTCAACAACGACCTCCATCATGCGCACTATGGACTGATGGTCTGGTCTGGTACGGTACTGGTCTCCGGAAACCGGTTATACAACAACAATTCCGGGGCGTATTCCTACGTCGCCTCGACGGTCTTCCGAGGCAACTCGGTCTATGCCAACACCATCGGACTCGCCGGCTATGGCACTTTCGGCGGAGCCGACTGGTCCGCCTCGCAGGTCAATCTCATCTCCAACAACACGACGGGGATCCGCACCGAATCCACCACCCCGGGGCAGACGGTCGCCTTCAATCGTCTCCTGGGAAACCAGGTCGCCATCGAGCCAGGCAGCGCCACCACAATTCGCAACAACATCCTGGTCGACAATGCCACCGGGATTCTCGCCAAAGGCATCACGAACCTCGGGGTGGTCAACAACACGATCGTCACCGCCTCCGGGACGGGCATCCGGCTGCAGCAGTCCACGTCCAACGCCACGCTGCGGAACAACATTCTTTCAACCACCAGTGGCACGGGACTTTCGGTGGCCACCGACAGCCAGCGAGGCTTCTCCAGCGACTACAACAACCACTCCACATCCGCGTCGGCCACCCTGGTTTGGTGGCAGAAGCCCTTTTGGGATTTGTTCGACTGGCAGATCGAGGCCGACTTCGACCGACACTCGATTGGAACCACCAGCCTCGCCCCCACCCGCGACGCGCCGCAGTTTGTGTCGGCCGCGACGGGAGACTATCGGCTGCTGGCCACGTCGACCAGCATCGATGCGGGAGATCCCGCCGATACGTTCTCCGCCGAACCGGGAGTCAACGGCCGCCGGATCAACCTGGGGGCACACGGAAACACAGTCGACGCCACCGAGTCGGCCCCCCGGTCACTGCAGCTCGAATATCCCGAGTACTACGCCGACTGGCCCGCGGCCGAAGGCCGTCCGATTCTCTGGCGGACCCACGACGTCGGCACTGCGAATGGCAAGTTGGCGGGTTCGGTCCGCCTCGACCTGTATCGGCAGGGAACGGGGCACGTCGCCCAGATCGCCGTCGTGCCCGCCGCCGACGGCAGCTATGGCTGGAGTCCCGAGATGTCGGGCATCGTCGGCTCGCTGGGAGACCGGTACTGGATCCAAATCAGCTCCCTCGATCATCCCACCCTGGTCGACACTTCCCGCGAACTGTTCTCGGTTCCTCCGAATGGCACCAATTACTACGTCAACGATGCCTCGACCATCGACGATGCGTGGGCGACCGCCGTCGGCAACAACCGCAATACCGGGAAGAGTCCCGGAGATCCCAAGGCCAACCTGTTGCCGCTGCTGCGGTCGTATGACCTGGGGCCGACGGACGTGGTGCGCATCGACACCGGCAGCTACATCCAGGTGCGGAATGTGGTGCTGAGCGGCAATCCCGATGTGGGGAATGACGAGGGGGTCACCCTGATGGGTCCCGCCGACCCGGCCAAGGTGGCCCGTCTCGATCGGGCCAACACTTCCACCGGCTCGACCAACATCGAGTTGAATGATGCCGATTACGTCACTCTCCGCAACCTGTCGCTGGTCGGAGCGGAGGTTGGGCTGTGGGTGCGGAATGGCAGCACGAATTTCCGGGGGGAACGTCTCGTGTCTTCGGGGAACTGGTCGCACGGTTTCGTACTGGACTCCGACGCCACGGGGGCGGTGGTCGACGCGCTCACAGCTTCTGGAAACGGTGGCGACGGCATCCGCATTCAGACTTGGGTCGAGAGCGTCAGCAATGGTCTTGTGCAAGGCAATTCCGGAATCGGCATTTCGCTCTCGACGGGGTCCGGGACCCGCGTCGAATCCAACCGTGTGTTTGGCAATCGGACCGGGATCCAGGTCTCTGGCGGAATCACCGTCGGAAATGCCAACCTGGCGGCTGGGCTCGGCAACCTGGTCTACGACAATACCGAGACCGGCATCTCTGCCGGAAGCAACACGCTCGTGATTGGAAACACCGTTTGGGGACACACCTCCAACAGCGGCGCTGGAATTGAGTTGTCGGGCAACGTCGTGGTTCGTGACAATGTGGTGTTTTCGAACAAAACCGGGATTCTTGGCAATTCGTACGCCAGCGGCGAGATCTCGCGCAATCGGGTCTATAACAATTCCCAGTCTGGCATCCGTGTCAGCTCGAGCACCGCGGTCAGCGGCAATGTGGTGTACTCCAATGTCTCGGGAATCGCCGCGGGCAGCAACTCTTATGGCCGCTACTACGGACTGATTTCGAACAATCTGGTCTACGCGAACTCAGTCGTGGGAGTCTCACTCGAAGGGACGGGCGCCAGGCTCTTCAACAACACCGTTTATCAGCCGCAGGGAGACGCCATTGTCGTCTCCGGGAATTCGAACAACATCACTCTGCGCAACAACTGTCTCTGGACATCGACCGGTTATCTGCTGTCGGTGGCCAGCGACAGCCAGGTGGGTTTCCAGAGCGACTACAACCTGCTGCAGACCACCGGAACGGGCAAGGTTGCCCTGTGGCAGGGAACCCCCCGGACCACCCTCAATGCCTGGTACAACACGGTGTTCCAGGATGAAAACAGTCTCGCCCAGAATCCCCTGTTTGTGAATCCGGCCGGGGCCAATGGTGTGCTGGGTTATCGTGTTTCTCCCGCCGGGGACTTCGGCTCAGACGACGACTTCCACGAACAGAGCGACTCGGGAAGCTTCCACGGCGGTTCACTCGCCCCCGTGATCAGTTCCGCCACCGGACTGCCAGTTCCCTTGGATGGTTCCTGGGTGGTTGATGCCGCCCGGTCTCCCGCCATCGACCGCGGACGGGCCGCGGACGCGTTCGCCAACGAACCGGCCAACAATGGCGGGTATCTGAACATTGGAGCGTACGGCAACACGCCCCAGGCGTCGAAGAGCCCGGCGGAATACGTGCTGGTCAACCGCCCCGACGGGGGTGAAATCTGGCCCGCCCGACAGTCGTTTCCCATCCGATGGCGGTCGCACGACACCTCGGGAACCGTGGACATCGAACTCTGGCAGGCGGGGGGGACTTCCGCCGTCGCGCTGCTGGCCGACGACACGCCGAATGACGGGGAGTACCTCTGGCAGATCCCCGAGAGCATCGGACCCGCCGTCAATTACCAGATCCGGGTGGTGCGCAACGGCACGTCGATGCTTGTCGATTTCAGCAATGGGGTCTTCGAAATCACTCCGCCAGTCACGGTTTACTACGTCAATGACAATTCGACCGCCGGGGACGAATCCACCACAGCCGTCGGCGACAATGCAAACACCGGCCTCGCCCCGAATGCCCCGAAGGCTTCGGTCTCCGCCATCCTGGCCGCCTATGATCTGGGCCCCGGCGATGTGATCCGGGTTGACACGGGTAACTACACCCTGGCCGGTAACATCGTTTTGCTTCCCGAAGATTCCGGCGTGCGGATCGAGGGACCGGCGGTGGGGGTGGCGACACTGAACCGGGGGAACAGCAGCAGCGGCAGTTACGTGGTGGAACTGGCGGGGGCCGACGATGTGACCTTGTCCCGGCTGACATTGACCGGAGCATCGTACGGGGTCTACGGCTCCAGCACCGCCAACAGCGACCGGTTCCGGCTGGAACAGAGCGTGGTGACGGCCAATGCGAATGGCAATGTGTACTTGGAGTCATCCAATGACGACGCGGCGGTGGTTCAGAGCATCCTGCGGAATTCGGGGTCTGGGTATGGACTGCGCTTGCTTGGCTCTGGAACGTTGGTGGTCGGCAACACCGTGTTCGGGAACTCGTATGGGATCTCTCTCAGTTCCGGGGCCGGGTTCAACGGCCGGGTCCAGGGGAACGAGGTCTACAACAACTCCTATGGGATCGCGGTCTCCGGCAGCAGCTCGACCGGCGCGCTGGCCGAGGTGACCGGGAACCTGGTGCATCACAACACCTGGAATGGGATTGAGGTCTCCGGCCAGGTGCTGGTGGCCGAGAACCAGGTCTGGGGGCATGGGGAAAGCAGCGCCAGCGGGATCCAGACGGGCTCCGGCGAGACCACGATTCGCAACAATGAGGTGTTCGACAACACCGTGGGGATCCAGACACATTCCCTCAGCCGGGCGGTCGTCAGCGGGAACCGGGTGTACCGCAGCACCACCACCGGCATCCAGGCCCGGTACTCCGCCAGTGTGACCGGGAACACGGTGTATGCCAACTCGATCGGGATCGACGGGACAGCGAACTCCTATCTCTTCTCCGGCCAGATCAGCAACAACCTGGTGTACGCCAACAGCAATCAGGGGATCCGGCTCTCGGGCAGTTCCGGGGCAACGGTCACCAACAACACCGTCTACCAGCCGGTCGGCAACGCCCTGCTCATCGAGGGGTCCTCCTCCAACATCTCCCTCCGCAACAACATCCTCTGGGTCGAGGCCGGTTACTGCATCTCCGTCGCCAG
>CAIOTJ010000634.1 GCA_903861195.1 uncultured Planctomycetaceae bacterium | reverse complement strand
GGCATGCCAGGCGACGATCGCGGCAATCCAGAGGGGCCAGATGCGCCGCTCGGTCGACAGCCGGGGAACCAGGGCCCCGGTCTTGTGCTGCCGCCAGCGGACCACCGCCAGCTTCAGCAGCACGATGGCCCAATAGCAGCAGACCAGTGTGGCGATGAGAGTGGCAGGCAAGTCGGGCATGCGGTCAATCCAGGTGTCAAACAGGCGGGTTGTAGCGGTCGGGCAGACGCAACGCGGTTGAGGGAAATCGTCAGAGGACCGTTCGGGCAAAATGGCTCACCCGGGAGGGGATCACTCCCCGATGTTCCATCGACAGCCCGTTGTGGCCGATGGAGCCCCCTCTTGAGGAATTCCTGTTCGTACGAAAAGGTCGATTCTGCCGACCGCCCCTTCCGAGCCGGCGCACCTTCCCCCCGGCTGCCCGGACTCGATGCGCTGCGCGCCCTCGCAATGTTGCTGGGGGTGGTGCTGCACGCCTGCATTCCCTATTCGCAGTCCACCCTCTCGGGCCTGGTCTGGCCAGTGCACAACAGCGAGACCTCGCCGCTGTGCGAGGCGTTGTTCTGGACGATTCACTCATTCCGGCTGCCCCTGTTTTTCTTTCTGGCGGGGTTCTTCTCGCAAAAGCTGATGGACCGGCAAGACCTGGCCGGCTTCTACCGCCAGCGGGCGCTGCGCATTCTGGTCCCGTATTACGTGGGCCTCGTCACCATCCTGCCGCTCAACCTGCTGGTCTGGAACTGGGGCTGGGTGATCACCGGACGCAGCACCTGGACACAGGCCCTCAGTCCGTTCGAATCGTTCGAGGGGGAACTGCAGCACCATTACTTTGGACCAGCCCATCTCTGGTTTTTGATGGATCTTTCGATTTTGACGCTGGGCTGGGTCGGCCTGCGTTGGTCGTGGCCCGTCGCCCGCCAGAGCGCCCCCCCCTGGCGCATTCCCCTCGGTTCGACCCTCTGGCGTCCCGCGGTGTTCGCCCTGGTCTCGACCATCTGCCTGTGGGATGACCTTTCGCTCTTCACGGGGCACCACAATTCGTTTGTGCCGCATGTGGTCCGCCTGGCGTACTACGGCTTCTTCTTCCTGATGGGGGTCGAGCTGTGCCGGCGCCCGGTGGCGCTGAAGTCGCTGGGGGCCCGTCCGCTGCTGAAATTCGCCTGTGCGCTTCCCGCCCTGGCGATGGTGGTGTTGCTGGCCCCGCGGGGGGCCCGGGGAGAACTGGTGGGATTGACCGCGTTGCCGTTGAGTGCCGCGGTCGCCTGGTCAGCCTGGTTCATCCTTTCAGCCGCCCTGGGGTGGGGACTGCGCTGGCCGCATGATCCTCCTGCCGTGCGGTACCTGGCCGACGCGTCGTACTGGATCTATCTGATCCACCTGCCCCTCGTGGGGATGGGACAGGTGGCGCTGCATGCGCAACCCTGGCCCCCGGCTCTGAAGCTGCTGCTGGTCTCGGCCGGGGCCACTCTGGGAGGGTTGCTGAGTTATCAACTGGCGGTCCGGCACACGGTCATTGGCCGGGTGTTGCACGGCCCGCGCGATGGCTCCCCCCGCCCCAGTCCGCGCCCCGCCACGATCGCGGTCGAGACGATCCCGGCACCGCACGTATCGGCGGTCCCCGGGCGGCAGCGTTCCCGGCGGGAAACACCCCGGCGCGGCTGAGACCCCGGGGAAGTCTGCACGCGGTGGCCGGGGCCGACGGATTGGCCACACGGGTCTGGAAAGCTGGTCGCAGAGCGGTTGTCGCGTCGCTGGCGGGGGGCTGCTACGATGCGGCACCAGCCCACCGCCACGGCGCGCCCTGCGCCGCTGTTCGTGCGGCTGGCTGCTGGTTCCCTCGCCCCTCCGCCGTAGGCCGCCATGTTGACTCCCCGAACCATCGCGCTGCGATTTGTGTCCGAGACTTTTCCGCGCTGGGTCCCGCTGCTGCTGCTGTGGGGACTGACAGCGGCGATGCCCGGTTTCGCGCGGGGTCAACAGCCCGCACCGAAGTATCTCGAGCATCAGCAGCTCGACTATGTACTGACCGACAAGGGGGAACGGCAGTCGATTGCCAACAAGGCCGACTGGGAGCGCCGACGAGCCCACATTCTCGCCAACATGCAGGTGGTGATGGGCCCGCTGCCGCCCGACACCAAGAAGGTCAGCCCCGACCTGCAGGTGCTGGAGGAAGTGAAGCTCGACAAGTGCGTGCGGCGGAAGATTTCGTACCGGACCGAAGCGAATGACCGCG
>CAIOTJ010000633.1 GCA_903861195.1 uncultured Planctomycetaceae bacterium | reverse complement strand
GCGAACTGGGCAGGCTGTCTGGTCCCGCACCGCTGGCGGAGAGTTCTCCCGCGCCATCGGGCTGGACTTGACCCTGTGAATCTCCAGATTCGCGACCCATCATGAACAGCGCAAGCCTCGTGAAACAGAGCACACCCATCGGGGTGTTAGGCTACTGTAAATCGGCAGTCGCTGCACGATTGATTTTGGGGTGGGTTCCGGAATTTCGAAGATTGGAGTTCCACCCGTCGCAGGTAGCGATTCGGCCTTCCGAAATGGCAAGATCCTATCCATCAGGCAGGGCATGGGAATTTCCATTACGGTTCACCGTGGGGATTGTTGTGGAAGGAACTTCGTGATCCCCTTTCTTGAATCCCCACTGCTCGTGTGCGAGAATCGACCAATTCTCTTGCCTTCGGTCCCATCCGCCCTGTCCGATGCCTGGTTCTTCCCTGCGGCTGGTGGTCATTGCCGACCTGAAGATTGCCCGCGTCGCGGCGGCGTGGCCCGAAATGGCCGGTCTGCTCGAGAGCCAGCCCGAACTCGAAGTGTCGGCGATCGACCACGGGGGAACCCGGGAGTTCGGCCCCGCCGAGGCCGATTTGGTGCTGGTGTTGGGGGGCGACGGGGCGATCCTCAGAGCCTGCCGTCAAATGGGGACCAATCAATTGCCGGTGGTCGGGGTCAACCATGGCCGGCTCGGATTCCTGGCCGATTTGTCGCAGGAGCAATTCCGCGAGCATCTGCCCGGACTGGTCCGGCGTGACTATCAGGTGGTCAGTCACCTGATGTTCCGCTGTGTGCACCGCCCCCGGAGCGGCCCCCCCCAAGACTGGTTGGGACTGAATGAAGTGGTGGTCTCGGCGGGAGGATCGTTGCGGATGATTGATGTCGAACTGACCATCGATGGCGAGTCGGTCACCACCTACAGCGCCGATGGTGTGTTGATCTCCACTCCTGTCGGGTCGACAGCGCACAATCTCTCGGCGGGGGGACCGATTTTGCGGCAGGATCTGCCCGCTTTTGTGATCACCCCCATCTGCCCCCACACGCTGACCAATCGCCCGCTCGTCGACAGTGCCGATCTGACCTACCGCCTGACGGTCCCCCGGGCTCCCGAGGGAACCATGCTGGTGATTGATGGTCAGATTCGGGTTCCGCTCGCTCCGGGCGACCAGGTCGAGGTCTCGCGGGCTCCGGTTTCGTTCCTGATGGCGAAGGTTCCGGGAAGCAGCTATTACACCACCCTGCATCGCAAATTGGGCTGGGGAGGGCGTCCGAACTACCGGACCGATTGAACCCCCCCGGCTGCCGTTGTTTCCCCCCCCGGCTCTGGAGGGCTCCGATTCCCCTCCGGTCGCACGCCGTCGCTCCCCTCGTTGCCCCCCTCACGATGAACACCGCCTACACCCGCTCTGAGCTTCCCGGGATGACTCCCCGCCGGGGCAAAGTGCGTGATGTCTATGACTTTGGCGACCGCCTGCTGGTGGTCGCCACCGACCGGATCAGTGCTTTCGATTGGGTGCTGCCCACCGGGATTCCCGACAAGGGACGGGTGTTGACCCAGCTGTCGGCGGTGTGGTTTGGATTGCTTCCCGTCGAACACCACCTGCTGAGCCTCGATCCGCGCGACGTGCCCCTGCCCCCCGGGACCGATGTCGCTCCGCTTGAGGGTCGGTCGATGGTGGTCCGCAAGGCCCGGGTCTATCCGGTCGAGTGCGTGGTACGGGGCTATCTCTCGGGTTCGGGCTGGAAGGAATACCGGCAGACCGGTGAGGTCTGCGGGGTGCGGCTGCCTTCGGGGCTGCGCGAGAGCGACCGGCTGGACCACCCGATCTTCACCCCCGCCACCAAGGAAGAGTCGGGGCACGACATCAACATTCCGTTCGCCCGGATGGTGGAGATTGTGGGGGCCCCGGTGGCCGAGACCCTGCGGTCCAAAAGCCTGCAGATCTACCAGTCCGCGCGGGACTATGCCGGGGCCCGGGGCATCCTGCTGGCCGATACCAAGTTCGAGTTCGGCGAGTTTGAAGGGCGGCCCATCGTGATTGACGAGGTGCTGACCCCCGACAGCTCGCGGTTCTGGCCCGCCGCCCAGTACGCTCCGGGAAAGGGGCAGCCTTCGTTCGACAAGCAGTTCGTGCGGGACTGGCTGGAGACCACCGGGTGGGACAAGAACAGCCCCCCGCCGGCGCTTCCCGACGACGTGGCCCTGAAGACGCGGGCCAAATACATCGAGGCGTTCGAGTTGCTGGCGGGGCGGCCGTTTCCCTGGAAGTGACTCTCTCCCCCAAGGATGAGCGTTCCGTCTCTGTTCGCACTCCCCCTGGAATTCGCATGGACCTCGCACATCTCGTCTCCGCCCTGCATCGCACCCTGCCCGGACCGGTTCGCTGGTCGGGCAGCGTCGCCCGCCGGATGCGGCAGTTCAACATTGCCCTCGAAGACAAAAAGTCGGGCAGCTCGAACACCGACGCGCTGACCCTCGCCGATCTCACCGTGCAGGAATTGCTGGTGGGGGCCCTGCGGGATGGTGACCCCGCCTTCCGCCACTGCCGGATCGCCGCCGAGGAAACCACCGGCGACCTGCTGCGGTTCGCCACCGACAGCCCCTTCACGCTCTGCCTCGACCCGATCGACGGGACGAAGCAGTACCGCGACAAGACCGGCAATGGGTACTCGGTGATCCTCACTCTGCAGGGACGCGAGACGCTGCACTATTCGCTGGTGCTCTTGCCCGAGTGGGGCCCGCACGGGACCTGGGTTGAGGTGCGGGGCGACCGGGTGGTGACCGGGCCCGACGACCCGACCCGTCCCGCGGTTGAGGTGCTCGCCAGCTTCCCGCCCGTCACCCGGACCACCTGGAACCAAACCCCCGCGGGCCGGGGGGAATCGAAGAAGATCTACATGATCGGCTTCCAGCAGCACGACCGCGCCAAGGCCCAACTGGTGACCGAGGCGGGCCTCGAAGGGGTGGCCGCCGACGATTGCCCCGGGTCCATCTACGAACTCATGGCCAGCGGAGCCTATGCCGGCTCGCTGATTCATTCCCCCAACATTTATGACTTTCCCGCCAGCCTGCACGTCGCGCGGGTCTTGGGGGGAGACGCCCTCTGGGTCCACAACCGGCAGCCGGTGAATTTCCACGAGACGTGGATGGACGAACGGGCCAAGATGCTGCGGCTGCCGGGAATTGTCGCGACCAGTCCCGACCGGCGGGTGCTCGACACGCTCTGTGCCGTGGCCCGTGACTGGAACCCCATCCGCTACGCCGACTGACCGCCAATTCCGCGGTCTGGCCGCCGATCGGTGGGGGCGAGCCGATACCGCGGACGACGGCCCCCCGCCCATGGTCCGGTGCGTGGCAGTCTGGTCGGGCCACGTCGGATCGCGAACTGAATCCCAGGGGGACCGGGCAGTATTCCCTTCCCCCCCGGGCTGTGCGACACTCGGGGTGACTTCGTAGGCGTCTCGGTGGACGTCTTGTCCAAGATCCCTGTGCGGTGTCTTTCATGTCTGACGGTTCGATTTTTCGCGGCTGCATTCCCGCTCTGATGACCCCCTGCTCGGCCCAGGGACGGCCCGATTTCGACGCCCTGGTGAAGACCGCCCAGTCGCTGGTCGCGGCCGGGATGCGGGGGGTGGTTTACTGCGGCTCGATGGGGGACTGGCCCCTGTTGGCCGATGAGCAACGTCAGGAGGGGGTCGAACGGCTGGTGCGGGCGGGGGTGCCCGTGGTGGTGGGGACGGGTGCGCAGAGCCCGGGCCGGGCCGCCGCGCATGCCGCCCATGCGAAGAAGGTCGGGGCGGCGGGGTTGATGGTCATTCCCCGGCTCATGTCGCGCGGCACCTCGCCAGCCGCCCAGCGGGCGCACTTCGCCGGGGTTCTTTCGGCCGGTGTCGACCTCCCGGCGGTCATCTACAACAGCCCCTACTACGGATTTGAAACGAAGGCCGATCTGTTTTTCGATCTGCGGCGAGAGCATGCGAACCTGGTGGGGTTCAAGGAATTCGGCGGGTCGAAGTCGCTGACGTACGCCGCCGAGCACATCACCAGCGGCGATCCGTCCCTGGCGTTGATGGTGGGGGTCGACACGCAGGTGTTTCACGGGTATGTGCGGTGCGGGGCGGTGGGGGCGATCACCGGAGTGGGGAATGCGTTGCCGAAGCAGGTGCTGCGGCTGATTGAACTCTGCGAGCGGGCGGCCCGGGGAGACGTCGAGGCCCGCCGCCTGGCGGCCGAGCTGGACAGCGCCCTTCAGGTGCTCTCGACCTACGACGAAGGCCCCGACCTGGTGCTGTACTACAAGGCATTGATGGTGCTGGAAGGGCACTCTGCCTTCGAGCATCAGATCCATCCCACCGATCGCCTCAGCCCCAGCCAGCGGGGCTTTCTGGAACAGCAATGGCGGCAGTTCTGCGCCTGGTGGGATCGCTGGCCGGGCCGGGTGGACGCGGCGCGGGTGTAACCCAGGCTACCGGGGAGCAAGCCGTCGGTGTCGATTGGGTTGTCGGCGCACGGGTACCGTACATGACCAGACCAGATTGTACCGATGGTTTCGGCGCGCTAGTCCAAGATCGGCGGGGCTTCGCTGTGACCTCTTCAAATGCGAGGAGAACGGGGAATCCCAACGACCGTACTGTGTGGGGTTCGCTCGTCTCCGCGTCGTCGCGTTTGGCTGGTTGATCGCTCCACTCACTTCTGGGCTGTCAGCCAAAGTCAGTCTCACGACTCCGCCAAGGCAGTCGTGGGAATGACATTCCCGATTTTGTGATTGAAGGTCGCGGGCGACCTGAGTGACAATCTCTGCCCAGCTGGCCGTCATCTTGAGGCGACACCTTGTCAGCTTTGGGGAAATCTCCCAAGTTCTGCCAGCAGGGAGCGGATGGAAACCGCCACGGGACGATTCATTCCCAGTGCATCCACGGTCCCGCGACCACACGGGGACAGGCCCTGGACTCGCCAGTCCATGGTCCAGTCGAAGTGATCATCCCAAGTCTGAAATCGAGGGTTGAATCGCAGCGTTGTGAGACCGGTTTCCGGGTCATCGACATGCGTGCGGGCAGCCTTTTTTAGCGAACATGTGACACAAGCGAGGGCGAGGTTTTCCGAAATCGTTGGACCGCCCGACTTCCGCGGCAAGATATGATCGATAGGAAACGTCGCTTCCAGACAGGACTGGGACAGACGGCAATACTCGCACTGATCAACTGCCCGCTCACGAACCAATCGGGCGAGGCCCGTGGGAATCTATGAAGGGGACATCACGGCGATCGTTTCTGGACGGATTCCGCACGCAGGCGAATCAGTGTCAGCATGTCCACAAGTTGCGTCAGGGCCTCGGCTACCCGACGTTCTTGGACAGACAGGCTTCCCCTGTCGTCCTGCCGATCCAGCAGATCCTGCAATCGCTCATGGAGAGCCGGCGGACGCTGTAAGGTTTGCCAGTCCTCCGGAAGTTCCAGATCCACAGTCACAGTACTCAGCTCTCACCTGCCTTAGCCGTAACGGTCTCGGTCATCTCAGGATACCTCATATGTTGCTGGAAAAGTGGCTTGTGGCCCAGTCGGCGAAGTCAATGGCTGTGATGTTCGAACAGGTGGCGGTCGCCGGATTTCCAAATCATTGTGCAATGGTATTGAGTGCCTGCTGCGGCATGGCAGCAGTCCATCGCATGCGGGCCAGATTGCGCTGGATGTTGTTCGTCCGGCCGCAGTTCACGCTGCAACCGATCTGGGGGCGAATCTCCCTCACCATGCCCG
>CAIOTJ010000632.1 GCA_903861195.1 uncultured Planctomycetaceae bacterium | reverse complement strand
GTACCGGTACCACTCCCATGCCTCGCGCCGGAATCACTACATCGGATTGCGGGTGGTGCGGCGTGATCGAGTCTCCCCAGCCGTCCTCAACCACGACCTCTGAACCTCTGTTCTCTGAACTCTGAAAGGGGGGTCCAGGGGGGATTCTCCCCCCTGGCGCGCATCACATGGCGATTCCTGACACTCCGCTGTTTGTCAAAACCCATGACTTCAACGTCTGGCTGCTCAAACACACACTCCGCTTTCCCAAACCACTGCGGATGTCGTACACCGGCCATCGTTCGTGAAGTCCGTTTGAGATAACCGGATGCTCCGCAGGCTCTAGAGCAATGGCTTTCAATGAGGATCAGGGAGCGGGTCAAAAGAAACCGACTGCATTTCCACCAGTGCTTTGCCACCGCAACAATCAGAAATCTTGATCGATGGGTGGAGAGGAAGTCATTGGCGACGCATCCGGAGGTGAATGATGCCGGCACGAAGATCGCTGCCGATGTGGGCTCGATGACGAATTCCACAAGCGGCCCCACGATCCACGACCCTCTGCCGCACTCCAACCACCCCGCCGAACCACTGCTGAAGGAAATGCACAGGGAGACCTGGCTTCGACGCGGCTCGTGAAAACGAATCCCTGCGTGGCCGCACGACCTCGCACGGTCCACGCTCCGGGTCCTGCGCAATCCGCCACCGCGCAAGCACCCAGCACGAGGCCTATGCAATCCCTTCAGGATTGAGTTTTGTCTGGGCCCGTTACCCGGGGTAGCCACGAACCACGGTCCAAGAACCACTGTCCACGTCTGTCAAGGTGACAAAGCATTCGTCGCTCCTGGCCACGCCGCATGAGCCCCGGGCCGCGTCGCCCGACTCCTGAACGACTGAAGCCAAATTGTTTCGTACGGGGCTATGAATTCTCCCCAGCGGCGATCGTTTTCAGCCCTCTTTCTCTGATGCCGGACCACGCAGGTGTGGTCTTTGGACCGCAGTCTCCATTCGCATCAGGTGCCCCAGGTCTCGTGAATTGCCTCTTGCTCTCGTTTCACCACCGGCCCCGGCCGCTGTCGATCATCTTGGGCGGCCCAGGCTGCGTGCAGAGCATCCGGGGCCCATCTCTCCCACCCCTCTTCCTGCTCCTGCGGCCGATTGGCCGTGCTGCCTGCAGAGCGCCCGCTTGGTGTCGCTCCTGGCCGAACCGTTGCGGTCGGAACAGGCCCGCCGGGACGAACTGGCCCGCCTCGCGGCACTCGCCCCCCGGGCGGCCAGCGACTGAGCCCACCCAGCAGTTCCTCCGCCGGCCGGGCGGAGTATGACCGCCCGGCCCAGGCTGTTGGACAGCCAACACCATGTGTTGGACTGGACTGCCCGCTCGGCCTCCACATCAGAGGGAGATGCTCCATGTCTCACCCACGGAATTCCCCACGTCCACCGCTCGATGTCTCGCTGTTGGTCCGCCGGCGACCACTGCAGCAGGCCCTCGCCCCCCTGCTTGCGGACCAGCGAGGCTGGTTATGCGCCCCGCTGACGCGTCGTGGCCTAACCCACGGCTGTGAATTGCGGGCCAGCGTCTGGAACGTGGTCGCGCGACCTTGGCTGGGGTCCGACCGGCCGTTGCTGGATGACTGGATCTGTCTGGGCGTGCTGCCCCAACCCACACTCCATCTCGCGACACTGTTGACCGAGTGGCAACCGCGGCGCTCACAATTGGTGGTCGCAGCGGCCATCGACCCCGAGCGATTGGATCAGTGGCACTGTCTGGTGTGGAACGAGGGACGCATTCAGCCAGT
>CAIOTJ010000631.1 GCA_903861195.1 uncultured Planctomycetaceae bacterium | reverse complement strand
GGGGAGCAGGGGAGCAGCACCGCGGCAGTCCCCCGCCCCCCACCCTTTTCCGCACAGGTTGCGCATCAAGCCTCGTCGCCACAGGCGGCCCAGATGCGGCACAACCGCCCCAGGCCATCACTCCCCTGCTTCCCGGAGACAAGCGAAAACGTTCCCACCGCTTGCGGCGTCATCCCCAGAGCCTGGCCCCTGCGCCGTTCGCCAGACCACCCTGGCACTCCCCCCGCGCGGGCCGCAATTGCGAACCTGGTCCCCGGGTTTTAAACGTGCGGCGACTGAGGTGCTGCTTGTTTCCGGTCGCCCACTCCGCGACACCCCTGCTCTCGAACCCCTGTGGCCAGATTGATAGAGTGAAGCCATCCCGGTTCCCCGCCCCGCTTTCCCGCCGCCGCCCCGCCCCCCGCGCTCTGCGTCTGGCGGCCTGCTCCTCTTTCGGGGTGTGGTGGACCGCCGTGCCCCTTCTCGAGAGCTTCACCGTATGACGACCGACACCACTGCACCCACGTCCGAGATTCCCACGCCTCCTTCGCCGCAGGCGGTCGCCATGCTCGCTGCGGTCGAGGCGGCTGGTGCCGCCGGTAAACTCACCCCCGCCGCCGTCACCAACCTGCGGCGCTGGTTGACCGAAACCGGCTATCGCGACTCGGTCGGGGCGATCGCGACCCTGGTGCAGGGGCAGAAGTTCGAAGAACTCGAAGCATTGTTCTGGGAGGTCATTCCCTTCGGCACCGGGGGGCGCCGCGGGTTGATGGCGGAAATTGGCTCGGCGACTGTCAACGCCCGCACGGTGGCCGAGTCGGCCAGTGGCATCGCCGCCTACCTGGCCCGCGTCAAGGGGGGGCCGGGAGGACGCGCCGTCGTCGCCCACGACACACGCCTCCGCTCCCGGGAATTCGCCGAGCTGACCGCGCGGGTGTTCGCCGCGGCCGGGCTGCAGGTCAGTCTGTTCGACAGCCACCGCTCGACCCCCGAGTTGTCGTTTGCCGTCCGCTCTCTCAAGTGCGACGTCGGCGTCATGATCTCGGCCTCGCACAATCCCCCGTCAGACAACGGGGTGAAGGCGTACTGGTCGAACGGCGGTCAGGTGCTCCCCCCGCACGACAAGGGAATCATCGAGTGTGTCTATCGGTCGAACGAGATTCCGCTGGTTGACTTGAATGAGGCCCTCGCCGCCGGGCAGATCACCCTCATCGGCGAAGACCTCGATGAGGCCTATGTTTCGGCCGTCGCCCGACTGAGCCTGTCGTCGCACCGCAAGCTGAAGGCCATTTACTCTCCGCTGCATGGCGTGGGGGAAACCTCGGTCTACCGCGTGTTGGAAGAGGCTGGGTTCGAGGGGGTCAAGATCTTCGAGCCCCATCGGGCTGCGGATGGAAACTTCCCCAACGTTCCCCAGCAGTTGCCCAATCCCGAGCGGACCGCCGTGTTCGATCCCCTCATTGAGGCGGCCCGCGAGAGCAAGGCCGATCTGGTCCTCGCCAGCGACCCCGATGCCGATCGGCTGGGGGTGGCCGTCCGCGACAAGAAGGGAGAGTACATCCCTCTCACCGGCAACCGCATCGGCGTGTTGCTGGTCGATTACGTGCTCCGCAAGCGGAAGGCGAACGGTTCGCTGGGCAAGGGGAGTTTCGTGGTCGAGACCCTGGTCACCACCCCCCTCATCGCGGCTGTGGCCGACAGCTATAAGGTCAAGGTCCACCGCGATCTGTTGGTGGGCTTCAAATACATTGCCCAGGTGGTCGACAAAGAGGGCTCGGAACGGTTTCTGCTGGGGTGCGAAGAGTCGCTGGGCTACCTGGCCGGGGGCTACGCCCGCGACAAAGACGCCGCCATCGCGGCCCTCTACCTCTGCGAGTACGCCGCCGAGCTCAAGAGCGAGGGGAGCGACCTGGTGCAGAGGCTCGAAGAGCTGTGGATGCAGTATGGCTACCATGTCGAGTCGCAGCGGTCCGAGACCGCCCAGGGAGCCCGCGGCAAGGCCCTGGTCGAGCAATTGCTCAAGGCGTTCGCCGAGACGCCCCCCACCGAACTCGCGGGGGTCAAGCTGGCCCGCGTGCGCGATTACTCGCGGCACGAGATCCGCCGGTTGCCCGACAACACCTGGGCGGCCGAGTTGCCCAGTCCCCAGGGCGACCTGGTCTTCTTCGAGTCGGGACCGGGCGACTTTGAAGTCAGCTTCGCCGTCCGTCCTTCGGGCACCGAACCCAAGATCAAGTTTTATTTCTTCGCCCGGCAGACGGTGGCCCCCGAGGCCAAGCTGGCCCCGCTGCGGCAGTCGGCCGACACCCGGCTGGCCGCGGTGGAAGAGGCGTTGTCGGCTTGGGTCCGGCAGGTGTGGCAACAGGGGTAACGGGCCGCGGCAGGCGTCCCGGGCGACGGGGCCTGCCTGCGCGGTCGGTTCCGGCAAGCGGAAGGGTCTGGCATGGCGTGGTTCCAACGGCAGGTGGTGCCGTACCTGCAGGTGTGTCGGTTCGCGGCGGTCTTCACGGCGATCGCCGACATCGCCGCCGGCCTGGCTCTGACGGGGCGCTTGCAGCCTTGGCAGGTGAGCAATCTCTGGCTGCTGCTGGCGACCGTGGGGCTGTACCTGGCCGGGATGGCCTGGAACGATTACTTCGATCGCGCGATTGACGCGGTCGAGCGGCCGCGTCGGCCCATTCCCTCGGGGCGGGTCTCCCTCGCGGGGGCCCGGGGGTTCGCCACGGGGCTGATGCTGCTGGGGGGACTGGCCGCGGCGGGAGCGGCGTGGCAGACGGACCAGAGAGGGCCGGTGCTGGTGGCCGGGCTGCTGACGGGAGCGATTTTGTGGTACGACATGAGTGCCAAGAATCATGTGTGGGGTCCGTTGGTGATGGGTCTCTGCCGGTTTCTGAACCTGTTGCTGGGGGCCAGCCTGGGGTTGTCGCTGGGGACCGCGGTGTGGGATACCGTGCGGCAGGGCTGGGGGGGGGACTGGCTCCCCTGGCTCGTCGCGGCGGGGAACGGACTCTACATCGTGGGTGTCACGCTCTTTTCGCGGAATGAAGCGGGGCAGAGTCCGCGGGGGAAGCTGGTGCGGGCGCTGGTGGTGGCGAATCTGGGGTTGCTGCTGTTGGGGGTCACCCATGCCTTCTGGCCGCGCGAACCGGGCGTGTCGACGGTCGCGGGGCGGTGGGGCGCGCTGCTGCTGTGGGGGATGATTGCGGCGTTGATCAACCGGGTGGCGTGGGGGGCGATCCAGAATCCCGCCCCGCAGCCGGTGCAGTTGACCATTCGCACGATGCTGACCTCGCTGATCCTGCTGGATGCGTTGGTGGTGCTGCAGGCGACTACCGGCCCCTGGTGGGCGTTGGGGGTCTTGTTGCTGCGTTACCCCGCCCAATGGATCGGCCGCCGCCTGGCCATCACGTAACCCCGCCCGTCGTACGACAGGTTTCCAACCCGTCGAGTCCAATGCCCGTTGCCTTGGCCAAAAACCCCCCGCCAACCCACGACCTACCTCGCAGAGGTGACTTCTCTCAGCCCGGGGTTGCCGCCCTGCGGCTACCCTGGGTCAGGGACATCCCTGCTCGGCCTGAACCCTGGAGGGGTTCGCCTCCTGCTTGGCTCAGGGAAACCGGCAGCGCCTGTGGTCTCCTGATGGCAAAAATGCCGGTCGAATTCGGCTCGTTGTCGATTCGTCTGCCGCGCAGGAAGCCAGCCCCGACAGGGCTGCGGCGATCGGGGTGCCCAGTGACCCAGGGTAGCCGCAAAGCGGCAAACCCTGGGCTATCCAAGAATGTCCCTTCAGGACATGGCTTGGCTCACCGTCCTCTTCCCGACGT
>CAIOTJ010000630.1 GCA_903861195.1 uncultured Planctomycetaceae bacterium | reverse complement strand
CCAGCCTGTCTTGAGACCCCTTCTGCCTTGATTCCGAATTCGATTGAGGAGTTCCATGCGCCACGGATTCCTGCGTTCGCTCCCCTCGCGGGGTGCCCTGGTGGTCGCCAGCCTGGCCACCGCGTTGGTCGCCCATGCCGCGTTTGTCGACGAATACAAAAGCGGCATCCCCTGGGCCGAGCCGGTGGTGGTCGACCCCGGACCGGTCGGCGGCCCCCCGTCCGATGCCCGGCAACTGTTCGACGGGAAGTCCCTCAACCAGTGGCAGGGGGGCGAGAAGTGGGAGATTCGGGACGGGTATGCCATCCCCCGCGAGACGGGCATCACCACCAAGGACTCCTTCGGCGACGTCCAACTGCACCTCGAATGGGCCTCTCCCGAAAAGGTCGAGGGGGAGGGACAGGGACGGGGAAACAGCGGTGTTTACCTGATGGGCCGGTACGAAGTGCAGATTCTCGACTCCTTCAAGAACCAGACCTACTTCGATGGCCAGGCGGGTTCGCTCTACAAGCAGACCCCTCCCATGGTCAACGCCTGCCGCAAGCCCGGCGAATGGCAGTCGTACGACATTCTCTTCACCGCCCCCCGCATGGATCCGCAGGGCAAGGTCACCACCCCCGCCTTCATCACCGTCCTCCACAACGGGGTGGTGGTGCAGAACCACTTTGAGCTCAAGGGGGGCACGTTCTATGAACGTCCCCCCGCGTACGACAATCCCCATCCCGCCACCGGGCCCATCCAACTCCAGTTCCACGGCAACCCCGTGAAGTTCCGGAACATCTGGATCCGCGAGATGAAGCCCGCCCCCCTCACCAAGTAATTGCAGGTCCCCTGTAATGCCACGGTCTCTGGATGGCACCGTCTGGCAAGTCCCGGAACTGGTCCCTTCACAGACTGGTGATGGCCCAGGCCGCAGCATCGGGATAAGACGGAGGCCCGGCATGCGTTGCCGGGCCTCCGCAAGGATTGCCGGTGTGACTTCACCTCTCGCCCTCCGCCTGGGTTCGCAGTGATCTGCGGTCCTGTTGAGTTCTTCCTTCTCACGCCCCTCTGCCTCCCCTCCCCCACCGCATCATGGCGTTGATCACCCACCCCCACGGCCAGTACGCATTTCTCCCCGGAATCGCCCCCTATTCCGGAGGGGTGGTTTCGCTCCCCGACAGCGAGATTGTGCACGTGACCCTGGCGAGTCCCCTCCCCTGGCGACAGGGATTTGACCTGGTCACCCGGTTTCTCGAGACCCAGCAGCGGCCCCGGCAGGCGCTGTGTGCGATGGAACTCCGTTCGCCCCGGCCGTTCACGTTCGCGGGCTTCGCCGAATTCAATGGACTCTACGCCTCAGTGCTGCGCGACTGGGGTCTGTTTGTCGATGGCGTCAATCCCGTGGCCCGCACGAACGTCGCCCCCGCCCCGGGGCTGATTGCCGAGCCCAGCCTGTTTGCCTTTTCGTTCACCCGTCCGGCCCCCGCCGGGTCCCCCCGCAGTTTCATCGTCGCGGGGGGAGGTGAATTGCCGGAAGGAATTCTCGCGGCCGAGGCGATTGTGGCCCGGGGAGATCTCGGCCTCCAGGGTCTGCGGACAAAGGCCGAATTCGTGATGGGTTTAATGGAGAACCGCCTGCGCGGCCTCGGGGGCAACTGGAGTGAGGTGACCGCCACCGATGTCTATACGGTACATCCCCTCGACAGCCTGCTGACCGACGTGTTGCTGCCCCGCATGGGAGCCGCCGCCCTGCGCGGAGTGGTGTGGTATCCCACCCGCCCCCCCATCGAGGAAATCGAATTCGAAATGGATCTGCGCGGAGTGCGGACCGAACTCGTGTGTCCGGTTTGATCGGCTCGGCCCGCGGTCGGCCGCGGGCCCCAGAACAACCAACGCCTGTGCACCCTGCCCCCCCTTTTAGGACAGGCCCAGACACACACCGCTGACAGGCTCTTGATGAACCATCCCCAACCTTCCCCGCCCCGACGTGTGATCGATCTGCGGGGAGCCCGCATACACAACCTGCGGCGTGTCTCGGTGGAGATTCCCCAGGGGCGATTCGTGGTCTGCACGGGGGTCAGCGGCAGCGGCAAGAGCTCACTGGCGTTCGACACGCTGTTTGCCGAAGGGCAGCGCCGCTGCCTGGAAATCCTTGCCCCCCACGCCCGGGCCCGGCTCGATCTGTTGCCCCGCCCCCCGCTCGATTCGCTGACGGGCCTGCCTCCCGTGGTGGCGGTTTCCCAGCGATATTCGGCCGGACAGCCGCGCAGCACCCTGGCCACCCTGACCGAACTGGCTCCCTTCCTGCGGCTGCTGTACGCGCGGGCCGGCGTCGCCCACTGCCCGGGCTGCGATCAACCGGTCACGCCGCAAACTTCCGAGCAGATCGTCGACGCGATTCTGGCCCTCGAAACTGGCCGGAAGGTGATGCTGCTGTCACCGTGGATCCGGGCCCGCAAAGGAACCCACCGCGAGGTGTTCGAGCAGATCGTGAAGCACGGGTTTGTGCGGGCCCGGGTCGATGGAGAGCTGGTCGATGCCAACTCGCCCCCCGAACTGGCCAAAAGCCGGGCGCACACCATCGAGGTGGTCGTCGACCGCATCATCATCAAGGAAGGGCTGCGGGCCCGGCTGAGCGACTCGGTGGCTCTCGCGCTGAAGCATGGCCAGGGGGCGTGCGTCGTCTCGGAGCAGGAGGGAACCGGCTGGCGCGACCGGCTGTTCAGCAGTCGTCATGCCTGCCCCGACTGCCAGATCAGCCTGCCAGAGCTGGAGCCGCGCACGCTGAATTTCAACAGCCCTCATGGTGCCTGTCCCACCTGCACTGGACTGGGTTCGGTCGAGGGGCAGATTTGCGCGACGTGTGGGGGCGAGCGTTTGGCTGCGGCGGGGCGCAGGGTCCGGTTCGAACAGAGCACCCTGCCGGGCTTCTGCCGACAGACCGTACGCGAGTCGTGCGAGATGGTCCGTCGCTGGCAGCAACTCGACTCTCCCGTGGCTCAGCGGGTGGTCCCCGAGATCGCACGGCGGCTGCAGTTTCTCGACGATGTGGGGCTCGACTACCTGTCGCTCGATCGCCCACTCGAGAGTCTGTCGGGTGGCGAACTGCAGCGGGCGCGACTCGCCGGAGCCCTCGGTGCCGGCCTCGTGGGAGCCTGTTACATCCTCGATGAACCGACGATGGGACTGCACCCGCGCGACACCCAGCGTCTGCTCGCCGCCCTGTTCTCCCTGCGCGACCGGGGCAACACGCTGCTGGTGGTTGAGCATGATCCGCAGGTGATGCGGCAAGCCGAGTGGCTGATCGACCTCGGCCCAGGTGCCGGTCGGGAAGGGGGCACCCTCGTGGCCAGTGGACCGCCAGCCGAGGCGGCTCGCAATCCCCAATCACAAACCGGGCGCTTCCTCGCGGAGACGACCGGACCTCTGGCGGTTCCCCCGCGGTCTCCGCAACCCTCCCGCACTCTGACGGTCTCGCAGGCTTCCCTGCGCAACCTGCGCGATCTGCGGGTTGAGATTCCTCTGGGACTGTTGGTCGGCATCACCGGCGTCAGCGGCTCGGGCAAATCGACGCTGATGCTCGAGACCCTCGCCCCGCTGTTGCGGCAGGGACTCGCGCAGCGCGAACAACAGCGGCGTTTTCCGAAGAAGCCCGCGGCATCCCCCAGCCAGCGGAAGGGAAAGAACGCCGCCGCTCGGGCAACTCCCCCAGCCCCCCCGCTGTCGGACGAGGAGGTCTGCATCGACGGAATGGGGCGACTCGCCGGCTGGTCGGCGATCGAACGGTTGGTGGAGGTCGACCAGGTGCCGTTGTCCCGATCCCCTCGGGCCAACCCGGCCACCCTGTCAGGATTCTGGACCGAGTTGCGGCGGCTGTTCGCGAGGACGCGCGAAGCACGTCGCCTGGGATTCCAGGCCGCGCGGTTCAGCCTGCTGTCGGCCGAGGGGCGGTGCCCCGTCTGCCGCGGTTCGGGCGTCCGGCGTCTGGAAATCGAGCTGCTTCCCGAAGCGCAGACTCCCTGCCCCAGCTGCCTGGGAACGCGGTTCCACCCCAGCCTGTTGCCCGTCCGGTTCCTCGAGAAAAATCCCGCCGAGTGGCTCGACTTGCGGTTCGACGAGGCCTTGCCACTGGTCGGGAATCTCTCCCGCCTGCACACCATCGCGCAAACCTTTGTGGAGGTGGGGCTGGGCTACCTGTCCCTCGGCCAGTCGCTGCAGACTCTCTCGGGAGGGGAGGCGCAGCGGGTGAAGCTGGCGCGGGAGCTGGCGCGCGGTCACTCGGCACACACGCTCTACCTGCTGGACGAACCCACCACCGGCCTGCATCCCGCCGATGTGGAGCGGCTGTTGCAGGTGTTGCGGAGACTGGTCGCAGCGGGGCACAGCGTGCTGGTGATCGAGCACCACACCCAGTTGCTGCGGCAGTGCGACTGGCTGCTCGACCTCGGTCCCGAAGGAGGAGCCGGGGGGGGCCAACTGGTGGCGGCGGGCACGCCCCGGGACCTGGCCGAAGCGGGACAGGGCTGGACGGCCCAGGCGCTGCAGGGCCGGTTCTGACCCGCCCCAAGCACACCGGGATTGCTGCCGAGGTTCTGCTTCGACCGCTATACTCCCCCATCACACACATTGAGCTGCAGGAGATCGCGTCATGGGTGCTGCGTGGCGGAGAGTACTGTGCCTGGCGTTGGCTGGCTTCGTGGACTGGGTGGCCGTCCAGGGGGCCGAGCCCGTCCGGGTGATGAGCTTCAACATCCGCTATGGCACCGCCAATGATGGGGTCAACCACTGGGACCGGCGCCGTGAATTCCTGCGCGACACTATCCGGGCGTTCGACCCCGACCTGCTGGGAACGCAGGAGACCCTGGGTTTTCAACGGGATTGGCTGCGCGAGCAGTTGCCCGGCTATGGCGTGCTGGGGGTGGGTCGCGATGACGGCCGGGATCAGGGAGAGATGATGGCTCTCTACTACCGCGAAGCCCGATTTGAAAAACTCGACGGCGGGCACTTCTGGCTGAGTGAAACTCCCGAGAACGTCGGCAGCAAAAGTTGGGACAGTTCGCTCCCCCGGATGGTCACCTGGGTCCGCCTGAAAGATCGCCAGGCCCCGCAGACCCGCCCGATTCTGTTCTTCAACACGCACTTCGACCATCGCGGCACCGAGGCCCGGGCCCGGTCGGCCGCCCTCATCCGCCGGCGGCTGCTGGAACAGGGCAAACAGGACTCGCTGGTCGTGACGGGAGACTTCAACGATGGCGATGGAGGAGAACCGCATCGCCAGTTGTTCGCAGAACTCGAGGGAACCCCCTCCCCCGTCGTCGACACCTTTCGCGTGAAGCATCCCCAACCGGAACCCAACGAAGGCACCTTCACCGAATTCCTGGTGAAGAACAGCGGTGGTCCGCGCATCGACTGGATCGCCGCCTCGCGCGACTGGCAGATCGAAGCGGCCGCCATCGACCGCACTGCCCGTGAGGGACGAACCCCCTCCGATCACTTCCCCGTCACCGCCACGCTGCGCCGGACCGAAGCCTCATCCGACAGGTCCTCACCGACCCCAACCGCAGAATCCTCCGATTTTGAGACTGCGGCCCCAACCGGGGTCCTGCCAGCCGAGACCAGCCCCCCGACCACCGACCCATCGACCGCCTCCCACCTGGCCGGCGGTCCCTTTGAGGTGCTCGAAGAGCGCGACATCACCTATTACGACGGTCCTGGATTCGACCGGAAAAAACACAAGCTTGACCTGTTCCTCCCGAAAGGCCAGCGCGACTTTCCCGTGCTGCTGTTCATTCACGGGGGGGCGTGGGTCTCGGGGGACCGCCGGCTGTACACGTCGGTCGGGCGGGTTTTCGCGAAGAACGGTGTGGGAACGGCGGTCATCAGCTACCGCCTTTCTCCCGCCGTGCAGCACCCGGCCCACATCGAAGACTGTGCCCGGGCGTTCGCCTGGGTCCGCAACCACATCGGCGAACGGGGCGGCCGCACAGACCAGATCTTCGTCGCGGGACAATCGGCGGGGGGCCACCTGACCGCCCTGCTCTGCACCCACGAAAAATACCTCGCCCAACAGAACTGCTCGCTGGCCGACATCCGGGGAGCGATTCCCATCAGCGGCATTTTCGAGTTCCGCCCCGGGCGCTACGATCGCGTCATCGGTGAGGGGCCCGAGGCGGCCGTCTCGGCCTCGCCGATCCGCCATCTCTCGGATCGCTGCCCCCCCTTCCTGGTCCTGTACGCCGAGAGCGACATTCCCAATTGCGATCAGATGTCGCAGCGGCTCTGCCGCGAGCTGAATCAACTGAAAGTCCCCGCGGAATCGCACGAGATTCCCGGCCGCAACCATGTCTCGATCATGTTCCGGCTGATGATGGATACCCGCGATCCCACCACCCAGCAGATGCTGCGGTTCATCGCCCGGCAGGGGACGCTCTCCCTGCAGGAAGTGCAACGCTGATTCCCCGCCTCATGCCGGTCTTCCCAGCCTCTCGATTCCACCGACGGATGTCTCATGTCGAAGTCGTATGACCT